>JAYUBB010000212.1:0-14056 GCA_043741015.1 Opitutaceae bacterium
GCCCGCGCGAGCAGGTTTTCAAGCAAGCTCTGGCTCACGGGGTGCTGGTTGTCGCGCACGAGCGCCAGCAGGGCGGCCCGCGCCAGCGGCGCGAGTCCCGCCAGCGCCACCGGGTTTAACAGGGCGGGAGTCTCCAGTGTGAGCGTGCCGGTCTTGTCGAAGATGATTTTGCGGATGCGCCCGAGCCGCGGCCACAGGTCGGCCTCGCGCACAAAGACGCCCCAACGCCGCAGCGCCACGGTGGCCATCTCGTCGGCCAGCGGAAACGCCAGCCCGACCGCGCACGGGCAGGACACCACGAGCACGGCGGTCACCACCGACCAGGTCCGCACGGCATCGTGCGTGCCGAGCCACCAGCCGAGCCCGGCCGCGGTGGCCACCCCGAAGATCGCGATCAAATACCCGCCCACGATCCGTTCCAACGTCCGGTGGCGGAAGGCATCGCGTGCCACCGGGCGCAGCAATTGCGCCAGCAGGGAATCGGCCCAGGTCTGCACCGCGCGCAATTGCACCTCACCTGACCCGAGGGCCACGGCCCCGGCCGGCACCAGGCCGCCGGCCCGGTAATCGCGCGGATCCGCCTCACCCGTGATCCACGCCGTGCCAAACGTCGCGACCGGAGATTCCAGTTGTGCCTCCACCGGCACAACCTGCCCCGACCGCACGCGGAACACATCGCCGGGCCGCAGGTTCTCCACCGGCTGCGCCACCGCCACACCCGACGCCCCGAGCACGTGGACTTTTTGCGGCCTGGTCTGCCCGCTGAGCAGGCGCCGCCGGTTGCGCTCCACCGCCACCACCTGCGCCCAGCGTCCGGTGAGCATCAGCAAAATGAACGCCCCGACAAAATCGAAATAGACGAACTCCCCGCGCCCACTGATCCAGCCATAGAAGGACCCCCCGTAGGCCCCCGCGATGCCCAGGGCAATGGGCAGATCAATGTGCAGCACTCCGCTGCGCAGCGCCTGCAGGGCGCGACTGAAAAAATAACTGCCGCCGGTCAGCAGGCTCAGCGTGGCAAAGACCATCGTGAGCGTGCCAAACAAGGACGCGTAGGGAAACGACGCCTCCATCCCGAAGTAATGCGGGAGGGCAAAGAGCATGATATTCATGGCGAACGCCGCGCTCAGCCCGATGCGACGCACCAGCAGCCGGCTCTCCGGCACGGCCGGCTCCTCACCCGGCGGCCCCACCAGATAGTTGAACGACTGCAACGCCCGGGCAAAGGCCGCGGCCCCAAAGCGGTCGCGCTGCCAGCGCAGGCGCATCCGCCCGAGCGCGGCATCGGTCTCGATGTCGAGCGCGCCGGGTTGCTGGTGAAACACTTTCTCGATCAGCCACACGCAGCCGGCGCACGAGATGCCCTGCACCTCGAGGGTAAGCTCGGGCGTGCCCTTCTGCGGCGAGGCCGTGGCGGTTCCATTTTCCGCCGCGGCCTGCAACTCCGCGAGCCACGCATAGTCGCGCGGTTGAAAAACGACCTGGTCCACCGGCGCCACCACGGCGTCGCGCATCTTGTAGTAACCCTCGAGCCCGTGCTCGTGCACGAGCCGGAACACATAGGCGCAACCGGCGCAGCAGAAACGGGCCGCCTGGGCCGGCGCACCCAGCAGCGGGGTGCCGCAATGAAGGCAAAGGTGAACGGGGGCGGCTGTCGCGGCACGCAGTCCACGCACTCGCACCGTCGGGCTCGCACCCCCGTTCACCAAGTTTTTTCCGAGGAAATTCATGATCAGAAGCAGACAAAGTTGTTCACGGCCGGCCCGCCGAGCCCGAGGGTGCCGCGCAACCGCCACACCAGCACCGCCGCCACCGTCAACGCCAGGACGGTCTGCGCCCGGGAGAGCCACACAGGCCCGAGCCGCACGCGGATGAGGTGAAAATTAGCCTGCGCCAGCCAGAGCAACGGCACGGTCCCGAGGCCAAAGGCCAGCAGCGTCTCCGCCCCGCGCAGCGCCGAGCCCGAGAGCAGCGCCAGTGAGAGGAGAAAGTAGAGCGGACCGCACGGCAGCAGCGGGGTCGCCAGCCCGAGCAGGGCGGCGGCGCGCAAGCGCGAACCACCGCGCAACCGTGCCGCCAACGCACCGTAAACCCGGCCCAGCAGCGGCAGACGCGGCAGGCGCCGGTCGAAGCGCACCGCCACCGCGATGAAGAACACCACGAGCAGCCAGGGCAGGAAACGCAGCACATCCGAACCCAACCACTGCAGCGGCAACCGGCCCAGCCCGCCGGCCAGGGCCCCGAGCACCGTATAGCCCGCGAGCCGGCTGAGATGATACGCCGAGGCCACCGTGGGGGGATCGGTGTCATCCGCGCGCGCGGGCATGAGCGCACAGGCCAGCGGTCCGCACATGCCGGCGCAATGCAGGCTGGTGACGAGCCCGGCAACCAGCGCCGAGCCGGGTCCGGTGATGCCGGCGAGTCCAGTCATGGCCGGCCCTCCTTGGTGACGAGCGGCACGTCCTTGATCTGCACCTCGTGCGCGGCACGGAATGCAAAGAAATAAGCTGTCACGAGGGCGGCGAAGACCGCGCACACGAGGAACCAGGGCCGGAACCTAGTCATGATGCACCTCCCGGTCCTTTCGTTCGTGTTCGCGCTCTGCTTCTTCCTCGCGCAGCAAGTGTGGCTCCGGGCCCATGAACTCGACGACGCGGGACAGCGTGTAGGTCCTGCCGGGGTCCTGTATCTTCACGGTGAAATGAAACGGTCCGGTGTAATTCTTGCGCTCAATCGTCAGCACCAGCGGGCTCACCTGTTCGTCCAGCGCCGGGATCGTCACGGACGTGGCGAAACCCGTCTGCTGCACGGTGGCCGGCACGCCTTCGGTGGTGATCGTAAGGGTCGCCGGCGTGGACAGCTTGTTGACGAGGCGGACCATGAATTGGTTCCTCACGTCGTCCCGACCGACGAAATAGGCCGCCCCGGTCATCCGGTAGACCAGGAAGCTGGTGGGCTTGATCGACGAGAACGCGAAGGCCGCCACCGTCGCCCCGACCAGCAGCAGAATACTGTAGACGACGGTGCGGGGCCGCACCCAACGCGTGCGATAGCCGGCAAAATTCACCAACGAGTCGTAGCGGATGAGGCCCTTGGGGCGCTCGATTTTCGTCATGACCTCGTCGCAGGCATCGATGCACGCCGCGCAGCCGATGCACTCCAGCTGCAGACCGTGGCGGATGTCAATGCCCGTGGGGCAAACCTGCACGCAACGATTGCAGGCGACGCAGGCCCCGGCATCGGGCGTGCCCAGCCGGCCGCGCGGTTCGCCCCGCTGCACGTCGTAGGCAATGACCAGGGAGTGGTCGTCGGTGAGGGCCGATTGCAGCCGGCCGTAGGGGCAGATCACGATGCAGAGCTGCTCGCGAAACCAGGCGAAATTGAAATAGAGCACACCGGCGGTGACGAAAACGAACACGAAGGCCGTCCAGTGCCCGCCCGGTGCCTCGTGCATGAAGAGCCACATCTGCGGGATGCTGACAAAATAGGCGAGAAACAGGTGGGTGATCACGAGCGACACCAGGGCGTAGATCAGATGCTTGGCTGCGCCCCGGAGTACTTTGGCCATTGAGACCGGCGCGGCGGCGCGGGCGCGACGCACCGTGGCATCGCCGTCGATCCAGCGTTCGATGCGCCGGAAGACGTGCTCAAGAAAAACCGTCTGCGGGCAGGCCCAACCGCACCAGACGCGGCCGAAGAGGGCCGTCAGGAAGAAAAGCGAAAAACCCAAGCCCGTGACACCGAAGAAGAGCAGCCACGTATCCTGCGCCGCCAGCGTCCAGCCGAAGAAGTGGAAACGCCCCCCGGCGACATCAAGGAACAGCGCCGGCGCGCCGTTGACCGGAATCCACGGCAGCAGCAGGTAGATCCCAATCAGGCCATAGGCGCTGAGCCGGCGGGCCGTCGTGAACGGGCCGCGCACATCCGCCGGATGGATATCGTGGTGCGAGCCATCGGCATTGATGGTCGTGATGGAATCCAGCGAAGGTCCGGTGCGGCCCTTCGGGATTTTCGATTTAGGATTCTCGACTTTGAATTGGACGCTCATGCGTGGGGGGAGCGGTGAGGTGGGTGGAACCCGGCCTCTGGACGGGTTCAGAGCGCGTCCGGAGGCCGCGCTCCACCTGGTCTCACTTCGGCACCTCGATCGTGATGGGCTCGCCTTTCTGGTGATGGGAAAGGACGTAGGCCACGACCTCCGCGGTCTTCTTCTGGCCGAGCACGGGCTCCCAGGCAGGCATGCCCTTGGCCAGAATACCCCGGGAAACGGTGGCGTAGATTTCCTTCGGGGTGCCGCCATGGATCCAGGCCTGGTCGGCCAGGCTGGGGCCGACGGCGCCGGGATTCTCCGCTTTGCCCTTCAGGCTGGCGAGGTGGCACGGCACACAAAGCGACGTGAAGGTCTGCTGGCCGCCGGCGACGAAAACCGGATTATTGCTCATCGCCCAGAAGAGACTGTCGTCAGTCACGTCGATGGACGAAGCAAGTTTGGCCGCAGCGACCCGGGCCATCGCCGCATCGACCTGCGCACCGTCCTCCGGAATAACCCTGGCGATCATGTGCACGAACCAGAAGACGATCGAGAAAGCGATCGTGCCGTAGAGGGTGTAGAGCCACCAGTTGGGCAGGCGCTGGTCAAATTCCTGGATGCCGTCGTAGGTGTGCGGACGGAGCTTGATCCCGGATTCGTCCGGCGGAGGCGGTTGGGACGGATTCATGGCAACCGGATTACTCGCTCTCGAAGGGCAGTTGTGCGAGGCGCTTGGCGTCCGCTGGTTTCATGCGGCTGGCACGCCAGCCGGCGACGAGGTAAATGCACGAGGCCACGGCGAGGGCGACGATGGGGAAGATGAGCTGCCAGTCTTCGTAGATGATGCGGTGGAACATGGGGGTGGTGGGTTGAGGATTAGTAGTCAGTAGCGAGTAGTGGGTAGTGAGTAGAAGTGATGCGGTGTTACTGGTGGTTCGGCATGCTCGCTACTGGCTACCCGCTACTTGGGTCTGCACCGGGTCCCACTTTTTGCCGAGGGACTGGAGGTAGGAAATCAGCGCGACGATCTCCCTGTCCGGGTCGGTGTAGCGGCCCTGGTCGCGGAGTTCCTTGGCGATCTGCTTGGCCTGGTCGTGGGCGATCCGGTCAATGTCGGCGGGCGACCAGTTGGGGAACGGGACACCGAGGGTGCGCTGCACCCGGAGCTTGGCGGAGAGCGCGGCGTAGTCGGTGTTGTGCTCATGCAGCCAGGTGTAGGCGGGCATGTTGGAACCGGTGGAGATGGCCCGCGGGTCGCGCATGTGGTCGAAATGCCAGGCGTGGTTGTATTTGCCGCCGACGCGCGCGAGGTCGGGACCGTTGCGCTTGGAACCCCATTGGTAGGGGTGGTCCCAGATGGACTCGCCGAGGCGGGAGTAGTCGCCGTAGCGCAGGACGTCGGGCACGAGCGTGCGGATCATCTGCGAGTGGCAGAGGTAGCAGCCCTCGCGGATGTAGAGGTCGCGGCCGGCCAGCTCGAGCGGGGTGTAGACCTGCGCGATGCGATCCTCGGTCTGCAGGCGGCGCTCGATGGTGAGCATCGGGATGATCTGGATGAGGCCGCCGACCGCGACCGCAAGGAACGTCAGCACCGTGAACGGCAGGGCATTGAGCAGGAGCCGGTCATACCACTCGCCCCACGCGGTGCCGCGCGTCTGGAAATGGCCGATGGCCAGCAGCACGCAGAAGGTCGTGCCGATCAGGCCGAGGATGTTGAGCCAGCCGCTGGTGAACAGCCACACACAGGCGGCGAGGAGGCCGAGGGTGCTGAAGAGGACCGGCGCGCTCAGGAAAGCGCCGGCGAGGCTGAGCTTCTCCGCCGCGACGGGCAGCTCGACATAGACTTCGATCGTGCCGTTGACGGCCTGTGCGCCGCGGATGCTGCGCCAGATGTTCCAGGCCATGATGAGGAAGCCCGCGAGGTAGAGCGTGCCGCCGACCACGCGCAGGAGCATGAGCGGCCGGACGGCGTTCACCGTCTCGAGGAAATTGGGATACTTCAGGATCGTGCCGCCCTCGGCGGTGGCGTTGAGCATGAGGCCCTGGGTGATGCCGGAGGCCCACATGGCGGCGACGTAGAGCAGGATGCCGAAGGTCCCGAGCCAGAAGTGCAGGTTGGCCAGCGACTGGGAATGGAGCGGCCTGTTCCAGAGGCGCGGGACGAGCCAGTAGAACATGCCGGCGGCCATGAAGCCGTTCCAGCCGAGCGTGCCGACATGAACGTGGCCGATGATCCAGTCGGTGTAGTGCGCGAGGGCGTTGACGGACTTGATCGAGAGCAGCGGCCCCTCGAAGGTCGCCATGCCGTAGAAGGTGACGCCGGCGGCGAAGAACTTGATGACCGGGTCGGTGCGGAGCTTCCCCCACGCGCCGCGGAGCGTGAGCAGGCCGTTGAGCATGCCGCCCCACGACGGAGCCCAAAGCATGAGCGAGAACGTCATGGCGAGCAACTGGAGCCAGTTGGGCAGCGCAGTGTTGAGCAGATGGTGCGGGCCCGCCCAGATATAGAGGAAGACCAGCGACCAGAAATGAATGACCGAGAGCCGGTAGGAATACACCGGCCGTTCCGCCGCCTTCGGCAGGAAGTAATACATGATGCCCAAAATCGGCGTGGTGAGGAAGAACGCCACGGCGTTGTGCCCATACCACCACTGCACGAGGCCGTCCTGCACGCCGCCGAAGATGGGATAACTGTGCGTGAGCGAAGTCGGCAGCGACAGGTGGTTGACGATGTAGAGCATCGCCACGGTGATGATCGTCGCGATGTAGAACCAGAGGGCAACGTAGAGGGACTTCTCGTTGCGCCGCGCGAGCGTCCAGAAAAAGTTGACGGCAAACACGACCCAGATGACGGCGACCGCGATGTTGATGGGCCAGATGAGCTCGGCGTATTCCTTGCCGCGGGTGAGACCGAGCGGCAGGGTGATGGCCGCGGCGACGATGATGAGCTGCCAGCCCCAGAAATGCAGGGTGGAGAGGAAATCGCTCGCGAGCCGGGCCTTCGCCAGCCTCTGCGTCGAGTAGTAGATGCCGGCGAACATCATGTTGCCGACAAAGGCGAAGATGACGGCGTTGGTGTGAAGCGGGCGGAGCCGTCCGAAGCTCAGCCAGGCCTGGCCGAAGTTGGCCTGCCAGTAGTTGAGCTGGGTCGCAATGAGGACGCCGACCAGCATGCCCACCACGCCCCAGATGAGGGACGCGAGCATGAACTGGCGCACGATCCGGTCGTTGAATTCGATGATGGTTTTTTGGCCGGTCTTCATGGGGTTGCGTGGAGATTCAGGAAACCGTGGTGGGACGCTTCAGGCAGCCCACGCAGGGCGGTCGTGTGCCGTCGCGGCAGCCGCAGGACCCGGCCTCGTCCTCGGGGTGGTCGTGATCAGGCTCATCGGGCCCGACGGTGCGGGGCGTCTCTTCGGCCAGGGGCAGGAGCGAGTCGCGTTCCGCGCTCGCATAGCGGCGGCGGCGCTGCTCGCGGGCAAACAACACCACAAAGGTGCCGGCCAGGAGCAGGCTGAAGAAAATGGTTATGGGGATCACAGACATGGCGTGGATATGTCTGCTCTGATTATCGACGTTTCCGGCCGGGTGGCTGCGCATTCCTTGCCGCAATCGTTGCGGGCATTGCCAAATGTCGCTTCCCACCGGGTGGAGGCAGGGTGGGCCTCAAGCGTTTTTTGGCACACAACCAGAATTCGAGGGCGCGACCGGCGGGCCGGCCCTCCTGGTGCCAGAGGTAATAGGCCGCGTACTGGATTTCGGTCTCGGTGGGCTCGAGCGCAAGGGCGCGTGGTTTCATGCCCCCACCATAGCTGGACTGCGTCGCCCCGGCTCCGCGCAGTTTGGTTTTCGCTGCGCGGGATTTGCCCAAAATATGCGCCTTACCCGCCAAATCCTGCGGCGTGGCCCCCTCCGCTTTGTGTCAAGCTCTCCGCATGACCCCCGCGACCCTGCAGAGCCTGGCGGCGCTCTGTCCCGCCATCAAGACCGAGTGGTCGGAGCTGCTGCGCGGCGAACCGGTGCTCACGCCGCTCGGGCGGCCCGACACCCTGGTCTTCCTGATGGACGCAACGCTGACCCAGCTATTCGCCGGGCTCGGGGAGTTAACCGAGGAGCAATGGCTCCGGCGCTGCCCGGCGCTCATCGCCCAGGTGCATGCCTATTGCGCCTGCGGCCTGAACCCGCTGTTGAAGTATTACACCACCGGCGAGCTGGCCCTGCGCGCCACTGCTGCGCCGCTGTTGGGCGCGGAAATAGAGGATGTGCTGCTGCTTTTCCGCTCGCTGGCCCAGCAGGAGATCGAGACCTTGTGCTCGGTCTGCCAGCACAAGGGCACCCCCGGTTGCTGCGAAATGCCGGGAAAATTGTTCAGGCGACCGCTGCCCGGCCCGGCCGCTTCCCGCGCCACACCGTCGGCGCCTCGCCCGTGATCTTCCGGAACACGCGGTTGAACTGCGAGAGTGACTGGAAGCCCGCCTCATAGGCCGCCTCGCTGATGCGCTTGTGCGGGTTAAGGAGGAGATTTTTCACCTTCTCGATCCGCACGCGGGCCAGGTAGTCGGTGAAGGTCAGGCCGGTCGCCCGCTTGAACAACTTGCAGAAATAGAACGCGCTGGTGTTGACCGACACTGCGACCTGTCCGAGCGACATCTCCTCGTGCTGGTGCTCCATGATGAAGACCTTGGCCCGGGCGATCATCGGCGACTCGGCCTGCTGGGCCGAGACCATGAGCTCGTTGCTGAGCGAGGACAAATGCTTCGCAAAGATGGTGAGCAGACGCAGCACCGCCTCGTATTGCTTCTTTTCCAGCACGCGGGTCTGGAAATAAGCCTCCTCCAGCCGCTTCAGATCGGTGACCACCCCCCAGTTGACCAGTTCGCGGGTGAGCTTTTTGAATTCACGCTTGTTCGGCTGGTGCAGGAGGATCTGGCCGGTCTGCAGGAAAGCCACGAGGTTCTCCCCCACCCGGACCGGCACGGCCGAGTCGCAGAGTCCGGCGAAGCACTTGAGGGTCTTCGGCTCCATGCGGGCCTCCACCTCGACCTTTTTCTGGAGCTGAAGGCAGGCGGCGCAACTCTGGTTGGTGCTGGCCATGAGCGCACAGAACGGGCTCTCGTTCGGTTCGCCGTGATGCGGCAGGTCAAAGGCCTCGATGGGCCGCAGGTTGATGGGCAGGCCGGTGGTATCGCGGAAGGCCTTCTCGTAATCGCGATATATCTCCGACTCCCGGAGCTGGCGGACCAGTTCCCGGCTGTGCTTGGTGTTGTCGGCAGGCTTTACCACGACCGCCAGCAGAACCAACAGTCAGGGGAAGCGCAAATAGCATTTACCCGCGGGGGTGGTTTAGCGGCCCCGCCCGGGAGCGATCGAGGGGAACGAAGTTGGTTTTCATGACATTTGCCGTATGGCGCGGATCCCGCCCTCGCCGCCAGCACTCCGGTGGAGCCACTTGATTCGCCTCATGCCGGGACGGCTGCGAGCGCGAGCGCACGGGGAAAAAGGACGTTGTTCTCCTTGTGCACGTGTCGGTGCAGATCAGACTCGAATTCGGCGAGGCCGGCGAGGAGGGCCCGGTGGGTGTTGCAGGCCTCGGAGTTGGGCGTGAACCCGTCGGTAAGGTCGCGCAGCTTCGCGGTAAGCTGGCCGGCCGCCTCGTGCTCGGCCTCCATCTGCCGGATCGGGTCGGCGAGATCCCCGCCGCCCAAGCTGATGCAGACACCGGCCTCAATCTGGCGCACGAGGGGAAAGAGCACGATCTCCTCTTTTTGCATGTGGCAGAGCATTTCTCCCGCCAAGTCGCGCACGGCGGCGGCGGCGTCCGCAAGCCGGGGGTCACGCCAGCCATGCTTGGTGGCGACCCGGTCGGCCAGCTCGACGAGTCGAGGCAGCTCGATTTTCAGGTAGGCGTGATGGGTGGTCTCGATGTGGTCCGCAAGCTGGGTGAGGCTCAACGCGGCGGCGTCCACCTCGGCGGGGCCGGCGGCCAAGGTCGCGCTGGCGAAATCGAGCAGCCCGAGGGTGGTGGAAACCTCCAGGCCGCGGCGGGCGCACGCGGCGGCGAGGGTCTGTTTGCCCCCGCAACAATAATCGATGCCGAGCTGTTCAAAAAGCCGCGCGAGGGCGGGCCGGGCGGCGACGATTTCACCGATAGTGGTTTCCGGCGTGAGGCCGGACAGGGTGGCGGGAGCGGCGGTGGTGGACATACCCCCACTATGGCACGGCAGCGGCCGGCCGGCCTTGAGCCAGATCAATCTCCGGGCAAGTCGCCCGGCGATTCAGGCCTCGCCGAGATTGCGCCGCAGTTGGGCGGCGAGGGCCGGGGCCGCCAGCACGGTGATCGCGTGCGCACCGACTGTGATCATCTGCTGGTCGCGCAGCCGGGCCAGAGTGCGGGAAAGCGTCTCGCTGCTGGTGCCGAGCTCGGCCGCGAGCTCGCGCTTGGTGCCCGGGAGCCGGATCACCCCGCCGAGGGCGGTGCGGCCGTGCTTGACCAGCCAGTTCAGCAGGCGGGTCTCCACATCCTTGAGGGTCAGGTCATCAAGCATGCCGACGAGCACGCGCAGGTGCACGCTCATGGAGCCGAGCATGCGGAGCGCCAGGTCGGGCCGGCGGCCGATCAACTCGAGGATGGGCACCTTGGGAATGAGCAGGACCATGCCGGGCTCGACAACCCGGGCGTGCGCGGGGTAGCCGGTCGGGGAAGCGAGCGAGGCCTCGGCGAAGGATTCACCGGCGCGGAACACATGGATGACCTGCTCCTTGCCGGCGGCGTTGACCCGGTGGACGTTCACCGCGCCGCTTTGCACGAGGTAGCAGCCGCGCGATGGCTCGCCCTCGCGGAAGAGGTATTCACCCTTCGCCAGCGACTGGGCGACTGCAAACGACGCGATTACGGCCAGATCCTCTGGCGGCAGACCGGAGAAGAGCTGGCTGCAGCGCAGCGAACCCATCAGGCCGGTGAGTTTCAGGTCGGCAGAACGCGGAGGCATTACCCTGTGATTGATAAGCGGTGCGCGGCCCATGTCGCGTGAAATATTGATCAGCGGGATGATGCCAGCGAGGTTTTCGGGGTCCTGCCCCCACCCGTCTGGCCGGCGCCCTCAGATCGCAGCGGGAGTCAGGCCGGGAGGTGGCGTGGCCTGCGTGATGAGCAGGGTCAGATCCTCGACGGCGCGGACGGCATGGGGCAGTCGCGGGGGCATATGCAGCAGGTCGCCGGCCTTGAGGTGGCGCGTCTGGCCGTGGAGGCTGAAGTCGCAACTGCCGGCCAGTACCTGCACGAGGGCCCGGGCAGGCGTCGTGTGCTCGGACAGCTCCTGGCCCGCGGCGAAATAAAACAGGGTCACGCGGAGACCTGGCGCGGTCAGAACCGCCTGGCTGACGATGCCGTGGGCGACATTTTGGGGTGGGGCCAGCAGCGGGCAGACGCCAGCCTGGTCAGGAGGAAGGAGCGCAGTGGTAGCCATAGTGTATTATTCCCGCCAGAAACTGACGCACCACGCGCCGTCGGCGCGGCGTTCCATGGCGGACTGAAAGCCCTCCCCCTTCAGCAACTCGATGAGCGGGGCAGGCAGAAAAGGAGCCACCACCGTCACCCCCTGGCCGACAGCGAGGGCATCGACCCGCGACCGGATGAGCCCGAACGGTTCCTCACCGCGGGCGAGATGCGGGCGCACGTCGAAAGTCTTGAAAGTGGTCGGTTTCATGGCAGCGGTGGGATCCGCGGGGATGGAACAACACTATAGCGCAACTGCGGGCACAACACCTTGACACAAGTCATGCCGGAGTCCCGGAATCGCTTCATGGCTCCAATTGGAATCCACTGGCGGAGTCGAACGCGAGGACGATCAGCCGGCCAGGCGCGGCGTCAACCTCCGCGGTCCACGCCTGGCGCGGGGCATCCACCGCCTCGCCGGTGGCGACGCTCACGGCCACACGATGGCGACCGGGGGTCAACGGCACCCGCCACTCGCCCACGGACGCACCGTCGGACTTCAGGCCCTTTGGACGAAACACTTGCTGCCCGCCGCGGCCGTCCAACTCAAGGCGGACGACCACCGAATTGCGCGTGCGCCCCGCCGGCATCGTGGCACGCATATGCACGGGCCGGTCGTCGCGCCCGGGGGCGGGCGCAGGGGTATCGCTCGTCACCCGGCCGCCGAGCGCGCGAAAGGTGAACACAAACTCCGCGTCCGCCGGTGCGGGGTTGCGAAACGGCGCATCGCTCACCGCCAGCAATCCGGCCAGCACCGCCGCCGTCAGCCCCAGGGCGCCGGCCCACCCCTTGAAACGGGAGCACGCCGCCCCCACCGCGACGGGAAGGGTCTGCCGCAGCTGGATCGACGCCGCGGTGAGCAGTTGCGGGCGGAGGGGATCGAAGTTCATCTGCGCCACCTTGCGCTGGTCGGCGCGGTGGGGCCGGAACCCGGGCTCACGCGTGCCGGCAAGACGAGCGGACATCCAACGGTTGCCCTCGCGACCGAAGGACTCGGCGGAGCCGCAGCCCACAATGAGGACCGCCGCTGCCCCCTTGCTGATGAGCCGCTCGATGAGCTTGGGCTCGACCCAGCCCGAGCATGGCACGGGCCGCACCGAGTAGCCGGGCAGCCGCCGCGCCCACGCGACGTGGTCGAACAACTCCCAACCGCCACCGGTCTGCGCGCAGACGAAGGCCAGCGCGGGCGCAGCACCATGCGCCGCCCCGTCCGCCACGAGCGTCTCGAGTTCGCGCGAGACCTGCTGGGCGTCGAACCAGGCCAGGCCGATGGCCTGCGTATCACACGCCCCGGCGCAGATGCCACAGCCGATGCAGCGGTCGGGATCGATCTGGGCCTGCGACGCGAACGGTTTCCCGTCGGTCCGCGGCATCATGGTGATCGCGCCAAACGGGCAGTCGTGCGAGCAGAGCGTGCAGGCGAAGCAGCGCGAGACGTTGACCGTGGCCTGAAAAACCGGACGCGGCCGTCGCCGGCCCAGCCACCACGGCACGGTCATCAACCCGGCGGCCGCCAGCAGCGTCGCGAGCCAGATGCCGCCGCCCGAAAGGCGCGCGGTGACGGCCAGCGGCCAGAGAAACCACCAATCCATCGTGAGCAACGCCGGTTTTACGGCCAGGTGCGCCGCCGCGGCATTGACCGCCGGATAGACCAGCGCGGCCACCCCCACCGCGCCCGAGAGCCAGGCGGCCAGACGCCAGTCAGGCAGCAATTGCGCGCGGCTCAGGCGCGCGAGATGCAGGCACAGGCCGACCGCGATGCCCAGCGGCAGCACCATGTGCAGAAAGAAAACCACGAAAAACAGCAGCGACGGCACCGTGCGGTCGGCGGTGAACAGCCGCAGCATCGGTTCGCCGAAGACCGGCAGCACGTCCACGGCCTTCATCGTGTCCAGGGCGAGCAGTTGGGCGCGCACGTCCCACACCAGCCAGTAGCCCGTCCAGCCGATGAACCACACGAGGCCGAGCAGGGCGAGGCCACTCACCCAGGCGAGCCAGCGGGCGTCCGCAAACTTGCGGGCCAGCAGCGCGCGCATGAGGTGCGCCAGCACGAGCAGCATGGTGAGGTCGGAGGAGTAGCGGTGCACACTGCGCACAAATCCGCCCAGGGAACGCGGACCCAGGTCCGCCAGCGAGTGCCAGGCCGACTGCACGCTCGCCGAATACCAGACGAGCAGGAGCACGCCCGAGAGCGTGGCGAGCAGGAGCATGACGTTGGCGGCCGGGCCGAGCTGCGCGAGCGGGTTGAGTTCGCGCGGGAGCCAGCGCTCGAGCAGCGTGTCGGCGCGCGTCAGCAGGCCGTCGCCGGCGGCGAGAAGCCGGGAGGCGTGGACGGGCGGACGGGCCGCCGGAACGTCGGTCGACGGGCCTAGCGCGTCGGCCAGCATCTCGCAATCCGGTTCAGGATGCGGGTGGTGGGACATGCGGCTCGTGGAGGAGAGCGCGAAGGCCCGCGCGGAGCCACGCCCGATGGCGCGGGTCCAGGGTGAATCGGTAGGCGATGTGCCCAGAACGGTCGAGGAGGAGGAAGA
>JAYUBB010000213.1:0-13982 GCA_043741015.1 Opitutaceae bacterium
CGCCCTTCTTCCAGGTCTCGTATTTCTCAAACAGCGCCTTGGTCAGCTCGGCGTTCACCGCGTGACCGGGCCGCGTGGCGACAATGTGGGCCTTGAGCGGGATGCCGAGCAGCACGATATCGCCGATGATATCGAGGATCTTGTGGCGGACGAATTCGTCGGCGAAGCGCAGCGGCTCCTTGGAGATGATCTTGTCGCCCTTGATGACAATGGCGCAGTCGAGACTGCCGCCCTTGATCTTGCCCAGCTTGATCAGTTCCTCGATGTCCTCGTAGATCGTGAAGGTGCGGGCGGCCGCCACCTGCGCGGTGTAGACCTCCGGGTCGATCAAGAGCGAGAGATGCTGGGTGTGGATGCCGCGGTCATCGGCCGAGGTGCAGGTGATCTTCAGGCCGTCGTAGGGCAGCGCGATGATGGAGGAATTCCCGCGGGAAAAGGATACGGTGTCGGTCAGGGTGAAATACTCGCGTTCGGCGTCCTGCTCGACGGGCTCACCCTGCTGGATGAGCTGCACGAAAGGCCGGGCCGAGCCGTCCATGATCGGCGGCTCGCTGGCATCGAGCTCGATGAGGAGGTTGTCGATGCCGCAGCCGCTGAGGGCGCTGAGCACATGCTCAACGGTGTGGAGCTTGGCGTGGCCGACCTGGATGGTCGTGGCGCGCATGAGGTCGGTGACATGGCCGATCCGGGGCTTGAGCTCGGGGTGGCCGTGCAGATCCATCCTTTTGAACACGATGCCGTGGTTCGCCGGGGCGGGTTTAAAGGTCATATGCACGGCGTCTCCGGTGTGCAGGGCATTGCCCTTGATGGAGACCTCGCGCAAGAGGGTGCGCTGCTTCATGGGTATGGCGCGCAGTGTCGGAAACCACTTGGAAATGACAAGCTTGGAGATTCTTCCCCGCCGCCCGGTTGTCGCCGGCGGGAAGAAATCCGAGGGCGGTGTTGACACCGGTAAAACGCGCCCGGTATTCCTGTTCCCTTACACCACTCAAATCCTCGACCCGATCCCGTCATGCCCGCTGCCAACGATCTCCGCAAAGGCCAAGTCATCACTTTCAACGGTGAGCCGCACCTCATCATGGAGACCCAGCACCGCACGCCGGGCAACCTCCGCGCCTTCGTCCAGGTGAAGATGCGCAATCTCCGCTACGGCAAGTCGCTCGAACAGCGCTTCAACTCCCCCGACCACGTCGACGTCCTCTCGACCGACCGTCGCACCCTGGAATTCAGCTACGCCGACCGCGACACTTTCTCGTTCATGGATCCGGAGTCGTTCGAGACCTTCGAGATCAGCGCTGCGATGATCGGTGAGTCAAAATACTACCTCGTGCCGAACGGCAAGGCCGACGTGCTCTTCATCAACGACGTCCCTGTCACCATCGACATTCCCTCGTCCGTCACCCTCAAGATCACCGAGAGCTCCGAGGGCATCAAGGGCGACACCGCCAGCAACGTCCAGAAACCCGCCACCTGTGAGACCGGCTTGGTCGTCCAGGTGCCGCTCTTCATTAAGACCGGCGAACTGATCAAGGTCAGCACCGCCGACGGTTCCTATCTGGGCCGGGCGTGACGCCCGACCTGATTTTTGATTCTCGATTTTCGATTGGCCCGCGGCTCACGCCGCGGGCTTTTTTGTCCGTCTTTGCGGAATGTGGGAGGGGCTTCATGCCCCGACACGTCAGCCAACTGTCTTCCCGTCGGGGCATGAAGCCCCTCCCACATAAGCAGAACCGGATGACAATCCCCTACCCCAGCGCCGCGACCGCCGCCCTGTAAGCCGTCGCCGCTTCCTCGGTGCTGCCGGCCGAGGTCTTCAGATCGCGCAAGCGGCCGTCGCTCAAACCGTAGATCCAGCCATGCACCGTGACGCTCTGCCTGCGCGCCCACGCATCTTGCACGACGGTGGTCGCGCAGACGTTCGCCGCCTGCTCGATGACATTCAGTTCGCAAAGCCGCGCGCTGCGCGCCGTGTCATCCGACAAGGCACAGAGACAATCCTCATGCTTGGCCTTCACATCCTGCACATGGCGCAGCCAGTTGTCGGCCAAGCCCACCCGCTCGCAGCGGTAGGCCGCCTGTACGCCACCGCAGCCGTAATGGCCGACCACCATCACGTGTTTCACCTTCAGCACATCGACCGCGAACTGGAGCACCGAGAGACAGTTGAGATCCGCATGCACGACCACGTTGGCGAGGTTGCGATGCACGAAGACCTCGCCCGGCAAGACCCCGATGATCTCATTGGCCGGCACGCGGCTGTCGGAGCAACCGATCCAGAGATATTCGGGCGACTGCTGGCGGGAGAGCTTCTGGAAAAATTCCGGATCGCGCCGCTTGATGGCCTCGGCCCACGCGTTGTTCTGGTCGAATAGGTGCTTCAGGCTTTGCATTCGTGCCGCATGGTTGGTTTCGCGCCGCGCTTGTCCACCCGGAATTTCACCGCAATTTCAGGCCCATCCACGCCTTGCCGACTGACAGACTCCCGGTACTTTCCATTTATGCCACTGCTCCTGCCCCGCCTGGTTGCCCTCGTTTCCCTATTTGCGGCAATTGCCGCCCACGCCGCATATGATTTCGGGCCGTGGCCGGCGGGCCAGTCTCCCACCGAGATCGGCCGGCGCGTGACCGACAACTTTATCCCCCGGCCCCATATGCCCTTGGGGAAGGACCCGGTCCTCCACTATGCCGAAGCCTGCACCTGGTATGGCGCGCTGACCTTCGCCCAGTTGAGCCACGACACCACACGGCAGGCGCTGCTCGTACAACGCTTCGAACCGCTCTTCCGCGAGGAGAAAAGCCTGATCCCCACGCCGCAGCATGTGGACTGGACAGTCTTCGGCACCGTCCCGCTGGAAATTTATCTTCAGACCAAGGATCTGCGCTGCCTCGCCCTCGGTGAATGGATGGCCCAGAAGCAATGGGGCGTACCCTACGGCACCCGCATCGAACCACGCGCGGCCGAACATCAGGCCAAGGGTCTCAGTTGGCAGACCCGGCTGTGGATCGATGACATGTTCATGATCACGATGATTCAGGCCCAAGCCTATCGCGCCACCGGCAACCGGGTCTACATCGACCGTGCGGCGAAGGAAATGGTCTACTACCTCGAACAGCTCCAGAAACCCAACGGGCTTTTCTATCATACGCCGGTCGCCGCATTTTTTTGGGGCCGGGGCAACGGCTGGATGGCCGTCGGCATGACCGAGCTTCTGCGCTCGCTGCCCGCGGACAATCCCGACCGTTCCCGCATCATGCAAGGTTACCAACTCATGATGACCACCCTGCTTCAACATCAGGACGCCACCGGCATGTGGCACCAGTTGGTCGACGGGCCCGACTCCTGGCCCGAGACCTCCGGCACGGCCATGTTCACCTTCGCCTTTATCACCGGCGTAAAGGAAGGCTGGCTCGACGTCGCCACCTACGGCCCCGCCGCCCGCAAGGGCTGGCTCGCCCTGGTCACCTACCTCGACGCCGACGCCAATCTCCGCGAAGTCTGCGGCGGAACTGGTGCCAGAAACGACCGTCAACATTACCTCAACCGCCCGCGTATCACCGGCGACTTCCATGGCCAGGCCCCGGTCCTCTGGTGCGCAAGTGCGCTGCTGCGGTAACCCGCGGGAATTTTGTCTCGCCCTCCTGACCGGGGCGTCGTCGTAGTGTCAAAAGTCTACCTCCACGAACTCATGAGCAAACGTCCCCTGTCGGTTCTCCTCGCCCTCCTCCCGATCTTCACCCTCGCTCAAAACAGCGCACCCGAGGCCCAGCCCATCGCCAGCACGATCCCGGCCGCGCGCGATATTCCCCGGCCCGGTGTCATCACCCTCTCGGTCGATGCTTCCGACGTCACCCGCGGCATTTTTCAGGTCAGGGAAACCATTCCCGTCGCCGCCGGGCCTCTCACCCTGCTCTACCCTGAATGGATACCGGGCAATCATTCGCCCACGGGCCAGATCTCAAAACTCGCCGGGCTCAAGTTCAGCGCCGGTGGCAAACCGCTCGCGTGGAAACGCGACCCGGTCGAGGTTTTCGCCCTCCACGTCGAAGTGCCCGCCGGGGCGACCAGCCTGCAGGCCGAATTCCAGTTTCTCGCACCGACGGACGGTGCTCAGGGTCGTATTGTCACGACGCCTGACATGCTCAACCTCCAGTGGTTTGCCGTGTCGCTCTACCCCGCCGGGCATTACGTGCGTCAGATCACCGTCGCAGCCTCCGTGAAATTACCCGACGGCTGGAAGGCGGCAACCGCCCTAAACGTCGCTGCGCAGCAAGGCGCCACCATCAGCTACCAGCCGGTGAGTTACGAGACCCTCATCGACAGCCCGATTTTCGCCGGCGCCACCGTCCGGGTCGAAACCCTCGCTCCCGGTGTGCGCCTCAACCTCGTCGCCGATCAGCCCGAGCAACTCGCCGCCACCGAGGAACAACTCCAACTGCACCGCAACCTGGTGACGCAGGCCCTCAAGCTCTTCGGCGCGCAGCACTACGATCACTATGATTTCCTCTTCGCGCTGAGCTCCCGACAGGGCGGCATCGGCACCGAGCACCAGCGCAGTTCGGAGAACGGCGTCGATCCGGCCTACTTCACCGACTGGAAGGGCAGCCTCCCCGACCACGACCTGCTGCCACACGAATACACCCACAGCTGGAACGGCAAATACCGTCGTCCCGCCGACCTCTGGACACCCGATTACCGCACGCCGATGCAGGACAGCCTGCTCTGGATCTACGAAGGTCAGACCCAGTTCTGGGGCTTCGTCCTCGCCGCGCGCTCCGGCCTGTTGTCCA
Organism: Opitutaceae bacterium; assembly: GCA_043741015.1. Classification (GTDB taxonomy): domain Bacteria; phylum Verrucomicrobiota; class Verrucomicrobiia; order Opitutales; family Opitutaceae; genus Lacunisphaera. The sequence continues at coordinate 4,789 of JAYUBB010000213.1, forward strand.
AGCAGGACACGCTCGACGCCTTCGCCAGCGTTGCGGCCACCTACGACACTCGCGCCGGCCGCGCCTGGCGCCCGCTCATCGACACCACCAACGACCCGGTCATCGCCCTGCGCCGTCCCAAGGGCTGGATAAGCTGGCAGCGGAGCGAGGACTACTACCAGGAAGGCCAGCTCATCTGGCTCGACGCGGACAGCCTCCTTCGCGAGCTCTCCGGCGGTGCCCGCTCGCTCGACGATTTTGCCCGGGCCTTCTTCGGCGTGAACGACCGCGACTGGGGCCAGCTCACCTACACCTTCGACGATGTCGTGCGGACCCTCAACCAGGTGCAGCCCCACGACTGGGCCGCGTTTCTCCACGCCCGCATCGACACCATCAACGAGCATGCCCCGCTCGACTGGCTGGCCCGCAGCGGCTACCGGCTCGTCTACACCGATGCGCCGACCGACTGGTTCAAGGCCTCCGAGAAAAAGCGCAAGGTCACTGACCTCACCTACTCCGGCGGCCTGGTCCTCGGCAAGGAGGGAGCCATCACCGGGGTCGCGTGGGACAGCCCCGCCTTCAACGCCGGCCTGACGGTGGGCACCACGCTGGTCGCCGTGAACGGCCGCGCGCTCGACCCCGACCAGTTGAAGGCCGCGCTCAAGGCGAAGAAATCCCCGCTCAACCTCCTCGTGAAGACGGGCGACATCTACCGCACGGTCGAGCTCAACTACGATGGCGGCCTGCGCTACCCACGGCTCGAGAAAATTCCCGGTGCTACCGTGCACGGCAGCCTGGACGCGCTGCTCGCGGCCAAGCCATGATTCGGACCCGGGACGGGGAAAGAGGATGGCTTTGGAACTGATTCGGGCTTTCTTCGGTGGCCAGCTTTCCGAACCCTCAGGCCCCATGAAACGACCCGCCCGTCCCCTTTCCCTCCTCCTGCTCACCCTGACGGGTGTCGCTGCCGCCGAATCACCCCCGCCTTGGGCTTATGGTTTCAAGGAGCCCGCGCCTGCCATTGCCCCGCCCGCCGCCCCCGCCAGCAGCGTGACCGCCCCGCCGCCCGATCCCACGGTGCACACTCTGCCCGGCACTGACCGGCGTTTCACCCGGGCTGAAATCACGAACATTTTCAGTCCGGCCGACTGGTACCCCGGCGACCACCCCGCCATGCCAGAAATCGTGGCTCACGGCAGGCAACCTCTGCTATGGGCCTGTGCACGGTGTCACTATCCGAATGGCAAGGGCCGGCCCGAAAACGCCGGGATTGCGGGACTGCCCGTCGAATACTTCATCGAACAACTCCAAGCGTTCCGGAACGGCGAACGCGTGACCTCCGATCCGCGCAAACCGAACACGAAGATGATGGCCGACTATGCCAAGGCCATGACCGACGATGAAATCCGGGCCGCCGCCGAATACTACGGCGGGATGAAATGGACGTCGTGGATTCGCGTGGTCGAAACCGAGCGTGTGCCCCAGACCATCCTATCGGCCGGAATGTATCTACCGGTCGCGAGCGGCACGGACGAACCGATCGGTGCCCGCATCATCGAAGTCCCCGAGAATGTCGAGGCGGTCGAGCTTCTCCGCAGTCCCCGCGTCGGCTTTATCGCATACGCGCCCGTTGGCAGCATCAAACGCGGTGAAGCCTTGGTCACGACCGGTGGCGGCAAAACTGTGGCCTGCTTCACTTGCCACGGCCCGGACCTCAAGGGGATTACGCTTCCCGATGTCGGGGCAATGCCCGGCCTCGCCGGCCGGTCACCGAGTTATCTCGTCCGCCAGTTGTTCGACATGAAAACCGGCCAGCGCCACGGCCAGCGCGTTGAGCTGATGAAGCCCGCCGTCACCAACCTCGACCCCGACGACATGCTGGCAATCGCCGCCTACCTGGCATCCCGCACACCCTGAAGCCCGGAGCCCGGCCGGCTCTGGTTTGACGGTGCCCGGGGAGTGGCGAATCTGGCCATGCGGAGATGACCCGATGATGGCTACACCACCCGCGCCCAGAGCACCTTGAGGTAGCGGCTTTCGAGGCAGTTCGAGTAGACCGGGTGGTCCACGCCCGGGCCCGTGCGGTCGAAGATCTGCAGCCGGCGGTTGAGGCGGTGCACGCCCTTGATGACGCAGCCCTCAAAGTCCTCGAGTGACACGAGGCCGGAACACGAGCAGGTGACGAACAGGCCGCCGGGTTTCACCAGGCTGGCGGCGATCGTGTTCAGGTCGGCGTATTTCCGCATGCCCTCGGCGGCGAAGGCCGGATCGCGGGTCATGACGAACTTCGGGGGGTCACACATCACGGCGTCGAATTGCTCGCCATTCTTCTGCATCTGCCGCGCGTAGGCGAAGGCGTCGGCATGTACCCACTTCAGCTTGTTCGGCGAAATCTGGTTCAGGTTGGCGTTGCGCCGGCCTTGGGTGATGACACCCTCGTCGAGGTCCACCGCGGTGGCCTCGCTCGCGCCGCCGAGGATCGCGTTGATCGAAAAGCCGCCCGTGTAGCTGCACAGGTCGAGCACGCGCGCATCCTTGACGAGCTGGCCGAAGCGCCGGCGATTGTCGCGCTGGTCGCAGAAAAAGCCGGTCTTGTGCCCCTCGGCGAAGTCCACCTCGTATTTCACCCCGCCCTCCTTGATGCGCACCTTGTCCGGCGCCGAGGCGGTGATCTCCTTCATCTGCGAAGGCTTGATGCCCTCGAGGCTGCCGAGATCGTGGTCCACATGCACGCGAACGTGCTTCGTGCCGAGCAGCTCGTAGAGCAGCGGCAGCCATTTCGGCAGGCGGTGGAAGATACCGAGGCTGTAGACGTCGCAGTACAGCACATCGGCGTAGCGGTCGATCGTCAGGCCGCTGATGCCGTCGCCATCGGAGTTGATGACGCGCCAGGCCTCGGTCGAGGCATCCAGCTTGAACATGTCCTTGCGCAGCGCGATGGCGCGGCGGATGGCCATCTCGAAATACTCCTCGCCGATGGGCTCGCTGGAGTGGACGACGACGCGCAGCGGCATCTTGGCGCGGGGGTTGAAGAGCCCCGTGCCGACGCGGTGGCCGAACTTGTCGTAGACCGACACCAGATCGCCTGGCCGGGCGTCGCGCGACACCTCGCCGAGCATGCGCGGGAAGATGGCTGGCTGGAAGCTGACAAACTTCAGCTGCGCCCACGGCCGCTGCCACTGGGCTTGCGGTATGGGGTCGCCCCGCTCGGGACGGATGGGATCAATCGGAGTCTTGTCGGCGGTGTCAGATGCATCGGACATGGATTTCACGCAAAGGCGCGAGGACGCAGAGAGCGATTCATTTTTGGAGGGCCCAGCTCCTGCTGGGCCCTCCATCAAAGAAACAAAAAAGGCCGGTCCGCCTGTAGCGCGACCGGCCACTGACCAAAGATCAGGACTCAGGCCCGCGAAGTCTTGCCGAGGATGAAATAGAGAATCGTGCCGAGAAAAGGCAGCAGGATGATCAGGACGATCCAAAGCAGCTTGTTGGGGTTGTCGCTCTTGATGCAGTCAATCAGCGCGACGAACCAGAAGATGAAACAGAGGACGGCGAGGAGATAGTTTAGGTTCATTTGCTCGGAGTATACCGGGTTTCGCCAGACCCCGCGATGGGGCCAACACCTACTGCACCCGCCGGGGCCCACAAAAAAGGCCGACCGGGATCCGGTCGGCCTGAAAACTGGCGAGGCCTAAAGCCCCTCCCCCTTTAAGCCACGCGCTCGACGACGAGCGGGGGCGGGATGGGCCGCTTCGGGGCGAGGCGGTAGGCGTCCTTGAAGTAGTTGAGCGCCTGCTCGAGCTTCGCCTCGTCGTTGTAATGGATCATCATCAAGGGTTCGCCCTGCTTGACCTGCGTGCCGACCTTCTTGATTTCCGAGACGCCGACGGCGTAGTCGATCTTGTTGTGGTGGGCGGCATCCTTGCCGGCACCGAGGAGCGAGACGCCCTTGGCGATCATCGCCGCGTTGATGGTGTGCACATAGCCGCGCTTCGGGGCCGGCAGCTTGCGGATGTGTTTCGCGGTCGGGAATTTTTCCGGGTGGTCGATATAGGAGATGTCGCCGCCCTGGGCCTTGATCATGTCCTTGAACTTCTCGAGGGCCGAGCCGTCGGTGAGATGGCGCTGCACGGTCTGCTTGGCCGAGAGCGTGGAACCGGCGACGCCGGCGAGGCGGACGATCTCCATGCCGAGCTTGAGCACGAGTTCCTTCATGTCCTCGGGGCCCTCGCCCTTGAGGAGCGCGATGGCCTCCTTGATTTCGAGCGCGGTGCCGACGGTGTCGCCGAGCGGCTGGTTCATGTCGGTGACGAGCGCGACGCAGCGGCGCTTCATGGAGCGGCCGACGCGGGTCATGGAGCGGGCGAGCTGTTTGGCCTGCTCGAGGTCCTTGATGAAGGAGCCGTTGCCCCACTTGACGTCAATGACGAGGCCCTCGGCGCCTTCGGCGAGCTTCTTGGAGAGCACGCTGCCGGTGATGAGGGGAAGGCTCGGGATCGTGCCGGTCTCGAGGCGCAGGTCGTAGAAAATCTTGTCCGCGGGGGCGAGTTCGGGCACCTGGTCGGCGATGGCCCCACCGACCCGGGCCAGCTGGTCCTGGAAATGCTGGATCGACATGTGGCTCTTGAAGCCGGGGACGGCGGAGAGCTTTTCAATCGTGGTGATGACGAACTCCTGTTCGACGCCGCACATCATGGGGACGACGACGCCGCTGGCCATGGCGAGCGGCGCGAGGACGAGGGCGGTCTTGTCGCCCACACCGCCGGTGGAATATTTGTCGATCTTGGGCTTGGCGATGTGCGACAGGTCGATGACTTCGCCGGAAAGCATCATTTCCTCGGTGAGAATCGCCGTCTCTTGCGCGGACATGTTCGCAAAGTAAATTGCCATCAGCAGGGCGGCCTGCTGGTGTTGGGGCATCTCTCCATCCAACGTGGAGTCGATGATATAACGGATTTCTTCCTGCGAGAATTCCTGCCCGTCGCGTTTCTTCTCAATCAATGATGTAAACGACGGTTTAATGAACCGGCGGGTGGGAATGGGACGTTTTCTCATGGAGGTCACGGAGTGTGTCTGGGGTAGGCGCCTTGCGGCGCAAAGCTCGAAAGGGCAATGGTTTTTGCCGGTTTTGTCGAGCCAAAAATCCCGCTATGACCACCTATTTGGACATTTAGTCACCCATCCCTTGATGGATGGCACTCCGGCTCGGCAAACCCGCGAAAATCCTTCTTGCTCAAAGCCAAGCGCAATTCCTCACTCTACTTATGATCCTTCCGTTCGACGTCGCTGCTCACCTCGACGCCTCCCTGCGGTTCACCGCCGCCGCGCTCGGTTTGACTGAGCGCGGTTTCGACCCGGAGGTGCGGGTAGCCGACCCGGCGCACGGCGATTTTCAAGCTAACGGGGCCCTGGCCTTTGCCAAACGCGAGAAACTGAACCCCCGTGCTGTGGCCCAACAGATCGTCGATCCGCTCGTCGAATTGCGGGATTTTTTTGACATTTCGCTGGCCGGACCCGGTTTCATCAACTTCCGCCTTAAGCCCGCCGCCTTGCTCGCCTGGCTCCAAACCTACGACTCCGAGGCGCACCTCAAGTCCGCCGCCGCGAGCTCGCACGCCGGCCAGACTTGGGTGGTGGATTTCTCCTCGCCCAATACGGCCAAACAGATGCACGTTGGCCACCTCCGCTCCGCGGTCATCGGCGAAGCCATCTGCCGGCTCCTCACTATCACCGGCGCCAGGGTCATCCGCGACAACCATCTCGGCGACTGGGGCACGCAGTTCGGCAAACTCATCTATGGCTACAAACGCTGGGCCGACGACCAGGCACTCCTGACCGAGCCCATCGAGGAACTCGAACGCCTCTACAAGCTCGGCCACGCCGCCACCCCCGACGGCTCGCCGGAACTCGAGGAAGCCCGCCGCGAACTCGTGATGCTCCAGCAGGGCGATCCCCAGAATGTCGCCCTCTGGAAAAAATTCTCCGACGTCAGCCTCGCGGCCTTCGAGCAGATCTACCGCCGGCTCGGCATCCGCTTCGATCACCACCTCGGCGAGTCCTTCTACAACGACAAGGTCGAGCGCATCTACCGTGAGCTCACCGAGACCGGCCTCGCCCAGATCAGCGAGGGCGCGCTCGTCGTCTTCCACCCCGAACACCCCCGGTTTGCCAAACAGCCCTTTCTCATCCGCAAGGCCGACGGCGCCAGCAACTACGCCTCCACCGATCTCGCCACCGCTCTTTACCGCACGGAGCATTTCAAGGCCGACGGCATCGTCGTCGTCACCGACTTCCGCCAAGGCGACCACTTCGAGCAGCTCTACCTCACCGCCCGGAAATGGTTCGCCGCGAAAGGCTATCGCGTGCCCGCACTGCACCATGTCACCTTCGGCGCCGTCACCGGTGAGGACGGCAAGGCGCTCAAGACCCGCGACGGCGACGTCATCAAGCTCAAGGCCCTGCTCGACGAAGCCGAGGAGCGCGCCTTCGCCCTCGTGACGGCCAAGAGCCCCGACCTGCCCGAGGCTGAGCGCCGTGAGATCGCCCGCACCGTGGGCGTCGGCTCCGTCCAATATGCCGACCTCGCGCAGAACCGCAGCAGCAACTACGTCTTCTCGTGGGACAAGATGCTCGCCCTCGACGGCAACACCGCGCCCTACCTCCTTTACGCTGTCGCGCGGATCCACTCGATTTTCCGCAAGGCCGGGCTCGACCCCGCCGCCCCGCCCCTCACGGGTGCGACGCCACCCGAGACCCCCCAGGAACTCTCGCTCGCGCGCAAACTCGTGCAGTTTGCCGACGCGGTCCAGCTCGCCACCAGCCAGCTCCGCCCGCATTTCCTCTGCCTTTACCTCTTCGAGTTGGCCGGCGCCTACAGCGGGTTCTACGCCGCCGACAAGGTCATCGTGGACGACCCTGCGGTGCGCGCCCGCCGCCTGCTGCTCTGCCACCGCACCCTGATCGTGCTCGAGACCGGCCTGCACGGGCTCGGGCTGCGCACGCTCGAGCGCATGTAGCAAAGTTCTTACCCGCCGCCGACCAATTCACACTTGCGGCGACTCCGCCACCGCCCAATATTCCAGCCATGGCCAACCAAGAAATATATGTGCGTGGCGTGAAAGATACCGAGGCCCGCGGCCCATTCTCCATGGAGCAGGTGATCTCCCTCGTCGAGGCCGGCCAAGTCACCTTGGAGACCTACTATTACGACGCCACCACCGAGCAGTGGCTGCTCCTCTCCAGCAACGCCGAGATGAAGGCCGTCCTCTGGCCTGAGAAGAAACGCATGGGTTTCAAGCACAAGGAATTCAAGGCCGTCAACGAAGAGAAGTCCGACAGCGCCCCGCCCATCACGGTTCAGGATTTCCTCGCCGCCGCCGAGGGCAAGACCGACGAGACCAAGGGCAAGAAGGATAAGGGCGTCAGCATGATGGCGGCCGCCATCTGGGGCACCCGCTCCGCCGCCATCATCTCCCTGGCCAGTGCCGTCGCGCTCATCCTGCCCTCCATCGACGCTCTCACTGCCATGGATATCAACAAGCTCTTGCAGGCTCCCGGCATCTTCCTCGGCGTGGTTGATGCCGTCATCGGCCTGCTGCTTCTCCTTGGCGTGATCAACATCTATCCCTTCGTGCGCTTCCGTGCCGTGTTTGGCCTGGGTTTCCTCGGCTTCCTGTTCATGACGCAGGGCCAGCTTACGCCCATGATCGCCGTGGCCGCCGGCTCGGTGGGCCTCTACTTCTGCACGATTTTCCTGAGCTATATCCCGCTCGCGGTCGCCGCCCTGCTGGGCCTCGGCGGCATGGCGATGCTCGCCACGATGTCCTACAGCTGAGCGCGGCCTGGCGCTGCCCCGCCCATGCCGCTACCTCCTCTCCTGTCCCGGCTCCAGCGGCTCTGGACACATGATATCTGGGCCGCCGGCCTCATCCGGGACTCGTCGCTGAAAGGCAGGTTCCTCGCGCTGCTGCGGGTCGCTTCCATCACCATTTCCGGCCTGCACGAGATGCATGTGGCCGTCCGCGCTGCCGCCCTCAGTTACAGCTCGCTGCTCGCCCTTGGCCCGCTCATCGCCATCGCAGTCCTCATCTCCGGCATAGCCCTCGGCAACCAGGATCCCGCCCTCGCCGCCCAAGGGCTCAATCGCGTCATCAGCTTCATTGCCCCGCAGGTGGCCCAATACGACAAAGCCGGCTTGGAGGAGCATGCGCCCAACGTCCAGCCGCCGGGTGACCCGGCGGTGATCCCGCCCGCTACGCCCGAGATGGTGCAGATCATCAATAATTTCATCAGCAGCTCCCGCTCCAGCACCGCCGGTCTCATCGGCGTCCTCACCCTCTTCATCATCGTCATCGGCCTCTTCACCACGATTGAGAACACCTTCAACGACATCTGGGGCGTCCACCGCGGGCGCACCTGGCTGGCGCGCATCGTCTATTACTGGAGCGTCATCACGCTGGGCGCGCTGCTCTTCTTCACCTCGCTCACGCTCCTCTCCGCCGGCGCGTTCCTGAACGTCTTCTTTGAAAATGTCCCGCTCGGCTCCCAACTCAAGAGCCTCTTCGTCTGGATGCTGCCCTCCGGCTCGGTTCTCCTGCTCGTCTGCCTGCTCACACTGTTCTACCGGCTCGTGCCCCACACCCGCGTGCGGTGGACCGCCGCGCTCATCGGTGCGATCATCGTCACCATCCTTCTCTTCCTCAACAACTACCTCGCCTTTCTCTATTTCAAGCGCGTCGTCCTCTCCAAAAGCCTCTATGGCTCGGTCAGCATCATGCCGATCCTGATGATCGGCCTCTACATCTTCTGGTTCTTCGTGCTCGTCGGCGGCCAGATTACCTACGCCGTGCAGAACGTGCGCTACCGCAGCAGCCAGACCGCCTGGCACAGCCTCAACCACGTCACCCGCGAGAGCATGTCGCTCGTCGTCCTGCTGCTCATCGCCCGCCGCTTCAAAGTCGCCGGCCCCGCCTATTCCGTCACCCAACTGTCCGCGCTGATCCGCGTGCCCTCCCAGATCCTCAATGAGAGCCTCAACCGCCTCTGCGCCATCAAGCTGATCACCGAGCTGCCTCCCGACGCCGGCGCCGACGCCAACGACCACCGCTATCAGCCCGCCCGCCCGCTCGACCAGGTCACGCTCGAGGAATTCCGGCGCGAGTTCGAGAACTACGGCGAGGCCCCCACCGCCGGCCTGCTGGACAACGTGGACCCCG
>JAYUBB010000214.1:0-4474 GCA_043741015.1 Opitutaceae bacterium
TCACGTCATGGCTAAATGGCTGCTGGTTGATGGCTACAACATGGCGTTCCGGGCGTTTTATGGGATGCCCGAATTGACGCGGGCGGACGGGTTTCCCACCGGAGCACTGCACGGTTGGGTGAAGACCATGTGGCGGTTGCAGGACCAGGAGAAACCCGACGGGATGCTGGTATTTTTCGACCTCGGCGGTTCGCAGGACCGGCTGGCGCTTCACCCGGAATACAAGGCGCAGCGCAAGGACACACCCGAGCCGCTGGAGAAACAGATTCCCATCATCAAGGACCTGACCCGGGCCATGGGCTTGGTGGGCGTGGAACTCGATGGGGTGGAGTCGGACGACTTGCTGGCGGCGCAGGCGCGAATGCTGGCCAATGCCGGCCACGAAGTGCTGATCGTGAGCGCCGACAAGGATTTCGCCCAGTGCGTGGACGACCGGATCAAGATACTCCAGCCGCCACCCACAGCGAATCCCAAGCTGGGCTGGCGGGTGATGGATGCAGCCGGGGTGAGGGAGAAGTTTGGCGTGCCACCGTCCCAGATCGCCGAATATCTCGCGCTCATCGGCGACACCTCGGACAACATCCCCGGCATCAACGGAGTGGGGCCCAAGACGGCCGCGAAGTGGTTTGAGGAATTCCGGACGCTAGAGGGCATCATCGCCGGTTCAGCCGCGTTGAAACCGGAGCGTTTTCGCGAAGCGGTGGCCAAGGAGGCTGCGCGACTGCGGATGAACCTAAAGCTGACTACACTGCGCACCGAGTCGCCGTTGCCGCATGTCGGTCCGGGTGAACCGCAGACCGCGAAAATATTCCAACTGCTTGAGACGCTGGAGATGAAGTCATCGCTGGCCGAGGCGCGGCAGCGATACTCAAATCAACAGGAGCTGTTCTAAGCCGGTGCTTGCTCAGGAAGCCGGCGGTTCGAAGATATAGCCGATGCCGTGGACGGTCTTGAAGCAGTCGAGGGAGATGCCGTTTTTTTCGAAGGCGGCGCGCACCTTGACGATATACTGGTCGAGCGAACGGCTGCGAATGTCGGCGTGGATGCCCCAGACGGAGTGGATGAGCTCCTTGCGGGTGATGACGATGTTCCGGTGGGTGTGCAGGTAGGCGAGGATGCCCAGCTCCTTGCGGCCGGTCTTGAAAACAGTGCTGTTGGGAAATTCGATCTCGAGGCGCTCAGGGTGGACCTTGGCGCCGAGTAAGTCGAACGGGCCGTCGGTGGTGCGCAGGTTTTTGGTGACGTTGTGGTCCGTGTGCGACTCAGTACGGCGCAGGACCGCACGGATGCGGGCGACGACCTCGGTGTAGCTGAAGGGTTTGGTGATGTAGTCATCGCCGCCGAGGTTGAGGCCCTGGATCTTGGCCTCGTCGTGCGTATTGGCGGTGAGAAAAATTACCGGGACATTAATGTCCTCCGCCTTGAGTTGTTTGATGAGATCGAAACCCGAGCCGTCCGGCAGGTTGACATCGAGCAGGAGCAGGTTGGCAAAATTATGCTGAAGGAAGCGGAGGGCAGGGGTGCACCGGGGATAAACCTGCACATTCATGCCGGCCTCCTCCAGATGCTGGGCGATCAGGCTGGAGAGTTCGACTTCGTCTTCGACTACAACAATGAGGGGGCGGGGTTCGGCGCACATAGGCAGTGGGGAGGTGACTGGTGTGTTTTTACAATTCAACGGGCCATTGTCAAAGCCTACTTAAGCCTGTCGGCTGATTGAGAATTCTTGTCATTCCGGCCTTCCGGACGTTCGCTGCAGCAAATGAAGGTCACTTTGGGACTACTCCAGCATGCCTGTTCCGCCCGTCCGGCGGAGAATATGCGTAAAACCCTCGCCTTGGCCGAGCTGGCAGCAAAACGAGGAGCCAAAATCATCTGCACCCAGGAGCTTTTTCGTTCGCAGTATTTCTGCCAGAGCGAAGATCACGAGAATTTCAAGCTGGCCGAGAGCATCCCCGGGCCGAGCACCATGGCTTTTCAGAAACTCGCCCGGAAGCACAAGATCGTGATCATCGCCTCGTTATTCGAGAAGCGTGCCGGCGGCCTCTACCACAACACGGCCGTTATCATCGACGCGGACGGCAAACTGCTCGGCGTCTACCGCAAGATGCACATCCCGGATGATCCACTCTACTACGAGAAATTCTACTTCACACCCGGCGACACGGGCTTCCGCGCCTGGCAGACCAAGTATGGCAAGATCGGGGTGCTCATCTGCTGGGATCAGTGGTATCCCGAGGGCGCACGCCTGACCGCGCTGCAAGGCGCCGAGATTCTGTTTTATCCGACAGCGATCGGGTGGCACCCGCAGGAGAAGAAAAAATACGGGGCGAACCAGTATGGGGCCTGGGAAACGATCCAACGTTCCCATGGCGTGGCCAACGGCTGCTTTGTCGCTGTGACCAATCGCATCGGTATCGAGAAGCCGGTGGGGGGTGACGGGATAGAGTTCTGGGGCCAGAGTTTCGTTTCCGGCACCAGCGGTGAAATCCTCGCCCAGGCCAGCCTCAACCTGGAGGAGATTCTGCTCGTACCCGTTGACTTGGGCAGCGTGGACACCACGCGCACGCACTGGCCGTTCCTGCGCGACCGCCGGATCGACGCCTACGGCGACATCATTAAACGCTATATCGACTGAGTCATGGCCGCAAAGATGACGCCCGTTTCGCTAGGGTTTCGCATGCCGGCCGAGTGGGAACCACAAGCCGCCGTGTGGTTCTCGTGGCCACACAACCACGCGACCTGGCCCGGTCAGTTCCGGCCGATACCGGATGTGTTCGCGAAGGTCGTGGCCCAGATCAGCCGCTTCCAGGCAGTGCGGATCAATAGCGCGGCGAAACTGCAGCCCCGCGCGAAGCGACTATGCGCCCAAGCCGGGGCGAACATGGCGCGAGTGACTTTCTACAATCATCCGACCAACGACGCGTGGTGCCGCGACCACGGGCCGATCTTCGTGAAGCACAACCACACCGGTGAAGTGGCGGTGACTGACTGGGTGTACAACGCCTGGGGCGGCAAGTATCCGCCCTACGATCTCGACAACCAGATACCCCCGAGTATCGCCAGAAAATTGCGGCTGCGCCGCTTCGAAAGCAACATGGTGCTCGAGGGTGGTTCCATTGACGTGAACGGCTGCGGGCTGTTGCTGACTAGCGAACAGTGCCTGCTGAACAAGAATCGCAATCCGCACCTTTCACGCGAGCAGATAGAGCGGGACCTGAAGGATTATCTGGGGGTGAAGCAAGTGCTCTGGGTGGGCGAGGGGATCGTGGGCGACGACACCGACGGTCATATCGACGATATCACGCGCTTCTTCAAGCCCGACGGCTTCGTGACCTGCGTGGAGCCACGGCGGCGTGATCCGAATCACAGGATTCTGTGCGCGAACTTGGAACGGTTGGGTGGTTTCCGCACACCTGAGGGTCGCAAGTTCGAGATCGTCGAGCTGCCGATGCCTGAGCCGTTTGGTTTTCGCAGGCAGCGTGTGCCGGCGAGCTACGCAAATTTTCTCATCATCAACGGAGCAGTGTTGGTGCCGCAGTTCCGACAGAAGAAGCGCGACGCCGCGGCCTGCGCGATAATCGGGGATTGCTTCAAGGGGCGGGAAGTTGTTCCCATTGATTGCTACCATTTGATCTGGGGTCTCGGCACCCTACACTGTATTTCCCAGCAGCAACCCGTCTAAGCATCATGCGTTTACTTTCATCATGGCTCGTCATGTCAGCACTCTGCCTCTCCGGTTGCACATCCATGCCAGACCGTTTTGCCACGGTGCCGCCGCAAGCGCAGGTGGTAGAGGGCAGCCCGGATAAGGTCTACATTGCCGCCCAGCAGGCGTTCAAGCGATTGGACTTTGTCCTCACCCGCTCGGTCATGGGCCGGGTAGAGGCGGCGAGCGCTATTCACACGAGTGAGACATTCGGTGATTCGCGGCAGCTGGTCGCCCAGGTGAGCATCCATGAATTGGATCCGGGCAAATCCGAGGTTGAACTGTGGGTAACGGAAGAAACGGCGAGCCAGTCGGTGGGAGGCACGCGCCGGCAGCCTTTGCGAGAGAGTGGTTTCTTCAGACTCTATTTTGCTATGCTGCAGCAGGTTTTGCAGGAACAGGCGTTGGACAAGACGGCGCATTAAAATTGATTTTTCGCTTGCCGGGGTAGAGGGGATACAGGACTTTTGGCCCCTTACGCGGCGTTCTTTGGTCAGGCCGGTGTTGCCGCGACGCTCCCACCGGCTTGTCAGACAGTCCAACCCTCAACCAGCGGATCCGCAAGGATCCACCCGGAAAGCCGAACGTCCCCGGAGCAGACGGCCGACCTTCCGACCACAGTCATCATGAGTTCGTTAATGCAAGAACTACTCGCCCAGAGCACCTTCGATAAATTGAAGGTCGGGACCATCGTCTCGGGCGTCATCACAGAAATCCGCGCCAACGAAGTCGTCGTCGATATCGGCGGCAAAGCGGAAGGCGTCA
>JAYUBB010000215.1:0-13897 GCA_043741015.1 Opitutaceae bacterium
AGTCCGATGGTAACGTTGTTGGCAGTCATAAGGCGGAGAGTAACCGCTTCACGCTCCCGCGCGAGGCGCTCGCTGCCTTCTCATTCCTACTGGTTGGGCTCTTTCTTCATTTGATCTCAATCCTCCCGAGACGCTTTTCCGGATCGCCTGCGATCTCGTAGTAAACGTCATACGACCCGCGAGGGATGCCGGACAGATCCGAAAGATGCTTTGGGCCGCTGATGCTCGTTTTTTCGACGACCTGCGTGACTACCCGAATGACAATCTTCCCGTCTTTGGTGGCTGCTTGAATCCGCCTCACGGCGAGACCTGAATTCATGGTCGTCGGCTTACAAGTAACCGTGGTCAGACCGCTGACATCATACTCGATGGGAAGCATTTTTTTGCCGTCTTTTTCGATCGGCACTCCAATACGCATTCCGCCTGTCTGTTGGATGAACTGCCAGCCGCGGGTTTCTGACGTGAGCAAGCCGACAATTCCAGCTGAAGCGCACGTCGAGAACGGGAGCGCAATGATGAGTGTGAGTAGCGTTTTCATTTTTCTTCGCCCAACTATGTATATGCCGAATGGCGTTTCACGGACGAAACGTATAGGGCACTACGGGTTATCGAGTTGAAGAAATTCAAGGGCGAATTTCTGATACCGCGATTATGGCCCGTAAAAAAGCGCGTTTCAGAATCTCCATCAAAGATAACCTTACTGGTCACACGCTCAAGGTTGAACTATGCGCATGGATTGGCAGCCGCTATTCAATCCGACAAAACGGTTTTGTTGCCGGCCGAACACCTCACGCCAGCCTCTCAGTTGTCTGCGACGGGCTTCGCCGCTGGTTGGTGAGGCAGGCCAAAGCATCGCTCCGCCATCACTGAAAGCAGCAATTGCCAGTCCTCGGTTGGTGCTAGGGTGATCGACTCGCGTAGCCGATACGCCCATTTCGGCCCCAACTTCCGGCGAATCCCGTCCATGTCGAGAACGCCGAGTGCCCGCCCGAGCTCGCCGACCCGTGCACGCCACGCGATGGCCCCCGGTGAGTGCCATGCAAAGACACGCGAGCAGGACAACCATTCATGTTTCGCCCTACGGTCGAACTCAACGCGCCGACAACCCTTCCACGAATGACGGCGCAAGACTAGGCCGGCTTCGAGGTATTTCCCGACATACTCCGAAATCGCCTCTTTCCCCTTCCGCAGTGGTAGAAGTTCCGCACGTCCCAGACCGTAACGCGGAAGAACCTTGCGAAGCAGTGACCACAGAGCGACGAGTTCAGGGGCAGCAGAGGCTTTGTATTTCGCTCGGAGCTCACGGAAGCGCGCCGTGGGGCCGTTCGCTTTACGTTCCCGTTGGCACTCGTCGAATGCGTTCCAGTCGAAAGAATCTGCCCGCGTATCCCAGTTCACAGCGACAAGCAGATGATAGTGGGGACGGCCCTGTTTCTGCGGCTCAAGCACACGAATGAAGCTAACGATCCACGCACCATTGCGAACCAAGTAGCTATTCCACCGGCGAGCGAACTGGGTAGGGTGGAGGTTGGCCTCATCAGTGATCGTGAAAAACAAGCAGTGATTGCGGCCCCAGCGTTCCACGAATGAGGCGACATTTTGGCGAAGGTGAAACGCTGACTTTGCTTCGGCTCCGCTGGGCAGTCCCCATCGCCGGATTGTGTCGCCGTCAATCTGCTCCCAGACGGCCCGGTCATTGTCCTTAGACTTGTAGAAGTTTGACGGACTTGGGAGCTTTTTGAGACGGTATCTTTTGGCTGGTTTGTTGGAATTGTTACTATTCTGACAAGGAAGGCCGGCAGGAGCCGGCGCGGGCGCTACGCGCCCGCATCCGGCATCCTGTCCGGCCATATCCTGACAGCTCGTAGTCACATCCTCCGTGCTTCCCATCTCCCCCACGCCCCTTCCCCCGCCCCCGCTAGGGGCAGGGAACCCCCCACCAAAAGATGCCAGCAGAGCCGACGCGCTCACCGTGCCGCCCTCCGAGTTAGTGCGCGTAGTTGTGCGAGTAGCCGGAGCGCCTTCCGCAACTGGTGCTGTAAGGCAACTATTTCGCTATTCTGGTAGGCTGGTTTGGGACCAGGAGGTCGTAGGTTCGAATCCTATCGCCCCGACCATTTTAATCGCCGCGCATGGATGGGACTGAATGCGCGGCGACATGACTAAAAGCGACACGTTGAGCAGTTTGCAAGAAGATCATTGGTTGTCAGCTTGCGACACCTTGCGCCTCCGGTTGACCAGTTGCGGCCACCGCGTGGACACGTTTCAGGGCACAAGAGGACACGTTTTTGGACACAGTGAATGACGGAAGTTTTGCGACCGCATCAGCGAGCGGCAACTGGCCAGCGTCAGTGTAGATTCGCATCGTGAGCTTGATGTCACTGTGCCGCATCAGCTCCATCACGACCCGCGGCGCTGCACCGCTCAGCGTCAGGTTTGTCCCGTAGGTCATACGCAGCGAGTGCAGATCAACACGCCTGCCCTTCTCATCCTCAAAGGGCACACCAGCGCGAACGAGATCCCGCCGCAGCGTCGGAACGCGAGGAATCAGCCCACGGAGGACCGGCGAGAAAGGGGCCGCATCTATCGGCCTTAAGCGGCGCAACGCTTCCACGGCGTCAGGAGGCAGCGGCAACACGGCTTCCTTCCGATTCTTTGTCGTGCTGGCGCGAGCCCGAACGTGAGGCACCTCAGCTTCGAGAAATACATCACCCCACTGGAGCCCGCTAAGTTCTGCGCGACGCAGTCCAGTGTTCGCCGCGACCAAGTACACCGCCGCCCGGTGAGGCGGTGAGTTGTCCAGGAGACGCTGGAATTCCACCGGGGACAAACTTCGGCGATACTGCCGCCACGTCCCGCGCGTGTTGATCCTCTGGACATGGAGCAACGGATTCTCTGCGGCTCGACGTTGATGGACGAGCCACCCGTGGAAAACTTGCAGCTCACCGAGTAGATTGTTGAGCGTTTTCGGGCTCAGGCCACAACGCGCCCGCCACTCAGAGAACGAACGCGCCGAAACATCGGCCAGAGTTTTCCAACAGCAACACTTGAACAGCTTGGTCAGTGTGCGGCGATACAGGGCGCGCGTTCCGGTTGCCCCCTGAAAGTCGTCGAGGAAGGCCGTCAGCAAGCCCGCAATGGGCATTGTAGCGGCTTCCCTCACCGAACGCGGGACACCGAGGCCGAGAGCTTCTTTCTCACGCTCCTTGAGCATCTCAGACAGCTTAGCCTGGGCAATGCGTTTGTCAGACGTGCCCAGGCTGAAACGCGAAAGACGCGTGTCGGTGTCGAGCTGGAGTTTCCCCCACCAGAACCGCCCGCGTCGATAAACGTGACAGATCATGCCGTGGCCGGATGCGCCCCAGAGAGCTTATCAATGTAAGTCTGGATAGCATGGAGGGGAATGCGGGTTGCCCGGCCGATTTTCAGAGGTCGAGGGAAACGACCGGCAGAAATTTCGCGTTCGATAGTGCGCCGACAGACGGCGAGACGTGCAGCGGCTTCGTTGATGGTGACTAGCTGGACAGGTTTTTGTGGAGTCTTCATGGGATTCTAGGTTGTGCGAACGCGACCAATGCAGCCGCGCACGCGTTGTCGGTTTGGTGCAGCGGCCAACCCCCTGAATGTTTTAGAATCCCAGACCCCTGACTCGGGTCGGCAGCTTTTTCAGTGGAGCCACCCACAATCAATTTGAGGTCGTTGCCTGCACTGAATTGATCACAGTTTGCCGTGAGCGCAATCATATCCAGTCGCGACACTCTGCGACTTTCTGCGACTAAGTGCGACATTGCTTCAATTTTCCTCAGTGGATTTGCAGGAGCCACCCCGATCACCGTCATCTCATCAAGGAAGGCATTTACCTCGCGCAAGAATCGGTTGTGTTGGTAGTCGCCGCGTGAGGAAGAATCCCTCCACCGCAGAAAACTCTCCGGCGTGATGTCGCTCAGGTATCTCCAGCGGCACTCCTGAAATAATTGTTTCAGATTGCACTTATAGCCTCTCACGGTCGGCCACTTCCGGCTGAGATCATCCAGCAATTGCCCAACGTAGTCATAGAGCAATTTCCAGAGAACCATGCGCTGAATTTCCATCGGAACGCGCCTGGACACTATCTGCGTTTGCCTGAACTCGGCGAAGAGCCGAGCAGCCAACCGGCGAGCCATGCGGTGCGTAGAGACAGGCAACAAAACGGTGCGCGTCAGACGTGGACTATCGACGCAGAAAAATGCGCGATATTCGCCGTCTTTCGGCAAATACACCTGAAAACCGCTTTTTTGTATGTCGTTTGGCATATGCTATTTAGTGTTCTCCCGAATTCGCTGGGCATGGGCGTGTAAGTTCTTCTGAGAGAGGGCCGACCGCAAAATCCGCATTTCTACCAAGGCGAACACACCGGCGCGACCGCTGCGCGGTCGCATCCGGTGCCTTCCCGGCTGGTCGTAAGCCACACCGGATGCGACCAAACCCGGAGGCTGTTGAGGGGCGGCTGCTGCCGGAGGCCGCGAGAGATCGGCCCAGACCATAGCGAAAGGCCCAACACGGGCGGACCTGCGGCCGCTCCGGGGTTGCTACGGCGGGACCAGAGTCCCGCCTATCTGGGGCTTCGCCCCAGCCCCCAGCGTATAGCGTGCGCTTCATTTGATCCGCTCCAAGAGACGATCAAGCTGGGACTCGAACTGGTAATAACGATTCGACGGATCATGGCGCGTCCTCTCGAATTCCACGACCCGCCTAAACTCTTCCAACCACAGCGCATCGAGTCGACGCACCGCTACCGCTTGTTCAGCTGCAGTAAACCCCTGCTTAGCCAAAATACCTTCAACCATTTGCGCCGACAGCAACGCTGGCCTTTTGGCGACTATTGCGCGGAAAGCGTAAGTAAAAAGCGGCGTAGGTTCGAGATCGTGTGCAAGAACGTACACCAACACATTCAGCAACCGCTCAGACTCGTCTAAGCCGGCGGCGACTCTAGGCGCATGGGCACCTGAATGAACCTCCTCCAACGAAAGCTGGACACATTTCTGGACACGTTGCATGGGGACACATTGGTTCTACGTTGTGTCCCATCCTGTTGAGAGCCGAGGCGAGGAATTCGAATCCTATCGCCCCGACCATTTTCCGCAGCGTGGGGAGCGGTTTCTGGCTGCATGCGCCCGAATATTATTCGGGCTTGATCGTCAGCAGAGCCGTGGCGCGCTGGGACCAGATACCGGAAGCATCGACCCTGCCGACCTCGGTGACGAGCCGGCTGACTTCCGCTGAATTGCCCGCTTCGTAGGCCAAAGTGGTGAGGTGATAGATCGCCTCGGCCCGGACGCTCTTGAGCAGTGTCGCCTCGGCCCCGATCGCCTTGAGCGCTGCCTCGCCGGCAGTCTTATCGCCACCGTTAAGCTGGCTCATGGCGGCACCGAGTTTGGCGCGGCCCTGCAAGGCGGGATTCGTCAGGCTGGCGGCGGCTTTGTTGTAATTTTCAACGGCAGCCCGGAAATCGGCCGCCGCATATTTCGCGTCGGCGATGCGCAGGTAAGCGACCCCGGCGAGGACATGACCCGCGTTGGCTCCTGCAAAGGCGGCGAGCTGTTCCGGACGCTCGGCGACCCTGGCGTAGTCATCGCGCACGCTCTGTTCGTGCTGGGCGGTGTAATACTGCCAGCCTTCGCGACCAATGATGGCCAGCAGGGCGACAGCGCAAACCAAGAGGATAAGACTGCGGTTCTTTTCCCAGAAAACTTGGGCGGAGACTTCGAAACCGGGCTCGATCGCGGGGACGGTCTGGCCTTGTGGCTGGTTTTCGGCGGAAGGGTTGGGGGTCATGGAGCCGGGCAGACTGGGAAAGCGCCCGTATGGCCTCAAGGAAAAAGGGGGGATCCTTCCGTTGTCGCCCGAACCCCGGTTATCAGTCAAACACTACGGTCTTATTGCCGTAAACGAGAATGCGGTTTTCCAAGTGCCAGCGGAGCGCCTGGGCGAGCACCAGTTTCTCGAGGTCGCGGCCCTTGCGCACCAGATCGTCCACCCCGTGGCGGTGCGTCACGCGCACCACGTCCTGCTGGATGATGGGACCGTCATCGAGCACGGCCGTGGCGTAGTGCGCCGTGGCCCCGATGAGCTTCACCCCACGTTCGTGGGCCTGATGATACGGCTTGCCACCAGCGAAAGCGGGCAGGAACGAGTGATGGATATTGATCACCGGCAGGCTGCAGTTCTTGAGAAAATCCGCGGTCAGCACCTGCATGTAGCGGGCGAGCACGGCGAACTCCGCCCCTACGGTGCGTAATATTTCCAACTGGCGTCGCTCGGACTCGGATTTGGCCTCGGCTGACACGGGCACATGGTGAAACGGCAGCCCATAGTGGCGGGCGGCTTCGGCCAAGTCGGTATGATTGGAGATCACGCAGGCAAAATCACCCGCAAACTCCCCCGCCTTCCAGCGCAGGGCCAGATCGTGAAAGCAATGATCCTCCTTGGAGACAAAGATGGCGCCTTTCGGACGGTGGGTGGACAACTCCACTTTGGCTGACATGCCGAGCGAGGCGGCAAAAGCGCGGAGCTCGTTCGCCTCCTGTTCCGCCCCGGCGGGACCTCCCTGTGTAACTTCGGCGAATGAGGGCACCCACTCGATGCGCTGGAAAAATTCGCCAGCTTCCATGTCGCGATGCTGGTCGGCATGCAGGATGTTGCCTTGCCGGGCGTAGATCCAGCCCGAGATCTTTGCCACCAGACCGGGCTGGTCGGGTCCGTGCAGGAGGGCAACGAGCGTGGCGGGGGGGGTCATGGCCGGGGCGGGCGCGGATTTCAGGGCACTTCCACGACGTTGCCGCGATATTGTTGCAGCGGGCGGACGCCCACCCGCTTCGCTTTCATGGCCTTGATGCCATTGATGGAAGCGCGCACCCCGGTGATGGAAGTCATGATGCAGACGTTGTTGGACCAGGCGGCGGCGCGAATCGCGTTCTCATCCTGCCGAGGAATCATGCCGCGCGGGGTGTTGATCACGAGCTGGATCTCGCCGTTCTTGATCATGTCGATGCAATGCGGCCGGCCCTCCATGAGCTTGTTGACGGGTTGCACCTCGATGCCGCTTTCGCGCAAGAGCTTCGCCGTCCCGCTCGTCGAGCAGAGGGTAAAGCCCAGGGCAATGAACTCGCGGGCGAGTTCGACCGCCAGCGGCTTGTCGGAGTCTTTCACGCTGAAGAAGACCTTGCCGGCCAGCGGCAGGCCGGGCTTGGCCGCGAGCTGGGTCTTGGCGAAAGCGATACCGAGGTCGTCGTCCATGCCCATGACTTCGCCGGTCGAGCGCATCTCGGGGCTGAGCATGATGGCGGCGCCGGGGAAACGGTTGAAGGGAAACACGGCCTCTTTCACGCACCAGTGCTTGGGCTGGATTTCGCGGGTGAAACCGAGCTCTTTGAGCTTGGCTCCAGCCATGACCCGGGCGGCAAGTTTCGCCAGCGGCACGCCGATCGCCTTGGCGACGAATGGCACGGTGCGCGACGCGCGGGGATTGACCTCGAGCACGTAGAGCTGGCCGTCCTTGATCGCGAACTGGACGTTCATGAGGCCGACAACCTTGAGCGCTTTGGCCAGGGCGTAGGTGGCCATGCGCACGGTCGCGAGCATCTCCTTCGGGAGGGTGTGCGGGGGCATGACCATCGCGGCATCGCCGGAGTGAACGCCGGCATACTCGATGTGTTCCAGCATACCGCCGACCACCGTGGTTTCGCCGTCGCTGATACAATCCACATCGAGCTCGATGGCCTCTTCGAGGAACTTGTCGATAAGCACCGGCTTGCCGGGCATCACGTCGAACACCTGACGGACGACATCCTTTAATTCGGCCTCGCTGTAGAGAATGAACATGCCCCGGCCGCCGAGCACAAACGACGGGCGCACCAGCACAGGATAGCCGAGCTCAGTGGCGAACGACAGCGCCTCGGCCTCGGACATCGCGATGCGATTGGCCGGCGACTTGAGCTTCACCTGGTCGAGCACGGCGGCGAAGAGCTTACGATCCTCGGCCGTATCGATGCTCTCGGGCGAGGTGCCGATGATATTCACGCCCCGCGCCTTGAGCGGGCTGGCCAGATTGAGCGGGGTCTGGCCACCAAACTGGGCGATGGCCCCGCTGCAACCCTCCTGCTCGTAAACCTCCAGCACGTCCTCGAGCGTCAGCGGTTCGAAGTAGAGCCGGTCACTGGTGTCGTAATCGGTGGAGACGGTCTCAGGGTTCGAGTTGATCATCACGGTCTCGAAGCCGGCCTCGCGGAGCGCGAAGGAAGCGTGCACGCAACAGTAGTCGAATTCGATGCCCTGCCCGATGCGGTTCGGCCCGCCGCCGATGATCATGATTTTTTTCTTCTTGGAAGGGATGATCTCGTTCTCGTCGCCATAGCTGGAATAATAATAAGGGGTGAAGGCCTCGAACTCGGCCGCGCAGGTGTCCACCAGCCGATAGGTTGTCAGCACACCGGCTTTCTTCCGGTGGGTGCGCATCGTGTCAAAGTCGGTCTTCAAGATATGCGCCAGCTGCGCATCGGAAAATCCGGACTGCTTGGCGCGGCGCAACGTGACGGTATCAATCGTGGCGAGGCTTTGCTGCTTGAGGGCCACCTCCATTTCATGAATCTCGCGCAGCTGGTGCAGAAACCACGGGTCGATCTTGGAGAGATTAAAGATGTCATCCACGGTCAGGCCGGCCATGAAGGCCCAGCGGATGTAGTAGACGCGCTCGGCGTTGGGCGTGCCAAGTTTCTGACGGATGGTCGCCTCGTCGGGCAGCTCGTCGCCACCATATTTGCCGCCACCGCCAAAACCGCGCGCGCCCGTCTCGAGCGAACGCAGGCACTTCTGGAAGGATTCCTTGAAAGTACGGCCGATGGCCATGGCCTCGCCGACCGATTTCATCGCCGAGGTGAGCGTGGTGTTGGCCCCGGGAAACTTCTCGAACGTGAAACGGGGGATCTTGGTGACGACGTAGTCGATCGTCGGCTCGAAGCTGGCGGGCGTGAGGCGCGTGATGTCGTTGCGCAGCTCGTCGAGCGTGTAGCCGATGGCGAGCTTGGCCGCGATCTTGGCGATGGGGAACCCAGTGGCCTTGGAGGCCAGTGCCGAGGAGCGCGATACCCGCGGGTTCATCTCGATGACCACCTGGCGGCCAGTCTGCGGGTCGATGGAGAACTGGATGTTGGAGCCGCCGGTCGTGACCCCGATCTCGCGGATGACGGCGAACGAGGCATCGCGCATCACCTGGAATTCCTTGTCGGTGAGTGTCATCGCCGGCGCCACCGTGATGGAGTCGCCCGTATGCACGCCCATCGGGTCGAAGTTCTCGATGGAACAGATGACGACACACTGGTCCTTGTGGTCGCGCATGACCTCCATCTCGTATTCCTTCCAGCCGAGCAGGCACTCCTCGACCAGCACCTCGTGCACGGGCGAGATCTCCAGACCGTTGTGGACGATCTGCTCGAACTCCTCGCGGTTGTAGGCGATGCCGCCGCCGGAGCCACCGAGGGTGAAGCTCGGACGGATGATGAGCGGCATGGTGCCGATGTAGTCGGCGGCCTGGCGCGCTTCCTCCAAGGTGTGGACCGTCTTCGACTTGGCGACATCGAGGCCGATCTTGAGCATGCACTGTTTGAAGAGTTCGCGGTCCTCGCCCTTCTTGATCGCCTCGGGCTTCGCGCCGATCATCTCGACGCCATATTTGTCCAGGATGCCAGCCTTGTGCAGTTCAAGGGAGAGATTGAGGGCGGTCTGGCCGCCCAACGTGGGGAGGAGCGCGGAGGGGCGTTCCTTGGCGATGATTTTCTCGAGGATATCGACCGTAAGCGGCTCGATGTAGGTCACATCGGCGAACTCCGGATCGGTCATGATGGTCGCCGGGTTGGAGTTCACCAGGATGACCTTGTACCCCTCCTCGCGGAGCGCCTTGCAGGCCTGGGTGCCGGAATAGTCAAATTCGCAGGCTTGGCCGATGATAATAGGGCCGGCGCCAATGATCAGGATGGACTCGAGGTCTGTGCGTTTGGGCATGGGCGTGAACGCTTGCGAGGTTTGTCAGCAGCCTAGGACGGCGCAAGCGGTAAAGCTAAGCGTGGCACGAGCCCGCGTCCACCGGGCACCAAGGCGCCTCAATCGAGGCGGCGGGCCTCGATCCCGAGAATCCTGGCGGCCTTGGCTTTATCGCCCGCCGAGGCATTCAGCACCCGGGAGATATACTGCGTTTCCTGTCCGGAGAGATAATCGGCCAAGGTGGGCCAGTCTTTCAGCTCATGCACCCGGGAGGGTAGCTGGGCGGGAGTGATCACCCGCGACTCCGTCGTGGTGATGACCTGGGAGATGACTTGGGTGAATTCAGCGAGATTTCCCGGCCACCCATAATTGCGCAAGGTGGCCAGGGCGTCAGCGGTGAACTCCATCTGCCGGGCGTCGAACTGTGTATTGCTGACTTTGGCCGCGATGCTCTTGAGCAGGGCCGGGATGTCCTCGCTGCGCTCGCGGAGCGGCGGCATCTCGACCGGCAGGGCGGCAACCCGGTAAAACAATTCCTCATTGAATGCGCCGGATTCGGAGAGTTTTTCCAAATCCTCCTCGGTGGCGCAGATGAGGCGGAAGGTGTGGGCGTTGTTCCGGAGGACAGAGACGAGCTCGTTCTGGGCTTCCTTGGGCAGGCTCTGCAGATGGATGAGAAAGAGCGTGCCGCCCTTGGCCTGCTGCACCCAAGTGCCGCCGGCACCGTTCTCGCCGAGGAGCCCGGCGCGCAGGCTTTCCATCGAGCTCAGGCGGCAGTCGATCCGCACCATCGGGCTTTCCACCGCATTGCGGGCCGCATGCAAAAGCTCGGCGGCGATCTCGTGACCGGTGCCGGGCTCACCGGAAATGAGCACGGGGGTGTGGGCGGTGGCGAGTTTCTTGAGCTGGGTAATGAGACGCTTGATTTTCTGGCTCTCACCGATGAGGCGGGCCTCGAAATCGCCGGACTTGACGGCCGGGGCCGCACCGAGGGTCTCGCGCTCGACAATGGCGCGCCTGAATTCGAGACTGCGCTTCAGCGCCTGCATCAACTCATCCACCTTGAAGGGTTTCTGCAGGTAATCGAAGGCGCCGTATTTCAGGGCCTGGATGGCACTCTCAGTGCTGGCATAGGCCGTCATGATGATGATGACGACGCTGGGGTCGTATAGCTTCAGCTGCTTAAGGAGGGTGATGCCGTCCATCGGCTTCATGTCGATGTCGCAAAGCACAAGGTCGAATTTCTCCGCCTTGTAGCGGGCCAGGCCCTTCTCGCCGTCAGTGGCAAATGCCGTCTTGTGCCCGGTCGGCTGGATTACGGCCTCAAGCATCTCATGGATGGAGATGAGGTCATCGACGATGAGAATGGAAGCCATGAAAAAAGGGACGGGCAAGTTGCCTGCCTCATCATGGGCACGCAAGTGGCTTTACAAGGGGCACGCGGGGTTATTGCAGGCCGCCGGCCACCGCACCGAGCTGGAAGATCGGCAGGAACATCGCCATGACGATACCGCCGACGACCACGCCAAGAAAAGTGATCAGCAACGGTTCAATCAGTGAGGTGAGTGCCGCCACGGTTGCGTCGATCTCGGTGTCGTAGAAGTCCGCAATCTTGTTCATCATGCCATCGACATTGCCCGTGGTTTCGCCGGCCTTCACCATGTGCTTCATCATCGGCGGGAAGAAAGTGTTGACGGCCATGATATCGGACACCTGCCCGCCCTGGCTGACGTGCTTGGCGATCTCGGTGCACGCATCCTCAACCTGCACCTTGCCGCTGGCAGAGGAAACGATTTCAAGCGTGCGCAGGATGGGCACGCCCGAGCGCATCAGCGTGGCGTAGGTGCGGCAGAAGCGGGAAAGGGCAATTTTATGCACCAAGTTGCCAAAGATGGGGGCACGTACCAGAAATTGATCCTTCTGTCGGCGCCCGGCGGGCGTGGCGGTATATTTATTGACCGAAAAATAGATGCCGTAGACGGCCAAACCGATCGCCCACCACCATGCTTTCATGAAATTACTGAGGTCGATCAACATCTGCGTGGGCAGGGGAAGCTTGGCCCCGAAGTCCGCAAACATGGCCGCGAAAACCGGGATGACGAAAATAAGGAGCACGTTGACCAGCGCAACCGCGAGGCCAATAACGGCCACGGGATAAGTCATGGCCGACTTGACCTTCTTAGTCAGTTTGACACTGGACTCAAAGTAACCGGCCACCTTGCCGAGAATTTCGGCAAGACCGCCGGATGCTTCACCGGCCTCGACCATGGAGATGAACAGGTTCGGAAACGCCCTGGGGAATTTCTTGACGGAGGCCGAAAACGATGTGCCGGTGGAAATGTCGTTGCGCACATCACGGATCACGATGCGGAAAACCTGATCCTCCGTCTGGTCCTGCAACGCTTCCAAACAGGAAACGAGTGGCAACCCGGCCTGAAGCAACGACGCCAGCTGGCTGGTGAAAATGGAGAGCTCGCTCATATCGAGCTTGTAGGTCTTGGCCTTTTTCTCGAGGGCCTTCTGCTTGGCCATCGCTTGGGCCGCCCTGACGCTGGATTGGGGTTTTGCGGAACTTGCTGGTGTCGCCATGGTGGACCGAAATAAGCGACTTCCCCCGGAGTCGGCAATCCCCATTTCACTTCAACCCGATTGCCGCCATGAACAAAAGCTTGAATGCCTCTCCCGCAGAGACACGCTTCGGCGCGGCTCCGCGGCTATAGTTTAATGGTAAAACCTCTGCCTTCCAAGCAGGTGTCGTCGGTTCGATTCCGACTAGCCGCTCCAGCCCCTGTGCCGGCCAGTGAGGCGATTCTCTTTCGCGACGGGCCCGGCTGATTTTAGCCGGGATTTACCAAAGGAAGTAATTCTCATCCATGCCCAGGAATCGGTCACTGGGCGGCGCATAGACCACCCGCCACACATCAGCATAGCGACCCCAAGGGCCCGGGACCGGGCCGTCGAAGACGAGTCGCGGCTCGGCCCGTGGCTTGTGCGGACGTGACCGCAGGCGCTCAAGGAACAGTTCGTGGCCGGCCTCGGTCGCAAAAAACAAGCTGCGGCGCTCAATCGGGTGCGCCCCGGGCGGCAACTGGTCGCGAATCTCACCGGCATGCGTCAGAGCAAACCGCGAGACCACCAAGGCATGGCGCTCCATCTCGGCAGCCGCCTTACGGCAGGCCGCATCGTAATCCATCGCCGCGCCATGACCATAGGCCATGAATCCTTCCATCGTCCTTTTGAAGAGGACCACGGTAACGCCCGGTGCCTGCGAGCAGATGGTGGCCGCCCGCACTCCCTTCCAACGGGTGTCAGATTCTGACGCCGGCAGCCGGCCTTCCCACCAGTTAAGCAGATTAAAGCGCTCGGACGCTTCCATCATGGCGTTCGGCCTGGCCTGGCGACGGGAAAACCCCGGATAGGCCGCCATGCCGTTGCTGGAGGGATCTACATCGAAACCGTATTTGGCCTTGTCGGCACTGCGATGCAGTTGCCCATGGGCCCAACGCTCCATGGCCTCGGAGATGGCCATGAAGCGCGCCACCATTGGCGAAGGCGACGTGCCGCTGCCGTTGGCAGGGCTATAAAGTAGCTGGTTGCCGCGATCCCCAGTCAGGCCTGCCTTGAGGTACGCGTTGGCGAGAAACTCACGTTGGCCAAGGATCGTAACATCCGCCATCTCCAGCCGTGCAACCGGGCCGCCTGAAGTGGTCAGAACGCTCCTATATCGAAATGCAGCCAGGCTGAACACGGGAAAGCGGCCTTCCGTCGGACTACTGACCTGTTTCCCTAGGGTGTGTTTGCAAAATAGTGGAACCGATAGTGGGCGCCGGAGTCAGAGCCGAACCATGTTCTGTGCAGATCGTCGGATGATCCCGGAGCCGCG
>JAYUBB010000216.1:0-13824 GCA_043741015.1 Opitutaceae bacterium
GTGACCGCCGTCAGTTTGACCGACGGATGGCCGAGGAGGAGCTTGACCAGAACTTCGCCGGAGTAACCCGACGCGCCGACAATGCCGACATTCATGTAAGGGAGGAGGTAGCGTTATGAATTCCCACCGGGGAATCGAGCAGTTTCGTGTGCCAATGAAAAAGCGGAGGCCGCGAGGCGCTCCGCTTTGGGTAAGTCGTGGATTCCAGTAAGCGGATTAACGCTTGGAGAACTGGAAGCGCTTGCGGGCGCCCGGCTGGCCGGGCTTCTTGCGCTCTTTCTCACGGGGGTCACGGGTGAGGTGACCGGCCTTTTTGAGGGTGACGCGGAGCTCGGGATTGAACTTCAGCAGGGCGCGGGCGATGCCGTGGGCAACAGCGCCGGACTGGCTGCTGATGCCGCCACCGGCGACGTTCACGATGACATCGAACTTGTCCTTGCTGTCGGCGGTGACGAGCGGGGCCAGGGCGCGGCGCACGAAGTTGTCGTGCGTAAAATAGACTTCGAACTTGCGGTCATTGACCGCGGTTTTGCCGGAACCGGCAAAGATGCGGACGCGGGCCGTGGAGGACTTGCGGCGGCCGGTGCCGAGGAAAACGGAGGATTCAGCGCTCATGGATTACTTTAAAGGTACGGGATTCTGAGCCACGTGATCGTGGGTCGCGCCCGGGAACACGCGAAGCTTGGTCAGCATCTTGGCGGCCAGACGGTTCCGCGGGAGCATGCCCTTGACGGCCTGCATGATGATGAACTCGGGTTTCTTGACGCGGACGTCGGCGAGCTTGCGATACTTCTCGCCGCCGACGTAGCCGGAGAACGACATGTATTCGGTGTGCTCTTCCTTCTTACCAGTAAGGACGACTTTGCTCGCGTTGATGACGACGACAAAGTCACCGGTGTCGACGTGGGGCGTGTAAGTGGGCTTGTGACGACCGCGCAGGATGTTGGCGGCTTTAACGGCGAGACGGCCCAGTACCTTGCCTTCGGCATCGATCAGATGCCACTTGGGGGGCTGCTTGGTCTCATTCTTGGCCAGATAGGTTTTCATTTGCGGAAAGGGGCCAAAGGGAAGGATTTCGCCCTACCCTGTCAACACCCAACCTTTCACATTCTCAGATCGCTCCGAATTGGCGGTTTAACCGCTAAAAGCCCGCCGCTTACACTATAATTCTTGCAGGCAAAGCCGTGTGTTTGCCTCTCAATATTTTGCCGGCTGCAAACCGGGTTTGTTTTCGCCTTGGCTGTCCGCACACTCCTCTGATCTGCATGAATCCCCCACAACGATCGCTCCTTATTGCCGCCGGCCTGCTTGGGTTCACCGGGGTGGCGCTGGGAGCCTTCGGGGCTCACGGGCTTAGGGACATCTTGGAGCCGGCGGGACGGATGGAAATCTGGAAGACTGCCGTTTTCTACCAGTTAGTCCATTCCGTCGCCCTGCTCGCCTTGGCTGGTTGGCCGGATCCTGCAGCCAGAAAAATCGGCTGGTGCTGGATTGCCGGGGTGCTGCTTTTCTCGGGTTCTCTCTACGGCCTGGCCCTCGGCGGACCGCGCGCGCTCGGGCCGATCACGCCGTTGGGCGGCGTGGCTTTGCTCGCGGGTTGGTCCTGGGTGGGCGTAAGCGCGTGGAAGCGCCCGGCGGCCTGAACCTCACTGCATGCTGCGCGGGCCGGGCGGGCCCTCGACGGGCTGGAGCTTGGTCGGATCGCACCATTCGGGGCCGATCATCCAGGCGTTCTTGGCGCCCTTGGTGAGCTCGTCGAACTCGTGCACGGCATACAGGTTGGCGAACATGTAGTCTTCGCGCGCCTCCTTCATCTCCATGGCACGGACGGCCTCAAACCGCTCATATGCATAAAAGTGACGCTGGAGCAGCTCCATCGCCTTGTTGCGGTCACCCACTTGCGCCCAGATGGCGGCGAGGTTATAGCTCGCATCCATCAGGTGCTCGTTGGCTTTGGCGATCGCAAGTGCCTCGGCCTTGTGGCCGGTGGCCGCCAGATAGACGGCGGCAAAGACCTGATTGTAGGCGTCGCCTGGTGCCAGAGCCAGCGCCTGCCGCATGTAACCGGCGGCCTTCTCCGTCTGTTTTTCCGAGAACCAGTAAACGGCAAGGTTGCGATACGTGATGGGGAGCGGGTAGGCCGCCAGCGATTCCTCGAACAATTTTAAGCCGGCTGTGAAACGTCCGGCGTGGATTGTCATCTTGCCCAGGCCGTGCAGCGCTACGGCGCGCGCGATCGGGTCGGCGGGCTGGGCCACGATGCGGCGGAAAATCTGGCCGGCCTTGTTCCATTCGCCGGTATGGTGCCGGTAAAACTCACCGAGGAAACGCAAAGCGGTCGGGTCGGAGGGATCGAGCGCGGCGGCTTCCGCATAGAACCGCCCGGCCGCATCGTAGCGCGCGCCCAATTCGGCGGCGAGGCCGGCTTGGAGCAGAGGCTCCACGTCCGCATGCAATCCGGCCACATCCGGGTCGGCCAGCGTGTCGGGTCCGAGCGGTTCGAGTTCCAGCCAGCTCACCTTGATCCCGAGCTTTTCCAGCGCCTTGGCTGCGCGCTTGCCGAAGTTCGGAAACATCGTGCGCTGCGCCCAAATCTGCTGCAAATCGTCCGCGGCGGCCTTGTCCCCGGCCTTCACCCGCTTCTCAGCCGCTTCCAAGGAGGCTTTGCAGGTTTTTTCGCGAGCGGTTAGCTCGTCATTGACCAGTTTCTCCACCGCCCGATAATCAAACTTGCCTTTGGGTCCGGCGATTACTCGCCCGATTTCCTTGCCGTCGAGTCCGGCCAGCACGGCTGTTTCCTGGCCGGAGGCCACCTGATAGTTGGTGCGTAATTTCGCCACATCGGGAGGCACGACGAAGTCGATCACCCCGCGGGCTGCCGCCAGCGTCAGCGTGCGCGAAGTGAGCATCGAAGAGTTCTTCACGCTATCCATGCTGGCCGGGAACCACAGCTCCACGAGTCCGGTGCCCGGAGGCACGGACAATTGGGCACTGCTCGCGACGATGCGCCATGGCACGCGATACACTTCCGGCTGATTCGGACCCATGCCCATGCCGCCCGGCGCTGCCCCACCCGCGCCGCCGCCGCCGCCGCCGCCACACGTGGCAAAAAGCGCGGCTCCATTTAATAGAAAAAGGCCCAGGAGGCAGGAGAAATGAAGATTGGAAGTTTTCATGGGTGGATGGGTACGAAATTTTCCCATGGGACGTAGTAGCCGCTAGCCCGGCCGGTGCAAGCCTTGCGCTGGAGGCGAATTGCCTCACGTTGATTCTATCGCCATGCACGTCCCCCGTCCACTCCATGCTGCCATCTCCGCCCTGCGCTCCGCGGGTGGTAGGCCGAGGCTGGTCGGCGGGTGCGTGCGTGACTGGCTGCTCGGACTCGTATCCAAGGATTTCGACGTCGAGGTCTATGGCCTGGATTACGAGGCAATGGGCCGAGCCTTGGCGCCTTTCGGACCGACCGATGTGGTCGGTCGCAGCTTTGGCGTGCTCAAGGTGCGGATCGAAGGAGCAGAGTATGATTTCAGCCTGCCGCGCCGCGAATCCAAGACCGGCGCCGGTCATCGCGGTTTTGCCATCGCGCCCGACCCGGCCCTGACCGAGGCCGAGGCGGCGGCCCGACGCGATTTCACGGTGAATGCCATCGCCTACGACCCGCTGGAGGACCGGATTCTGGATTTCCATCACGGTGTCGATGACCTGAAGAAGAAAATCCTGCGGCACACCGGCCCGGCCTTCGTCGAGGATCCGTTGCGGGTGTTGCGAGCGTTTCAGTTCGCGGCCAGATTCGAATTCACGCTTGCGCCCGAAACCGCCTCCTTCTGCTACTCAATCCGCGACACCTATGGGGAACTGCCCGTCGAACGCGTCTGGGGTGAATGGGACAAGTGGGCCACGAAGTCCTCCAAGCCGTCGCTCGGCTTGCTGGTGCTGAAGCAAACCGGCTGGCTGACCCACTTTCCCGAGGTCGCGGCCTTGGCCGGCCTGCCCCAGGAACCCGAGTGGCATCCGGAAGGAGATGTGTTCATCCACACCGGCTGTTGCCTCGACGCGTTGGTCGGGCTCGATTCTTGGCGCGAAGGCACACCGGCAACTCGGCGTCTCCTGTCACTGGCTGTTCTCGCCCACGATTTCGGCAAAGCCGGCACCACCAAACAGGCCGAGCGGCGCGGCAAGCTGCGTTGGACCAGCCCCGAACACGAGGCGGCTGGCGGCCCTCTGGCAGAAACTTTCCTCCAGCGCATTGGGGCTCCCCTGGGTCTGATCGAATACGTGCGCCCGCTCGTCATGAATCACCTGCTCCATCACGACGGGCCGGCCGAATACCGTGACACCACGGTGCGACGGCTCTCCCGCAAAATCACCCCTGCCACCCTTGACGACCTGATCGCCGTCATGCGCGCCGACCACTTGGGCCGACCGCCTTTGGTCTCCGCCGAAACGGAGAAACGGCTCGGTTATCTGCGCGCTTCCGCTCAGCAGCTCAAACTGGAACATGCCTCACCCAAGCCCATTATTCTCGGCCGGCATCTGATCGCTTTGGGTCGGGCCCCGGGGCCTGAATTCAAACCCGCCCTCGACGCCGCCTTTGAATCCCAACTCGACGGCGCCTTCTCCGATGAGCCGGGTGGCATCGCGTGGCTGAAAAACTATTTGCGAGCCCACCCGCCGGTTTTAACCTCTCAAAACGCCCCCTTATCATGAGCACCTCCACCCAACTCGACCAACTCAAGCAATTCACCGTCGTGGTCGCCGATACAGGTGACTTTGCCAGCATGAAGCAGTTCGCACCGCGCGACGCCACAACCAACCCCAGCCTGATTCTCAAGGCCGCCGCGATGCCCGATTACACGTGGATCATCGACCAAGCCATCAAGGAATCCGGCCCGGCCGCGCCCGTAGGTCACGTCATTGACCGACTGTTGGTGTTGTTCGGCCTGGAGATACTCAAGATCCTGCCGGGCCGCGTCTCGACCGAGGTCGATGCGCGTTTGTCTTTTGATCGCGACGCGACCCTCGCCAAGGCCCGCGAAATCATCGCGCTCTACGAGAAGGCCGGCATCTCCCGCGAACGCATCCTGATCAAGATCGCCTCCACTTGGGAGGGCATCAAGGCCGCCGAGCAACTCCAGAAGGAGAAGATCAACTGCAACCTGACCCTGCTGTTTTCCTTCGCTCAGGCCGTTGCCTGCGCCGAATCCAACATCAGGCTCATCTCGCCCTTCGTCGGTCGCATCCTAGACTGGCATAAGAAAAGCACCGGCAAGGATTACGCCCCGATCGATGATCCCGGCGTCAAGTCCGTCACGCAGATCTACACCTACTACAAGAAGTTTGGTTACACAACCGAGGTTATGGGCGCGTCGTTCCGCAACAAGGGCGAGATCACCGAACTGGCCGGCTGCGACCTGCTCACAATCGCTCCGCCTCTGCTGGCTGAACTGAAAGCGAGCAGCGAACCCCTCGTGCGCAAGCTCGACCCCGCCGCCGCCAAGGGCACAGACCTCAAGAAGGTGTCTTTCGATGAGAAGAGTTTCCGCTTCGCGCTGAACGAGGACGCCATGGCCACGGAAAAAACCGCCGAAGGCATCCGCCTGTTCTCGGCTGACATCGTGAAGCTGGAACAGCTCCTCGCGCAGAAACGCGGTTGAGTCCGTTCCTACCCGGCGCGAGTCTCCGCCCATGATTCGCGCCTTTCAGTGGGATCTCGCCCGGCAGGTCGAGCGTCTGGATTTCCTCAAAAAGCTGCTGCCGCGCTACGCGGCCTGGGGTTACCACGAACTGTACCTGCATCTGGAGGACGCCGTGCATTACCCCAGCCTGCCCGGCATCGGCCGCACAGACGCCTATTCCTACGAGGACCTGGGCGAACTAGTGCTTTGTGCGGCGCAGAACGGCATCCGCGTGGTGCCGATCGCCAACCTGCTCGCGCATACCCAATATCTGATCAAGCATCCCGACCTATGCGACCTCAACGAGCTGCGTGATGACAAGGGTGACCCTCTCGTTAGCGGGCAAATCTGTCCGCTGCACCCGCGTACCCTGGAGGTCGCCGACAAACTGCTGCGAGACTTGGCGCCGTATTGCACAGCGGGCAAGGTTCACGTCGGCCTCGACGAGTCCTTTCACCTCGGAAAATGCCCCCGCTGCCGGGAGGAAGTCGCCCACCTCGGGCTGGCCGGACACTTCGCCGGACACGTCAACCGGTTGCACAATGTCGCCACCAAGCATGGTCTCCAGATGGGCCTGTGGGCGGACATGCTTTACTTTGTACCCGAAGCCATCCCGCTCCTGCCGCGTGGTATCACAGCCTACGACTGGTATTACTACCCGTTCGCCCGGAAACCACGGGTCGAGTTCTTCAATTTCGCGGAGCGCGACCTGCATCCGGCTTTGAAGCAACAGGGTATCGGCTATTATGGTTGCCCGATGAACGGCGCCTTTCGTTATGAGCCAATGCCGGTCTTCGGCGACCGGCTGGCCAACATCCGCTCGTGGTGGCAACGCTGCCACACCGTCCAAGCCGACGGCCTGCTCATCACTTCTTGGGAAGCCAACCGGCTTGCGCTTGAGACCACAACCGCAGTCGACGCTGCAGCGGCCAATCTCTGGCTGGAACCGGGCTTGGACGACGCCACGGCGATGCTGTCTCGGGGTCTAGAGCGTGTATTCAAATCCAAATCTGCCCGCGCACAGGCCCGAGCGCTGCTGGCGGCGGACGCCCACGCCTTCACCGGTTATGCCCGTTGGCAGATCAACGACAGGTGGGATGTTTTTGCAGGTAATGAATCACTGAAGCCTTATCAGAATGAGTTTAGGTTTTTTGCGCGACTACAGGCCGGTTCTTACGACTGGCCCCGGGCGCTTGCCGCCAGCATTGCCTTCCGCATCTATCTCGCCCAACGCGACCTGTTCGTGCGCCGGGCAGCGCGGGATCTATTTAAGGTGCGGAAGCTGCTGGCCGGCACTGATCAGCGTGGAGCCGGCATTCACCTCAGGCATATGGACCACGACGCACGGCTGTTCGCGAAGGCCCTGCAACAGGGACGCAAGGCGGCCAAGGCCATGTGGGCCAGATCCCGCGACCCGTTTACCCGGGGCCAGAATGCTCTGGTCCTTATGGCCGACAGCAAACGGCTGGCCGAGTGGCAGGCCTGGTTGAAAAGGGCGGCACGTCAGCCTGAAATCGCGACGCAAGCCACCCCGGTCTGTGGAGCTTGGCAATTGCAGTTCATGGTGCATAACTTTGCCCCGGCGGTGCAGAAGGTGATAGTCGAGCAGTTGCTGCCGGATGGCACCTGGCAGGAGATAGCCAGCCGCCATACCATTGAATTTCGCGCCCAAGCCGCCCGGCCGTGCACCAAAACAAAACGAGAGTTCACCGTGCCCATTTCCTCCCCAGAAAACGCCTTGCGCCTGCGTGTCGGCGGCGTCGGCCAGGTTGCCATCAGCCATCTGGTGGCAACCGATGGCCGAACCAACCTCCGGCGACCGGATTATCGCAAGAGAATCAGCTTGGGTCGGCCCGCCCCCGCCCGGGGCCTGCCCAATCTCACGGCCCGGCCCGCCGCGCCAATGACCGTGCTTCGCTTCGAATAAGGGATCGCGCCCAGCCCGGCACTTGACCCGACTGCGTGCTGCAGGCTGGATAGCCTCCAGGTCTTCGGTCCCAGCCCATCTCCTCTATGAACTATCCGTCGCTTCGCCTGCCTCTGGCCGTGTTCCTCCTTGTCCTTGCCTTGCCCTTCGCCGCCGCGGCGGCTCCGGACTCCGTCAAGATCGATCAGCTGATCGACGTCCTGTTTAAACCGGCGGAATTCGAGCAGGCGATACTGGCCCCCGACGGCTCCCACCTCGCCATCACCCGCGAGTTCGAGGACCACAAGGTTCTGGTTACCCTCAATCTAGCGACCAAGGATATTAAAGCTCTGCGCCAAGACGGGCGATTGGACATCGGGCGGGTGCGGTGGACCGGTTCCGACAACCTGATCTTTGAGATGCTGCACCAGCCGCAATATTACGACGGATTGTATCTGGCGGATGAGAACCTGACCAAGGCGAAATACGTGGAACACAAGCGCAGTGAAAACTTTCGGCTGGTGCAGACCCTGCCTTGGGAGGGGAAAAGCGTGCTGCTCACCCGCTGGGAGCGGGATGAGGACATTTTCTCACCACTTTTCCGACTCACCCTGAAGACCAACGGCATCTCTATCATCGAGCCAAATCCCGGCCGGGTATTGGCGTGGCACATCGACCCCAAGACCGGCAATGCCAGGCTGGCCAGTGCGGCCGGCAACGCAAAGAACCCGGACGACCCGACCAAGCCGGCCATCGTGGAACCGGGCCGGGCCAGCGAGATGTCGCTTCTTTTTCGGGACAAACCAGGTGACCCATGGCGGGCCGAGCCTATGCCAAAACGAAGCGACCCGGTCTTTTTCGACCCGTCGGGCAACACCGTGCTTCTGGCTTACCCCGGTACCTCCGGCCGGCGGGTTCTGCAAAACTACGATCTCCGCACCCACCGCCTGCTGGGCGAACCGGCGGCCGACGCCCGGCACGATCTGAGCCCCGACCCCCTCATCGAACCTCTCACCGGGGTGCCTTTTGCGCTGGCGTACGAGGCCGAGAAGACGAGTTTCATCTGGCTCAACCCGCAGTACCAGCACGTGCACGCCCTCCTGCAGAGCAACTTCCCCGGTCAAATCATCTGGCTGCGTGGTTATAGTGGAAAAAACAAGATGGTGTTCGGCACCACGTCTGACGTGCAACCCAGCGTGCTCTACGAATACAACGCCAATGAGCAGAAGATCTCGCCCCTGCTCAGTGCGCGCCCCGACGCCACGAAGCGCGAGTGGGCGAAAATGATCCCAGTCTGGTTTCCCGCTCGTGACGGCTACCAGGTACCGGCCTACCTGACGCTGCCCCACAACCGCCAGCCCGGCCAGGCCGTGCCGATGATCGCCCTCTCCCACGGCGGCCCGCAGGCCCGCGACGAATGGGGTTTCAACAGCGAGGTGCAATTCCTCGCCGCCCTCGGCTACGGCGTGCTGCAGGTCAACTACCGCGGCTCCATCGGCTATGGAGAGAAGCACGAACTGGCCAACCACATCGAAGTGCACGAGCGCTCCGTGGACGATGTGGTCGACGGCCTGCGCTGGTCGGTCACCGCCGGCTTTGCCGATCCCAAGCGGCTCGTCGCCTACGGCGGCAGCTACGGCGGCTACATCTCGCTGGCGATCGCCACCCGCTACCCCGACTTGCTGGCCGCCACCGTGGGTTTCGCCGGGGTCTACGATTGGGTCGCCGAGCGCAAATTCGACTCCTATGACCACGACATCCTCTTCAACTGGCGAGCCGACTATTACGTCGATCCCAAGCTATACCCGGAGCGCTTCCATAACGTCGCCCCGGTGTATTTCGCCGACCGGGTGCGTTGCCCCGTGCTCCTGATGCATGGCGGCGAGGACAAGACCGTGGACATCTCCCAATCCAAGCGCATGGCAACCGCCCTGAAGGATGCCGGGAAATCCGTCGAGGTCATCAAGGATGCCCAAGGCATCCACGGACTTCCGCATGCGAAAGAACGCGTGACTTTCTATCGGAAACTCGCCGAATTCCTGCTCAGGACCGTCCCGCCGGATCCAATGTGAGGTGCAGCCCTCCTCCGCCCAGGGCTCAAACCGGAGTATCCGGCCTGAGTAGCTGTCGAGCCATGCCGGGGCGCCGAGGACGGGCAAAAAAAGGACAGCCCCGAAAGGCTGTCCTGAAGAAATCTCCCTAAATCAGAGATTAGTAATCGTATCTGACACTCAGCTGGACTGAGCGAGGCGGCTGATAGGTGCGAACCAAGTTAAACGAGGGCAACTGGTTCTGAGCGGCATCCGTGTAGGTCTCGTTTCGCTTCTCCTCATTCTGGAAGTTGAACACGTTGGTGACATTAATACCCAAGGTGAGCTTCTTCTTGAAGACTTTCGGTACGTAAGTCACCGCGAGATCCACATTATAGATCCAAGGCGTCGTGGCGAAGGTGCCGCGGGGTACCTCGAAGATGAGGCTGTCATATCCAGCGATGGTGAGCGGTGAACCCAATTTATTGAGCGGGCGGCCCGACTGGAGGAGCCCCGTGACGCCGAGGGTCAGCTCAGAGAACGGGCGATAAGCCGACTGGAGCTTGAACTGATGGCGGCGGTCATTGGGCAGCCGGCCATAGGAGTTGTGCATGAACTCCGGGTAGTCGAAGGCACCGGTGATGCCGGCATCGGTCTGCTCGTTTTCGCTTTTCACCCAGCCCTCGAAATTACCGTAGTTCTGGGCCCAAGTGTAAGAGGCCCGGACCATCCAGTTGTTAATGAAGTCGCGCTCCATTTCCAGCGTGATCGAATAGTATTTGCGGATGGCATCCGGCATCTGGAGGTCGTCCTTGGTGAGCGTAACCGGGACGTAGTTGCCGTCGCCGGCTACATCCGCCACGAAGGTCAGGTCGCGACCCGGGTTAAATAACACATAGGTCGCATCGGGGCTGAAGGCCGGCTTGCCGGTGCGGGCGGCCCAGCGCGCGATGGCCGGTTCAACCTCCGTATCGTCAATGGTCGACTTCAGATCGCGGGCGGTGAACCGCACGCCGAGCGTCCAGTGGTCAAGCACCTTCATCTGACCGCCCAAGATGAGCTCCGACTGGTACATCGGCTTCAGACCGATCGCCGAAACCGTGCGGGGGTCAGGCGCGATACCATTGGAGAAAACTGACAGGGGCTTGATCGCCGTCCCGATGACCGGAGTGCCGTCAGCATTGACCGATAACAGCTGGAAATATTGCTCGTTGAACAATTCACCACCGGAGGCACGAACGTTGGTATTGCTCGCGATCGGCAGGTAGTAGAGGCCCCAGTTGGCGTAGAGCTTGGCCTTGCCGTCGCCCGACGGGTCATATGACACCGAAAGACGCGGGGCCCATTGATTCTTGGCCACAATGAAAATGGCGTTGTCCTTGTTGTAATTCTTGAAGCCTTCGTTGCGCAGGCCCAGGCTCAGCTTGAGCTTGTCGTTCAGGAGGCTGACGTCATCCTCCGCGTAGTAAGCGGTATTCTTGATCTTGAAGGAGCCGCCGACCTCGTAGTGACGCACGCGCACCGCGCCAACGTTGGGCGTGGGAACAACCGCCCCGGAGACCTTGCCGGCGCTATTCGGTTTGTAGTAGCGATAGTAAACGTGGCCTGAATAGAACGTGTTGCTCTTCGAGAGGTTGTCTTCGTAGTCACCACCAAACTTTAGCGTGTGCTTGCCGAGCGCACCGAACTCACCGGCCTTCCAGACTGCGTCAAGGCGGTAGGCCTTACGCGCATCGGAGCTGGTCGTGGGCTGGAGAGTCGTCCAAGTGCCCAACGGGACCAGAACGCCGGAACGGCCATCGTAAATGGCGGGGCTGGCATCACCCGCACCAGCAATGGTCAGATTGTATCCGCCCTTGCCGTAGAGCGCTGAGAGCTGGAAGTTTTCACCAAAGGTGCCGCTGTAGCGAAGAATGTCGTTCCTGCCGCCATTGAAATAGGTGGACACGCCTTGGCTCGCTCCGATGGTGCGCGTGGAGTAGTCATACGCATATCCGGTTTCGAACAGATCGTTCCTGTCGGAAAATCCGGTATATTCGATGCGGTGGTTGTCGTTGAGCACGTAATCAACCTTGTAACCCCAGAACGGATTGTTGTTTTTGTCCTTGTATAAGACGCTCGCGCCCGAATTTGCGAACTGCGCGGTATAGTTTTTAATGTTATAGATCCCGTAGAAGAAGAGGTGATTCTTCATGATCGGGAAGCCGGCATAAATATTGGCCTGGGTGTCGGTCCGGGAACTCAGCTCACGCGCCGTGAGGATGGAGCCATCCGGCAGATAGGTGTTCGGGGAATGATCGCGCAAGCTCGGGGCCTGATAGTAAACGTTGAAACCCGCCTCGTATTTGTTGCTACCGCTCTTGGTCGTCACGTTGGTGACACCACCGGTGGACCGCCCATATTCCGGACCATAACCACCGACGAGGATCTGGAAGTTCTCGTAGAAATCGAAGGGTACTTCGCTGAAACCAAGACCGTTGCGGAAGTTGGTGACGTTGAAACCGTTGATGTAGACGTTGTTTTCAGCAACGGAAGCGCCGGCGAAAGAAGGGTTGCTGCCGAAAGCCGCGTCACCCTTGCTGACGCCAGGGGCCAACTGCATGACCGCGGCGAGGTTACGGGAAACGGGAAGAATATCGACCATTTCCTTTCGGATCTGGAGGGAAGCGCCCGTCTGGGACGTATCAATCTGCGAGAGTGCGGTCGAGCTGGAGACCACAAATTTCTCCAGTTGGAGGGTGCCATCGACTGAACCGAAGCGAACCGCCGTGCCGCTACCAAGATTTACGGATACATTTTCTTTGGTCTGAACGACAGTGTCTCCCTTTTTCGCGATGACATTGTAAACGCCGGTGGGCAGAGACGGGATGTTAAAGGTGCTATCGGCACCAACGGTCGCAGTGCGGGTCTGGCCAGTACCGTTATTGACTGCCGAAACCGACGTCGCACCGGTAACAGTTCCGTAGATATAGCCTTCCGCGTTTGATTGGGCGTAGGTCAGTGTGGTGGTTGAAGCAATCGTGAGTGAAACCATTGCTGCAATACGGACAAAACGGCTCACGAGGAAACTCGTAAAACCGAGACTATTCTTATTGAAGGCGCGAAAAAACGACGCCCTCCCGTTAGGACATTTATTCATAGTTCAGTGTGTTTGGTGTTAGTTGGGAAACCACCGTGACCGGCTAATTTCTTGCGGCGAATGGTGCATTTCTCGCGACGAGATACAATAAGTTTTTGTCATAAATTTTTACAATCCGCCTTTCGCTATAACGGCCGCATTCTTACCCGCATGCGACACTTCAATCAAAGGGGCCTCTATAACTTGGGCCTTATTCATCCGGTGTATTCCGTAATCGGTCGTTAGTTTGTTTAGATAAATCAACCCCGAATCGTCATGCTCTATCTTGGTTTTTCTACGCGTCACAGCCTCGGTTACGACCTCAAGTATGACACAAGCACAGTATAATGTGTTTACTCAAGCAGGGCGAATAATTCTTGGGTCGCCATTCTTAGTGTATTGATGGCTGCACTTACCCGACAAATCACCTTCCCCTGTCCTCCCTAAGGCAGTTTCGCCGCGATCACTTTTCTCGTCTGCGCTGCGCGAAAATCGTTCAGGGCCTTTTTGACCGACCGGTTGCCTAGCGCCAGAATCGCCGCGGCCAACAGCGCGGCGTTGATCGCACCCGGCTTGCCGATCGCCAGTGTCCCCACCGGAATACCGCCGGGCATCTGGACCATCGAAAGCAGCGAATCCATTCCCTTGAGCGAGGCCGACTCCATGGGCACGCCAAGCACCGGCAGCGGCGTGAGGGCAGCCGCGACTCCGGCAAGGTGCGCCGCGCCGCCTGCCGCCGCGATGACCACCTTAAGTCCGCGTGTTTCGGCACTGGTGCACCATTTTATGGCCAGATGCGGCGTACGGTGAGCACTGATGACGCGCTTCTCATACGTCACCCCGAGCTGGTCGAGCGTCTGTGCGCAATGCTGCATCGTTTCCCAGTCCGACGTGCTGCCCATGATGATTCCAACCATTGGTTTTTCCATAGGCTGACAGCTATCGGCGCTCAGCGCTCAGCTGTCAGCCAGAAAATAACGCCGAACACTGACACCTGAACCCAAACGATGCAGTTGAAGAAGTGCCACCGTTTGGGAAGTGATTGGGATTGATGAAAAAGAACCAATCGAAGGGCGACGGCCCGCTTCACCAAAC
>JAYUBB010000217.1:0-4414 GCA_043741015.1 Opitutaceae bacterium
TTGATGGACGCGCTGAATCGCATGGAGGAAATGCGCTTCGTCGGCATGGAGTTCTTCGGCAACCGCCCGGACGACACGCACGACGCCTCGATCGACCAGGTGGATCTTTGCGAGGTGTTCGTCGGGATCATCGGCTTCCGTCATGGCTCCGGCATCACCGAGGCCGAGTACCGGCGCGCCCGCAAACTCGGCCTGCCCTGCTTCGTCTACTTCAAGCGCGAGGACCTCTCCCGGCCAGAGCTGACCGACGGCAATGCCGAGGGCTCGGCCAAGCTTGCCGCATTCAAGCAGGACCTGTTGCGCGGCCACACCGTCAAGGAATTCACCAGCCCCGAGGAACTCGCGGCCAACGCGACGGCAGATCTCCACAATTGGGTCGCGGCGCGGTGGATCTCGGTCGAGCGCGAGACTCCGGCCTCCGCCCCTGCACCGGTGGCACCGCCAGATGCCGATCGCACGAACATCCTGCGTCTGCTCGAACGCATTCAGCACGACTGGGTCGAGGGC
Organism: Opitutaceae bacterium; assembly: GCA_043741015.1. GTDB lineage: Bacteria > Verrucomicrobiota > Verrucomicrobiia > Opitutales > Opitutaceae > Lacunisphaera. The sequence goes on from JAYUBB010000217.1 coordinate 508, forward strand.
GTCCTCGAGGCATCGCTGCACCACCGGGCCTGGCTTGAGCTCGGCCTCGACTGGAAAGAAAACGCCGTCGAGCATCCGTGGGACCGGATCGTGGTCGCGCCCAACCGCCCGATCCAGACCCTCAGCAAGGAGGACAGTATCACCGGCGTGTTCGAGTCAGCCCAGAACACACTGCTCGTGCTCGGTGAGCCGGGCGCCGGTAAGACCACCACGTTGCTGGAGGTGGCCCGGGACCTGATTGCCCGCGCCCGCAACTCCCATGCCGAATCGGCACCAGTGGTGCTCGCCCTCTCGACCTGGACCGGAACGCAACGCGATTTCACCGACTGGCTCGTCGTGGAGCTCGGCCTGCGCTACCAGGTGCCGAAACGCATTGCGCGCGCCTGGCTCGACGATGCCCGGCTTGTCCTGCTGCTCGACGGGCTCGACGAAGTCCCGCAGGACCGCCGGGCCGCGTGCGCTGAGGCCATCAACGCCTTTGAGGAGGCGCATCATCCGCCGGGACTCGCAGTCACCTGCCGCGTGGCGGAGTACAACGCCATGACCGTGAAGTTGCGGTTGCGCGCCGCGATCTGCCTGCAGCCGCTGACGCAGGAGCAGATCGTGCGCTATTTCTCGGTGGCAGGCTCCGGCCTCGACCACCTCCGGCAGGCGATGCAGGACGATGCCGGCCTGCGCGAACTGGCCCAAACGCCGCTGATGCTGAGCGTCATGACCATGGCGTGGGGCAATGTCCCCGCCGGCGATGTTCACGAGAAAAGCAACGGGACGATCGAGGAACGACGCCGGCAGCTTTTCGAGGCCTACGTGCAAGCGGCCATCAACCGCCGCGGCAAGTCATCGGGCGGCTATACAGCCGGACAGACCGTCGGCTGGCTCAGCTGGCTGGCCCGGCGCATGAAGGAACACGGACACACTTTGTTCGCGGTGGAGCAGCTCCAGCCCGACTGGCTGGGCAGCGCGGGCCGGCAGTTCGGGTATTTTATGGCCACGCGGCTGCTGGGCACAGTGGGTTTGCTACTGGCCTTTTTGTTTTGGAATTATCCACTCGGAACCAAGGTGGCGATAGCCCTGCTAGCAACCGCCTTGGGGTTGGTCATGGGCGGGATTGATTTCGGCTTTGCGCGGGCGAAACCCGGAAAGGGCAACCGGGCTTCCCAGAGATTCTGGAGTCTGCTCCTCGTGATGGGCGTGATGGTCGTCCTCTATTTTTTGCTGCTGCTGAAAATCTATTTTGGGAAACCGCCCGCCGACGCCGGTTTCGGGATCATCTATATGGTGATGGCCGCCTTTGCGTTCTGCATGCCACTCGATGTGCGGGCGCTGGATGTCAAACCCACTGCCAGTATGCGCTGGTCGTGGCGTATGGCCCTGAGCCGGGGTCTGGCGGGGTTGGCGGGCATGGTTTTGATTATCAGCAGCATTTTTCTGGTATTCTTCGCGGTCGCTTTGACCTCAGCCGGCTGGGACCGTTCGTTGAAGCTGCACGAAGCCGGGCCGTTTCTCATGGGTCTGATCATTGGCGCTGGGCTTGCTACGCTGGGTTGGGCCCGGATTCGACCCCCGAAGACGGCGTTCAATGTTCTCCTTGCCGTGTCGATTCCGGTCTTTGCCGGGGAGATCGGCGTGGCGCTGACCAATCCCGGAGAGATGACCTCCTGGGCCTTTCTTCTGATTCAAGCGACCCCGGCCGTGGTAATCGGTGTCTTCGGCGGCTTTGCCTCCACCCTGATCGATCCCGCGCGCGGGCGCCATGCGGGTGCTTGGTTCTGGCTGCGGGTGCCGGTCATGATGTTGATTTTTGTGGGACTGGTGATGCTACTGCCTGGGTTTATCTGGGCTTACACCGGCTGGCATGATCTGACCCCAAGTGGCCGGGAGGAGATGATATGGCAGGCAATCGCCTTTGCGGCGGGCTGCGGTCTGGTGGCCTTCTTCCGCTTCGGCGGGTTCAACGGCGTGCAACATTTTTTCCTGCGCTGGCTGCTGGTGCGCAGTGGAAACCTGCCCCCAAAGGCGGAGACCTTCTACAACCACGCCGCCCAGCTCGCCTTGCTGCAAAAGGTAGGCTTCGGCTATCGCTTCATCCACGCGCTGCTGCTCGACCATCTCGCCGCGCGCGCGCCCGGGGCAGAAAAGAACACCGCCCCGTCAGCGCGTTAGTTTATCGACCTCGATCCAGAACCGCCACCGTTTGGCCGTCCACACCGGCCCCGCGTAGTCCACGCCAATCCGCGGACCTGACTTGATACTCCCGCGCGAAGGCACAAAGCCGTGATCCTCCAGATGCAGACCCGTGGCGCGCGTGGCGATCGCGCCATTCAGGTCACGGCCAATGTCCAACCGTTTGGTGAGCCGGCCCGGTCCGCGCACACAATCAAGACCGCGGATGAGCACGGCGGCCGGATAGTTCACCGGGCCCGTCACCAGGTTGAGCATCTCATGCACGCCGTAACAGAGATAGACATACCACCGCCCACCCACTTGATACATCACTTCGGTTCGATTCGTACGCCCCTTGCTGGCGTGACAGGCCAGATCCTGTTCTCCGTCGTAGGCCTCCACCTCGATGATCAGATGGGCTGACCTGCCCTGGGTCGTCGTCCGCACTAACACCTTGCCCAGTAGCCACCTTGCCAGGACGACGGTATTCCTCCCCTGAGTCTCAGCTGGAGTGATCACGCGTCGCATCACAGGGACTTAAAGTTCAATAAACCGGCTCGCAAGTCGCCTCTCGCACTGCAAAATCCGTTTCAGCGAGGAGATTTGGCCCGGAGAGTAAATAAAGCCTTGATTACCCCTCCCCAACTCCCCTTATTTCGCCCCTTTGAACTTATGAAAGCCACTATTAAAACTCAGGGGAAGCAGTTCTCGGTCAGCGAGGGCGATATCCTCATCGTGGACCGCTATCCCAAGACGGAAGCCGGTTCCACGGTCGAGATCAACGAGATCCTCGCCGCGGGCGAGGGTGAGAATTTCAAGGTCGGCACCCCCTTCCTCATCGGCGCCTCGGTCAAGGCCAAGGTCTTGGAGAACAAGCGCGCCAAGAAGATCATCGTCTTCAAGAAGAAGAAGCGCAAGGGCATGGAGCGCAAACGCGGCCACCGCCAGGAGCTCTCCGTCATCAAGATCGAGTCCATCACAATTTAAGCAACCACTGCCATGGCACATAAAACAGGTCAGAAATCCTCCAGCAACGGTCGCGACAGCCACTCGAAGCGTCTGGGTGTTAAACTTTTCGGCGGCCAGAAAGTCCTCGCCGGCGGCATCATCGTCCGTCAGCGCGGCTCCAAGCACCACCCCGGCAAGGGCGTGGGCGTCGGTCGTGATTGGACGCTGTTCGCCCTCCGCGACGGCACGGTCGAATTCGACAAGGCACACCGCAAGGTGAATGTGGTCTGAACTGGCGACACTGCCACATCTCCAAGCGCGCTTTCCGGCGCGCTTTTTTGTTGGCGGATTAAGTGCCCGGCAGTTTCCCTCTTGCCATGTCCGACCGGCTCCAGGAACTCCAGCGCCAGCGCGCCCTCGCGCAGGAGCAGCTAGCCTGGCTCGACCGGGAGATCGCCCGAGAAACCGGCGGCAAGGCCCTGTCTTCCCCTGCCTCTCTCCCTCCCCCAACCACTGCCGGCGAAGCTCCAGCCGCCGACACGGAGGCCGAAAAAATCCTCGCGCGCTACCGCGACACCGCTCATCCGGTGAAGGACGAGGTCAAACGCGGCTGCTTCCTTTATTTCTTCGCTGCCCTTGGCCTGATCGTTTTAGGGCTGGTGACCTTCTATTTTCTCAGACGCACCTAGCGGCTCTGAAATGTGGGAGGGGCTTTACGCCCCGACTGTTTGTTTTGGCGCGGCCATCATCCCATCGGGGCGTAAAGCCCCTCCTACAAAAGGCATCGATCCACCTA
>JAYUBB010000218.1:0-4384 GCA_043741015.1 Opitutaceae bacterium
TGGTCGGGCCGGTGAGATTCGAACTCACGACCTCTTGCACCCCATGCAAGCGCGCTACCAGACTACGCTACGGCCCGACGAAAGAACTATCAAAAAGCCCCACGGTTTGGCGCGATGCAAGCCCTTTCCTTGAGGACAAATCACTCCCCAATATTTGCCTTGGGCTGGTGAGACTTGCGCGCCTCGGGAGCGTTCGAATCCGCCGCAGGCGGGCAAGCTACAGCCCGATGATCCGTCGGATGGGCGAAGAACCCTGATGCCCAGTTGCGAGGCAAGTCATTATTTTTCACCGCGAATGGGCCGGTTTGACCCGGGTCCCGCCTCGGGCTTGAGGGGGTGGCTGGGCACCCGCTCGAATGCGATCTGCCCGTCATTTCTTTGTCCGATCTGGCTCGTCGAAGGGTGTTCCGGATGATAACAGGAAGGGCATGCGAACAATCCGCAAGCGGCCACCCCCCGCAGCGCGACAGGAGATTTTACCGGAAGCTGCCTTCACGTTGGTCGAGATCATGATCGTCGTGGTCATCATCGGTCTGCTGGCAGCCATGGCCATTCCCGCGTTTCAGCGTTCCCGGGAGCGGTCGCAGGCTGCGAGGTTCGTCAACGATTTCCACCAGTACGATTCGGCCTTCCAGCGCTATGCGATGGAGTTCGGTCAATTGCCTGCCACCGCCGCCGCCGGGGGGGTCATTCCCGCCGGCATGAGCGGTTACTTGCCGGCGTCCTACACGGAATTGTCCCCGATGGGAGGACGCTACGTCTGGTCGGGACCGAGCAGCTATGTCGTGCTGGTCAACAGCAACGCCACCGACACCGTCATGCAACTGGTCGATGTCGCTCTCGATGACGGGGACCTGACCACCGGTAATTTCATCAAGATCGGCTCCACGGCGTATGGCCTGCACATCCAATGAAGCGGACGCTGCTCCCTCCGGGCCGGTCCGCCGTCCGTGACTGAAACCTGGCTCCGAAAAAGTGCTGCAATTCGGGCAAACTGCCTTCATCTAGCTGGCCTTGATTTGTCCTCGTAGCTCAGCTGGATAGAGCATCGGTTTTCTAAACCGACGGTCGCGTGTTCGAGTCACGCCGGGGACGCCATTTTTGACTGGCTGCCTCGCCACTATCAGGCGTGTAGTAAGGCCCTTCTTCGCCAAGGCTTCGGAGGACAACTTTCGTTGGTTGGTTGGCCTGCCATCCGTAACGTCAGCCGCCTGCAGGAGTGAAATGCCGTCCTTCGCCAAGCCGATGGACGGCAGCCTTCATAGACGTTTCTTGGTGAATGCCCGACCCGAGGGTGATTTGCGGTATTTCTCGAACGCGGCAGCTCTGCTTCGATCACGAAAAGCTATGGCAAGTTTGATACGCCATGGCCGCAGTTTCGCCATACGGGGACCCTCTCCCGCGTTATGCTTGGCCAGACGTTCAACCAGATCGGTTGGTCAGGCCGACATAGTATCCGCCCGCTGGGGTGAGGGACTCCAGAATATAGACGTAGCTGAATTCTTTCATGATATTCGGCCCGTCGTCTGTGTTTGCTTGCCGGCCCGCCTACGCCTTTGGGCTCCGGCGCGGCAGCCTTCGCCAACAACATCGTAATTCTACCTAAAGGACGCGATCTTTCTGGCTGGCTTGCCGAGCCGTAGCTCAAAGAGCGAAGGCTGGTGGACCACAAGTCCGTTTAGCACGAACCAAAGGGTGCTAAACTTTTTCTGCGAACAAACTTTTGGACTGCTAAACACCGGATCTCGAAAGGCCCAAACTTAAGCCTCCGTTCCCGGAAAACCACCAGCAAACTTTTTCGGGGCATCCAGCCATGCTACCGGCCTGGCGCTTATACCTCTCATTGGCGGGCCGCTATACTGGGGCCGCGAAGAGTTCGTCGGGGCCCTATGACGAGGGGAAATACGACGCGGAAGGTAGTGCCCGTTTCCGCGGAGCTGGCGATCTCGATGCTGGCATCGAGCAGCTCGCACAGGCGTTTCACAATGGAAAGGCCGATGCCTTCGCCGGGTTGGTGGCGGGAAGGTGCCGCCGCGGACGTGGCATCCCACGGCGCAGGCAGAACCTGCGAGGTTTCTCCCTTGCTGGCGGTGGCCTTGTCGTCCGACTCCTTGGCGCTGGCCGTGGCTTCCTGCAGGCCGGTCACGAGCGGCGTGCCGGGCCCTGACAACATCCCCGGCCCCGTATCCTTGACCATCAGCCACCAGGTTTCCTTTTCCTCGCCCCAGGTCACGTCGACCCCGCCGCTCGGGGTGTACTTGAGGGCATTGCCCACAAGATTCTTGGCCAGCCGCCGGGTTTTCTCGGCGTCGCCCTCGACTGCCAGCCGTGCCGGACCCTGCACGCCGAGGAACAGCTGGCGTTCGCGGGCAAAAGGCTCGTGGGCCGCGCAAAGCTCGGTGAGCAGCGTGGCGGCGTCAAAGTCCGCAATCTTCCGGGTTTCCTGGCCGGCCTGTAAGCGGGCCAGTTCCATCAGTTCTTCCAGCATCGTATTCAGTCCCTGCACGGACTGCTTCAGGTAGGTCGCGGATTCCACGCGGGCGGATTCAGCCATGGCCGGATTGCCGAGCAGCGTGGCGGCGATGTTTACGCCGACGACATCGTTTTTCAGGTCGTGGACCGCTTGGTGGAAGAGGGTGGAGCGGTGCCGCTCGATCTGGCTGACGCTGGCCAGGGCGCCGCGCAGGTCACCGACATGGCCGGCGGCCTCGGCCTGCTGCATGCGCTCATATTGGCCGGCGCTTTCACTGATGGTGTCGTTGACCAGGGCCATGATCTGGCGCTGTGCCTCGGCCAGGGTTTCGGGTTCGATCCCGGGATTTTTCTCCGCAAAGCGGCCCAGTTCATTGAAGAGGCAGAACTGGAGATGGCCGCATTCATTGATGAGTTCCTGCAACCGGTAGCCCTGTTGCCAGCGGTGGAGGCCGTGCTTCACACCCTCATCCTTCTTGTTCGCGTCGGCGGTGACGGCGTCCGCCCCGCCCGGGCGCGAGCGCAGGCGAAACTCGAACGCGTCCAGCATCTCGGGGATGTGGTCGAGGAACTGCCCGAGGGTCAGGGAACGGCCGGTGGTCTGGTCGGGATCGGCCCGGTCCGCCTTGCGCCAAGCCTGCAGGATGGCGTCGCGCCGAGTGGCAAAATAATCACATAAGGCGGCGAATTGCTGACTCTTGGAAACGGGCATATTCCTAGGGTATTGGGCTGACGGGCAATAGCCACCCCTATACCCGCAAGCGGACCGGGCCGACGGTCGGGCTCGTCCGTCAAAATAGGGCACAAATTTCCAACCCCAAAAATGTTTAGCAGGGCTTGAAATCAGCCCTGTGGTTTAGCAGCCGACAGGCGAAAGAGGCCAACGGTCGAATCTCGGCCAACTTCTGTTCGATACCTAAATGGTGGAGCAGATCGGGATCAAACCGACGACCTCGTCGTTGCGAACGACGCGCTCTATCAACTGAGCTACTGCCCCGTAAACCAACCGGGCGGTCTTATTGAGGGACGTCCGGGTCCGAGTAAAACACAATTTTCCCGCCCCCCTTCCCCCTCACCCAGCGCGATTTAACCCAACCGCCATCTTGGCCCTCAATTTGCTGTTGCGGAGCACCGGACGCGGGGGGAATACAGCCCCCACTCCCTTTAACCTAAATTAGAAATCAACCTATGAAAAAGATCACCAAGAAGCTTCCCGTCACCAAGAAGGCCGCGAAGGCCCCGGCGAAGAAAACCGCTGCTCCCGCCAAGAAGAAGACCGCCGAGCCGCCCGCCACGTTCATCTCCGCCCAGATCGACATCGGTTTCGGCAATCATCTCTACATCCGCGGCGAGGGCCCGGGCCTGAGCTGGGACCACGGCATCGCCATGGACTGCACCGGTGCGGGCCTCTGGACCACCACGGTCAAGCACGCCGCCGCCCCTGTCGTCTTCAAGGTGCTGGTGAACGACCTGACCTGGAACGCCGGCCCCGACTACATCGCCAAACCGGGCAAGAGCCTGCTGGTCACGCCGTCGTTCTGAGGCCCGCCCGGGCAAGGTAACCACTAACCCACACTGATAGGACACTAATCCGGATTAGTGAGGGTCTAGTGGCCATTAGTGGTTAAACCTGCCGACGGACCGAAATCCGTGGCCAATTCCGGCTACGGCATATCCGGACTGATCGCCATCAACGCGGCACGCACGTCGTCGTCGCTGAGTTTTTCTCCGTCGGCACGCTTCGGCGGGAGGATGGTGCAGCGCAGTATGACCCGGGAGAACGGCAGCGGAACGTAGAATCGGTCCCAGCTCTTCAACCGCCACGCGCGGGTGAATTCCACCCCGACGAGCACCATCGGGGCATTGTTGCGCCGCGTCACCACCAGCACGCCCGGCTCGACCACATACATCG
>JAYUBB010000219.1:0-4363 GCA_043741015.1 Opitutaceae bacterium
GGCGAGCACGATGGAGACGGAGCCGGCGGTGTGACCGGGCGTGGGCAGCACGCGGGCGCGGAGGCCGTAGGGCTCGAGCGCGATGCCCTCCTTGAAAACAAGGTCCGGCTCGAAGGCCTCGAATTCCTCGTCCACGAAGGGCCTCAGCACGCGCCCCAGCATGTCCTGCACCGCGATCACGCCGTTGCGGCCTGCGCGGACCAGCGGGGCGTCGCCCGCATGCAGGGCGATCAGCGCGCCGCTGCGGCGCCGCAGCTCGGCGGCACAGCCGGCGTGGTCGCTATGGCCGTGCGTGAGGATGATAAGGGCCAGATCCTTCGGCTCGACGCCGTTGGCCTTGAGTCCGGCGAGGAGGCGCTTGAGGTCGCCGGGCGCGCCGGTGTCCACCAATACAGGCCGCTCGCCGAGCAGCAGATAGCAGTTGGAAATCGCGCCTTTGATTCGGACGAGCATGACGGGGCCTAGTTGGCCGGCAGTGGCAGTTCCGCGCGCACGGCAGTGGCGTTCTCCGTCGGGAAATCCACCGGCACGGGAAAGGTCACGGGGCGCTTCGCCAGCCATTGCAGGGCGCGGACGAGCAGGGTCTGCACGCCGGCATCACGCACCGTCACAGGCTGCACGTCGCCTTTCCAGACGTGGCCGAGGGTCGAGGTGTAGACGCGGCCCGCGCCGTAGGCCACGGTCCACTCGATCGGCCAGTTCATTTTGGTGCGCACGGTGTCGTTGGCGTAGGAGAGCACCTCGACGTTCTCCGCCGGGCCGCGCGCATAATTGTAGACCTCGATGTCCGCCGCCTGCCAGCGGCGGGGCAGGCCCTGATGGATCGGATGGTCACCGAGCCGGATGATGAGGGCATTGAAACGCGGGCCGTGACTGGTGTTGCTGCCTTCGCCCACGGGGATACGGATGATCCGCTCGTCGTCGCCGACCTGCAGGGCCACGCCCTGTTCTTTTTTTCGCCAGCCGAGCCCGATGATCTGGTTGTAGGCGGGCCAGTCGGCAAAGGCGTTGTTGCCGGCGTGCCAGACATACAGGCCGCCGCCGCGGACGTAGGCCTCGAAGTCTGCGCGCACCTCGGCCGGCCAGGGCGCGCCGCCGTTGATGTCGTTGTAGTGCTGGATGACGACGTCGTAGTCGCGGAACTTGGGCCGCCATGCGTTCCAACCCGGGGAGGCGGCCGTGGGCGGGGCGGTGGAGACGGCGACGTCGAACAGGGCTGTCGGCTCCAGGATGGCACGGATGCACCGGGTCGTCAGCTGCCAGTCGTGATTGCTGCAACCGTCCACGATCAGGACCTTGATTTTCGCGGGCTCAGCGGCGGCCAGGGTGGTGAGGAGCGTGAAGAAGGTCAGGAAGGTCAGCAGCGGGCGCATGAGGTTTGTTAACCACTAATGGGGCACTAATCAGGATTAGTGAAAATAAGTGTGGATTAGTGGTTAAAAAGAAAGTGGCGGCCTCAGAACTTCAGGTGCTTTACCGTGACACCCTTGTTGATGAGCTGCTTCAGGGAATCGAGGCCGATGCGCAGGTGCGAGGTGACATGCTCCTTGTCCAGCTGCTTGTCGGTCTCGGCCGTCTTTACGCCCTCGGGGGTCATCGGTTCATCGGAGACGAGAAGCAGGGCGCCCGCGGGTGTCTCGTTGGCAAAGCCGGTGATGAAGATCGTGGCGGTCTCCATATCAATGGCCATGGCGCGGATTTTCTTGAGGTAGGCCTTGAAGATCTTGTCGTGCTCCCACACGCGGCGGTTGGTGGTGTAGACAGTGCCGGTCCAGTAATCGCGGTGGTGCTCGCTGATGGTGGTGGAGATGGCCTTTTGCAGGGCGAAGGAAGGGAGGGCGGGCACCTCGGGGGGAAAATAGTCGTTGCTCGTGCCCTCGCCGCGGATGGCCGCGATGGGCAGGATGAGGTCGCCGATGCGGGCGCGGTGCTTTACGCCGCCGCACTTGCCGAGGAAGAGGACGGCCTTGGGCTTGATGGCCGAGAGCAGGTCCATGATCGTGGCCGCGGTGGCGCTGCCCATGCCGAAGTTGATGATGGTGATGTTACCGGCCGTGGCGCTGCGCATGGGCTTGTGGCGGCCATGCACGGGCACGCGGTGCCACTGGGCGAAGAGCTCGACGTAGCGGTCGAAGTTGGTGAGAAGGATGTAGCGGCCGAACTGCTTCAGCGGCACGCCGGTGTAGCGGGGCAGCCAGTTGGCCACGATATTTTGCTTGGTCTCCATGGGAAGTTGCTTTGCCCATGAAAAAATATCCCCGCCAGCGGCCTTGGCGAGGTTAATAAAATGCAGGGCGGGGTCGCTGACCCGCCGGGTCAACTGATTCCGAACCAGGCCGACTTAACCGCTAAGGGATTCATCAATGAATGTATCCTTTGAAATGAGCGGTGACTGATCATCACCACCTCAGGTTCAGCTCGGCACCCCACGTGAGGGGGGCGCCGGGCGTGGCATGGCGGACACCGGGAATGATCGCGCTGTAATATTCCTTGTTCGTGAGATTGCGCCCGAACAGGTGCAGATCGCCACGGGCGAAGGCGTAGCCGGCATCCGCCTCGACCAAGGCGTAGGAACGCTGGGCCAGGGTCGCCGTTTCCCGCTCGTCGTAGTAGGTCGTCCCGGTCCAGGTGAGTCCGGCGCCGGCGAAGAAGCCGGTGGCGGGCCGGTAGTCGATGCGCAGCGAGCCGTTGCCCGCCGGAGCGTAGGGTGCCTGGTTGCCGGAGTAGTTGATGCCGGTGAACGGGTCGGTGAAATTATCCAAGGTCGCCCGGGAGACCGACGCGGCGAGGGTCACGGTGATGTCGTGGCCGGCCCGCCAGACGGATTCGAGTTCGAAGCCCAGCACGCGGGCCCGGTCGGCATTCACGACGAGATACTCGTCGGTGAATGAACCGGGCACGGCGAAGGAGCGTTCGATCTGGTAACCGTTCACCCGCGAGGCATAGGCCCGGGCGGTGTAGGTGAGGCTGGAATTGCGCGGGGTCGTGCTGAACACCGCCTCCAGGCTCCAGGTGCGTTGCGGGCCGAAGCCCGCGAGGTCGGCCCGGTTGGTATAGGCGGAATAGCCGCCGGCCTTGAAGCCGCGGGCCAGGGTGAGGGTGAAATCGGTCGTCTCGTCGATCCGGCGGCCGGCCGAGATGCTGGGGAGGAAGGCCGACCAGTCGTTGGCGCGCTCCAGCATGCGGTTGACCGGAATCGTCTCCTTGCGGACAAAATCCTTGGCGGTGCGCTCGACCCGCAGGCCGGGCGTGATGAACCAGTCCGGGGCGGGGGTGAAGCTGGCCCGGCCGAACAGGGCGAACATGTCGGCGTCGGTGGTGAAGTTGGAGCGCTCGATCGGAAAGCCGCTGAAGGTGCGGTCGGCCGCGCCGCGGGTGCGGGAGGTGGAGTAGAACGCCCCGCCGGAATACTTCTCGTTGGTGAAACGCACTTCCTCCGTTAAGGTGTGTTGCGACTGCGTGACCGCGGAGTCAAAGTTAAGGCCGCCGAAGACGACGAGCCGGTTGGAATAGGGCGACAGCTCCCATTTGGAATAGCTGGTGGTGGCGCTGAGCGTGCCGTCGGGGAGTTTGCGGATGACGCCGAGGGCGGCGGCGCCGAAGTCGGTGTCGGACTCGCCCTCCTTGCCCCGGGCGACGGTATAGAGCGGTTTGCCGAGCGGCACGAGCGCCTGGGCACCGTCGCGGGAGCGCTGGCCGAGGGCGTGGAGGGAAATTTCCAGATCGGCGGCGGGCCGGTAGCGCAGCCGGACACGACCGGAGAGGGATTTGCGGCTGTCCACGTCCTGGTTCAGCTGGGTGTTGCGGATGTAGCCGTCGCGCTGGCTGGCGTTAAGGGCGGCGGAAACATCAGCCTGTCCGCTGGGCGCACTCTGGACCGCGGCACCGAACGAGAGCAGGCCGTAATTCCCGGCCGAGAGGCTGGTGCGCGCTGTGGTGCCGGTGCCGGGCTGGGCGGTGAGGAGCTGGATCACCCCGGCATCGCCCGCGCGGCCAAAGAGCGTGGCGGCCTGGGGCCCGCGGTGGATGGCAATCCCGACGAGGTCATACAATCCCGTGGGAAAAGTGAAGGCGCTGGCGAGCGGGATGTCGTCGAGGTAGACCGGCGCCGAGGAATCACCGAAGAAAGGCGTGTTGCCCAGACCGCGCAGGGTGGTGATCAGCCCGAAGCCGCGGGCACCGGCGTCGTTGACGGTGAAACCGGCGGTGTGGCGTGCGATATCGGCCAGCCCGGACGAGACATCGGCGCCGGCCGGCAGTGCGGCCAAGGTGGGCTGCGCGGAACGGGTGCCGGCGGGACCGGTGACGGCCATGACCGGCAGTTGCTGCACCTCATCGGCGGCGAGCAGGGCCGGGAGGGCGG
>JAYUBB010000220.1:0-13592 GCA_043741015.1 Opitutaceae bacterium
ATCAAGGAGTTCGGTGGCCATGTTTGAGCATCACAAGGACAAGTTGCTGCCGCCGCGGGAATTCATCCGCCGCCTCGGCTGGAGCGTGGCTGCCGGCGCGGTGCTGATCGCGTTCTCGCTGAGCATCGGGATCATTGGCTACCATGTCCTCGGCGGACTGCCCTGGATCGATGCGTTTCTGGATGCCGCCATGATCCTTTCCGGCATGGGCCCGGTTGCGCCGCTGCGCGGCGATGCGGTCAAGTTGTTTGCGGGCTGTTATGCGATCTATTGCGGCATCGCCCTCATCGGCACAACCGGCGTCATTCTGGCGCCGGTGATTCATCGCGGGTTGCATAAATTCCATCTGGAGTGGGACAAGGACTAGTCCATGCCGCTCTCGCCCTCTGCCACGCGTGAATTGCTCACCAAGCTCGGCCACCAGCCCAAGCATTTCCTCGGGCAGAACTTTCTCGTCGATGGCAACATTGTCCGCAAATCGCTCGAACTGGCGGGTATCAGTGCCGGCGACGTCGTCGTGGAGATCGGCCCGGGGCTCGGCACGCTCACCTCGGCCCTGCTCGAGGCCGGCGCGGAAGTCTGGGCCGTGGAAAAGGACCGCCAGCTGCACGCCTACCTGCTCGAGAATCTGGTCCCGGCCCACCCCCGGCTTCACCTGCTGGAAGACGATGCCATGGATCATCCGCTCGCAGGCCTGCCGTTGGAGAAAGCGAATCGTTTCAAGATTGTCGCCAATCTGCCCTATGCCATCTCGACTCCGTGGATGGACGCCGTGCTCAGCGGACCTTTGCCGGAGCGGATGGTGCTCATGCTCCAGCAGGAGGCTGCGCAGCGCTATGTCGCGACGGAAGGCTCCAAGCTTTTTGGCACGATTTCCATCATTGTGCAGTCGGCCTTCGCTCTCGACCCGAGCCACAGGGTCGCCGCCGCCTGCTTCTATCCGCGGCCGGACATCGAATCCGTTCTGCTTAATCTCAGACGGCAGCCCGCGCCCTTTGTCTTCCCGCGCGAAACCAAGGCCCTGATCCGCGCCTGTTTCCAGCAGCGCCGCAAGCAGCTCGGCTCCATCCTGCGGGACAAGCTGCCCGCGGAGGTCGCGGCCGCGTGGTTCGACCATCTCATCGCCGCCGGCTTAAGCCCCCAGTCGCGCGCTGAGCAGATCCCCGTGGCACTCTGGCGGCTATTCACGGTCTAAACTCATCCCGTGCCAACCCACGCGCCTCAGTCCAGATTTCATCCAATGTCCCGGTCGCTTTCCCTGCTCCTTGGCAGTTTGGCGCTGGCTGTCCTGTCGGTGGACGCCGCCCCACTGGCGGGCCGGATGGAAGGTGACAGCTACGTTTCGGCCACCGGCGAATTTCGCGTTCATGCCCCGGTGCTGCCCGAGCTTGGCGGCAGCATCGAGGACAGCGAAACCGTCGTCACTTTTCACGACGATTTCGGCACCCACGTCAGCATCGCCTGCTTCGAGCTCGATGCCACCCAACGCTGGGAATTGGAGACGCGCGGTCTGCGGGACTACCTGCTGTATTTTTTCACCGACGTGGTGATGGCCAATTTCACCACCCGCTTTCCGGGCTCCAGGATCGAGAGCGCGCGCTATTTGCCGGAACTGCTCGATGGCTCGCTGATTGCCTACTCGCTGCTGCCGGGCGGCTCGAACTTTGAAAACCTGAACCGGGCCATCGGCTCCCCATCCACGGATCCTGTCACGGCCAAGCGAGGCACCCTGCTCTTTGTCCGCCATCGCCACGTCTATGCCGTGAGCATCGAGCTCGCGGAGCGGGCCACCCAGCGCAGCACCTACCGCCAGACCGTCGAGCAGGAAAACGAGCAATTGTCCGGCCGTCTCACAACCCTGGCCGGACGCATGACCTTCACCCGCGACCAGCCGCGCAGGCCCTGACGCTTTCGGGCGATTACGCATTGCGTGCGCCCGGCAATGCCCCAGCCTCTTGCCGCCATGAACAAACGCGAGCTCCTCGGCCGGATCGTAGCCCGCCTGCAAGCCGAGCTGGAACTGCTCACCACCGCCGCCCTCGCGACCCACGCCGAGGCGACCAACGAGGAAAACAAGGCCGAGGACAAATACGACACCCGCGGCCTCGAAGCTTCCTATCTTGCCCACGGCCAGTCCAAGGCCGCCGAGGAAACCGCCCTGGCACTGGCCCAGTTTCAGGCTCTCGTCCTGCGCGATTTTACCGCCGACGAGCCTATCGGCCTCGGGGCGCTGGTTGCCCTGGAGGGCCCGGCCCGGTATTTCATCGGCCCGCGCGCCGGCGGCACGGAGATCGAGCTCAACGGCACGAAGGTTCTTGTCATCACCCCGCAATCGCCGCTCGGGCGCCAGCTCCTCGGCCGCCGGCAGGGCGACACCCTCCAACTCGACCTCGGCGGCAAAAGCACCGCCACGCGCATAGCCTCGGTGGACTAGTTCCGCGCCTGGCTGTTGCCCATTGCTAAAATGGCTTGGCCTGTCCTCTGATCTCTGTCTTCTGACCTCTCCTCCCATGCCCTCCACCTACGAGACCCTCCGCGCCGACATCATCACCGCCATGAAGGCCCGCGACACCGCGACCGCCACGGCCCTGCGCACCATGGACGCCGCCATCCAGCGCGCCGCCATGGACACCAGCAAGCCCATCGATGAAGCCCTCACCATCGCCACTTTTCGCAAGGCCGTGAAAAATCTCACCGATGCCCGCGCTGAGTTCGAGAAAGGCGGCCGGACCGACCTCGTTGCCGCCAACACCACCGAGATCGCCATCCTGGCGAAATACCTGCCGGCCGGCCTCGATGCTGCGAAACTCGAGGCGCTTGTCGCCGAAGTCATTGCGGCCACTGGCGCCATCACCAAGAAGGAGATGGGCAAGGTCATCGGCGCGCTCAAGCAGCGTCCCGAGGCCGGGCTCATCGACTTCGGTGCCGCGAGCAAGCTGGTGCAGGCCAAGCTGCTCTAGTTGGCCGCCGGCTTCCTGAGGTAGTTGTCCCGTCGCGAACCCCGGTCGCCCGGCGTGAGGCGACGCGCTCCCGGATCACTGTAGGGCTGGCGCCGGTAGCCCGCCCGGGCCGGATCAGCGGCGCACTTCATCTGGAAATCCTGCATGCGGTGAAACAACCCGAGCAACTGGTCGGAGTCGGGATAATGGTCGATTCCCGTCCGCTCCAGCACGAGCAGCAGCTCATGCACGGCCTCCAGCGTCGAGAGGCAGCCCTTCTGCGGCTGCTGCTTGATGATGTAGCGACTGGGCGCCATCGGCGTGAACATGATGCGCGGCAACCGTTGCAGGTTTGGGCTCAGCCGCAGCATCTTCCGCGCCCCGCTCCAGGTCGCATCAAGCAGGAACACCACGAGACGGCGCCCAGACAGGTCGGCTACGGCGAACTCCCCGTTGGTCAGGTTCCTTGCGCTGGCACCCGGATAGAGCAGCACGCAAAAATTCTGCGGATCGGCCAGCACGGCCTGCACCGCCTCATGTTCATCGAAGCCTTTGCCCATGTGCAGTTCGCTATTGGGCAGGCACAGGTGGGTGAGCCGGCCTGTGCCGGCCTTTTCCTCCTTGTATTCCTTGGGGTGCATCAGGAAGACGAAACGCGTCCGCGTCGCCATCGGCCGCAGCGACGCGCACCAACATAACGGCTGCGGCCAGAAACACCTGTAACACATCAGTCTCATTGGAAGCCTCCGAGTCGCCCCGCCACCCAGAGCAATGCGGCCCAGACCGCGAACGCAGTGGCGAACTTGAACTGGAAGGAGGCCTTGGCCGATTTGTGACGGAAAATAACGATGCCCAGCAGTCCGCCCGGCCAGCCGCCCAGCGCACTTACCAGCCACAGGGTGGCTTCAGCGACACGGCCGCCGTTTCGCCCGACCTGCCACTTGTCGTAACCGAACATCACAAATGCCACGAGGCTCGTAGTGCCGAGCCAGCCGGCCAGCAGGAGTTGCCCGTTCGACAGATTCATCCACGTCAACCAGCCAGTGCCCGTCGACTGAGCCAAGCCCCAAAAGTCAGGGCGTGTAACGGAAGAGCAGCGGCAACTAAATCGAGGCAGCCACGGCAAATCATCCTTGCTGGCAATCTGGCGCTGGGCTGGACCCCGTCTGTGCGCAACCCACCGATGACGGGTCTCGCGCCCGGTTTGGTAAACCGGTGTCAAGGTGAGCTTCCGGCCCGGAGCAGGCTTGATTGCTCACTCTGGCTGCCCAAATTAAGCGTGTGCCGTTTTTCACCCGCATTCTGGATTTCAAACGCGACTTCCTCGCGCGGTTACGCAACAAGCGCTCGCATCCGCGTCACCGGGTGGGCGTGGGATTCCCCCTCAAGGCCGTGGTCAACCTCGTCGGCGATGAGTCGCGCGTCCCCAAGGGCAAAGCCGTCCGCGGCGCGGGCTGCGATTGGCGCGGGCGCGTGGGCGACATCTCCGCAGGCGGACTCAACCTTATCCTGCCGGCGGCGGCGGCGGCCGCGCGCGGCGAACCCTCCACCCTCAAGCTCACGCTGGAAAACCATGAGCTCGTGATCCCGTGCACCGTGGCGCACTTCCGGGTCTATTCCAGTCATGTACTCTGCGGGTTGCGCCTCCAGTTCGACGATTTCAAGACCGAGAAAGCCTACCACCAGCTCGTCGCAGCCGTGAGCATGGGCGCGTCCTTTGCGCCCGCCGGGTCCGGACGCCGCCAGCCGGGGTTTGTCCGCCGGAACTGGCGCTCGGCCAACAAAGCCCTGCTCACCGACTGGCGCGAGGCGGATAGCCGGGCGCTCGACCACTTTGAGCTCACGCTCGGGGAACACTCGGTGCAGGGCCAGAGCACCCGGCCCGGTTTGGAGGTTCATCTTCGCACCGACAGTGCGAAATCCGTCCCGCCCGCCGTGGAGGGGGAAGTCCGCCAGTTGTTTCGTTGGGTCGTGGGCAATCTTCCGAAAAACGTGCCGGCCGATTTGCGCGAGCTCATGACCCGGGTCGCCGGCAATGCACCCCCACCCGCCCCTGCCACCTGGCGAGCCCCGGTCGCCGTCCGCGCGTCAACCACCTTGGCTGTCTCCGCGCCACCGTCCACGTGGCAGCCCCCAAACCCAGGGGCCAGACCGACCCCGTGACCTGATTAGCGGTGCAGTTGGACTCACCGGTTCCTGCCATCACCACTGCCTCAACCCGATGAAATTACCTGCCATGAAAATACCGACCGGCCTCTCGGCCTTATTGCTGCTTAGCGCCGCCGGGGCCGCGGGACTCTCCCCGCCCGATCTGAAGCGGGTTTCTTATCACAGCGACGCGACCGGCCTCGAGCGTGACTACTACGTTTATCTGCCGGAAGGTTTCACCCAGCAGGATCACTGGCCGGTGCTGCTGTTCCTCCAGGGCAATGGCGAACGTGGCAACGGCAAGAGCGAACTCGACTACCTGCTCAGCACCGGCCCGCTCTACGAAGCATGGACCCAGCAGCGGCATCTTCCCTTTGTCATTCTCGTGCCGCAACTGCCGCTGTTTCACCAGGGCGGGCAGGGTTTTATCACCAATCGGTCGATCGATCGCATCAAACATCCGCGGCCGGAAGGTCCCTATCCCGAACAAGCACCCGGCAAATACCGCGGGCAGGTTAAGATGGACGGCCAGCCCGCCGATCCCCAGATGCCGTTCGGCCTCGATGGCACCGAGGAAGGCTGGAGCATGATTGAGAACGAGCTGCTAGCCATGCTCGACTCCACCCTTGCCAATTTCAAGGGCGACCCCGACCGCGTCTACCTGACCGGCCTCAGTACGGGCGGATTTGGCACTTGGTATCTGGCCGGCAAACACCCCGAACGCTTCGCCGCCATCGCGCCCGTTTCCGGTTTCCCTCACCCCGACCTCGTTCCGGCCATCGCCAAGGCGAAGCTTCCCCTCTGGGTCTTTACGGGCGGCCGCGACCCCTACTTCAAGCAGAAGAATTTCTACCCCGGGCTCAACCTCCTCGAAGAACTGGGTCATCCCGACGTGCGCTTCACGATCTTCGCCGACCTGGGCCACGACGCCTGGCACCGGGTCTACGCCGGTCAGGATCTCTACGACTGGCTCCTCCGTCAGAAGAAAACCTCCGCGAAATAATCCCGGCGCTGCATCCCTCCGCCGGCGCGTTCACCTTCTCGCCAGGCCGCCAACGGCCCGACGGCGACCCAAGCTGATCAAAGGCTGCTCGAAATACCGGTAGGACAGGGCGGCCAATCCGACTGTCACGGGCAGTGCAGCAGCAACGGCTTGCGGCAAAAACACCCCGAACAGGTAGACCACGGGCATATGGAACAGGTAGATGAAATATGACAGCAGTCCGAAGACCGCGAACACCTCGATGGCGGGCTTGATGCCACGCCCGGCCGTGCCGTCCGTCAGCAGATAGATCAATCCTGCATAGACCAGTGACGTTGTGGTCAGGCTGTCGAGGACCGGACTCGCCACATGGGCCGCTCGCAGGACGGTCAGTGCGATCAGATACGCGACCACCAGCACCCGCAACACGCTCAGGCTCCGAGCCAGCAGCGTCTGTCCCACGGTATCGCGCATCACAACTGCCAGCAGCACCCCGGCCGCCAGGGCATCCAGCCGGTCCACCAGCAGATAAGGACGTCCACTGTTTCTCAAGAATGGTCCGGCCAGTACGCAGACTGTGCCCAACAGCAGCAGACTGCGGTTGGAGACATACCGCACCACCCAGGGAACAATCAGGTAGAATTGCATTTCCACGGCCAGCGACCACGTGACCGCCAGCCAGGGCGCGCCGATCACCCCGTCCCGCACCATCCGTTCATTTTGCCAGAACACGAGGTAGTTCCAGAAGGGAAACTCGGAATACCAATAATCGAGGAGCCCGACCCGCCAATGCAGGTCCACGAGCATGCTCACGCCATAGGTGGCCAGCAGCAGCAGATAGAGCGGGAGGATGCGCCAGGCGCGCCGCCAGTAATACACCCGGAGCATTCCGCTTGCGGTGCGCGTATCCAGCAGGATCCCCCCAATCAGGAAACCGGATAGCACGAAAAACATGGTCAGGCCGTCGACGACACCGCCCAGCCGCCGCAGCAACAGATACCAGTCCGCTTCGTTGGGCCCAAGCAGGTAGTAATGGAAAATCACCACCTGCAGCACCGCCAGGCCGCGCAAGCCGTCAAGGACTTTGGATCTGTTCTCAGCGCCGGCGCTCATTTCCACGGGTTATTCTGACCCTCAAAATCGTTGTCAACGGTGTCTTGAACCCTGCCCGTCAGCTCGGCTAACAGGCTGGGAAGGGTCTGTCGCTTGTGCCGGCTTGTCTGCCACGTAGATCATGTAAGCGGCCCGTTTGGCTTGGGCATAAAGTTTGGCCGGCACGGCCTGCACTTGAAACCCCGCCTTCGTGAGCCGTTTCTCAATCACCGTGTCCGCACAGGCCGACCAGATGGCGGCGCGGCCACCGGGTTTCAGGGCCAGCGTGACCTGCCTCAGACCCCACTTGCTGTAGAGCTGGTTGTTCTCGTTCTTCACCATGGCCGTGGTGCCGTTGTCGATATCGAGCACGATCACATCGTAGGGTGCGCGGACAGAGCGGCGAATGATCGTCCGGACATCCTCCACCAACACGGTGACGCGTTTGTCCGCCAGTAGTTTCCCATTGAGCCCGGTCAGGTAGGTGCGGTTCCACGCCACAATTTCTGGAAATAATTCGGCAACGTGCACCACGGCGTTGCCGCCCACGGCCGCGAGCACGCTTTTCAAAGTGAAGCCCAGGCCCAGCCCGCCGATCAGCACGCGGGTGCCGTTGTTTTTCCGGGTGTGCAGTTCGCACCCCAGCCTGCCCAATTCCAACTCGGAAGTGGAAACCGAGGAATGCATCAACTGCTGGCCGTTGACGCGGATGCAGTAGCTGCCGTCGTGCTCGACCAACGTCATGCGGGCACCATTCGGTGTCTTCGTCTCGGCAAGCGTTACATTCGGTTTCATGGGGATGACAAGTCCTGGCGGTGGATCAAACAGAGTGAACCACAGAGGCACAGAGACACAAAGACCGGATTCGAATTCGCACCAAGGCCTTTCTCTGTGGCTCCGTGTCTATGTGGGGAAAATCCGGGGCTCTTGCCGTGACTAGTAATCCGTCTCATTATGCTTATGGCTGTTTCGTTTACCGCGTCAGCCGGTAGAGCAGCACCGCAGTGCGTTTCACCAGTTCGGGTGCAGTGGTCAGATCCGTGGACTCGTTCAAGGTATGCTCACCCTTCCCGCCCAGGCCGAGACCATCAAGCGCGGGCAGCGGCGGCGAGACAAAGGAGATGTCGCCCGCCCCGCGACCGCGGGGGTCGAACGCCGTGATCTCTCCAAAGCCGAGATCGCGACTGACTTGGTCAAGCTGGGCCAGCAGCGCGTAGTTTCCCGGGGAGGGCGGCATGGCGGCGTATCCCTCGTCAAACTTCAGGACGGCGGACGTGCGTGGCAGATTGCTGCTGGTCACGACGGCCTGCATCCTGGCCTGCGCCTCGGCGAGCTGCCCGGCACTCACAAAGCGCAGGTCACCGCGCACCAGCGTGCGCTGCGGGATGATGTTGGTTTTGCCGGCCACCTTGCCACCGGTGCGGGTCAGATCACCGTCGGCACCGCCGGCCACGAGAGCGGGATTGAGGGTGACACCGTCCAGTTTTCGCAGCTCGGCGTAGAAGCCGGAAAGAATACGCGCCATCTCATATACCGAGCCGGCTCCGACAGCAGCGGAGAATATGCCCGAGGAATGGGCGGTGGCGCCCTGTACTTCGAGCACCCAGCTGATGCTGCCCCGGCGGGCGACCGTGCCAGTGTTGCCGATGGCGGACTCGTACGCTAGCGCGAGATCGCTGCGCTTGGCAGCTTCGAGCAGGTCGCGACGGACGATCTCGATCGGCGAGCCCGGAGCCTCCTCGTCGCCGGTCATGACGACGATGATCTGGGTGTCGTTGAGCGCACCGGCCTCATGCAACGCGCGGAGAGCATGAATCATTACAAGATCGCCGCCTTTCATGTCACCGACCCCGGAGCCGTAGGCAATGTCACCCTCCCGCCGGTAGTTGGCGCCGGGATATACCGTGTCGAGGTGGCCGAGCAGGAGGATGCGCTTGCCCCTGGTGCCACGATGTTCGGCAATAAGGTGTCCGGCCCGGCCGGTCGTCGCGGGCAGTGCCACGAAACGGCTCTCGAAACCAAGGGCGGTCAGTTGGCGGCCAAAGAATTCACCCATCTGGCGGACCCCGGCGATGTTCTCGGTCGCACTGTCGATGGCGACGGCCTCATGCAAGTCGCGGGCGAAGTCCTCGCGGTGAGTGTCAATGCCGGCTATGATCTTTTGCTCTTCGGGCGTGAGCCCGGCGGCGTTGATCCGTGGAATCATGGTGAGACAGAGCAGAAGAACCGGGAAAGAGGATTTCATAAATTGGAAACGCACGGTGAAGCTGTCCGCTAATCTCCACTAATGGTTTGAATCAGCCAAACAGAATAATTTGGAACTCGGATTGACTAAACCACGGAGGCACAGAGACACAGAGGTCGGACACGAAAGTCACCAAACCATTCTCTGTGCCTCGTGTCTCCGTGGTTAATCTTGTCTCAAGGGTAGCTTGGCCTCGTTGTGGCCGGGTGACGATGCCCAACGCTCCCCTCGCCCCGCTCCCGGGATCACCTGATCCCGACACGGTGCTGGATGCCTTCCTCAAGGTGATGGCGGCACGCGGCATCACGCTTTATCCCGAGCAGGAGGAGGCCATTCTCGAACTGTTCGCCGGGCGCAATGTCATCCTCAACACGCCCACCGGCTCCGGCAAATCCCTCGCCGCCGCCGCCCTGCACTTCAAGGCCCTCTGCTCCGGCCAGCGTTCGGTCTACACCTGTCCGATCAAGGCGCTGGTGAACGAGAAATTCCTCAGCCTCTGCCGTGACTTCGGGCCCGAGCACGTCGGCATGATGACGGGTGACGCCTCGGTGAACCCGCGGGCCCCGGTGCTCTGTTGCACCGCGGAAATCCTGGCCAACATCGCCCTCACCCGCGGTGAGCACGCGGAGGTCGCAGCGGTGATCATGGATGAATTTCATTATTACTCCGATGCCGAGCGCGGCTACGCTTGGCAGGCCCCCCTGCTCACAATGCCGCAATCGCGCTTCCTGCTGATGTCGGCCACGCTGGGTTCGACCGATTTCTTCGAGCGCGAGCTGACCCGCCTGACCGGCGTACCCAGCCTGACCGTGCGCAGCGACCGGCGACCCGTACCGCTGGCCTTCGAGTATTCCGAGACGCCTCTCGCCGAGCGGGTGACCCAGTTGCTGGCCGGCTCGCGCGCGCCGGTCTACCTCGTGCACTTCACGCAGCGCGCCGCCTCCGAGGCCGCGCAGGCGCTGATGAGTCTCCCGGTCTGCACCAAGGAGGAAAAGGCCGTGCTCGCGACGGAGCTGGAACGGGTGAAATTCAACAGTCCCTACGGCAAGGACATGAAACGCTGGCTGCGCCACGGCATCGGTGTGCATCACGCGGGCCTGCTCCCGAAATACCGCATCCTTGTCGAGCAGCTTGCGCAAAAGGGTCTGCTCAAGCTCATCTGCGGCACTGACACGCTCGGCGTCGGCATCAACGTTCCCATCCGCACTGTTCTTTTCACCCAGCTCTGGAAATACGACGGCAAGAAGGCCGCGATCCTCAGTGTCCGCGACTTCCGCCAGGTGTCAGGTCGCGCGGGTCGTGCCGGCTACGACGACCAAGGCTACGTCATCGTGCAGGCGCCGGAGCACGTCATCGAGAACAAGCGGGCCGAGGAGAAGGCCGCTGCCGACCCGACAAAGAAAAAGAAACAGGTAAAGGCCCGCGCTCCCGAGGGCTCGGTCGGCTGGGACGCCAAGACCTTTGAGCGACTGCGCACAGCCTCGCCCGAGGAGTTGTCGTCGCACTTCGACGTGTCGCACGGGATGCTGCTGCTCGTACTCAGCCGCGACAGCGACGGCTGCCGGGCGCTGCGCCAGTTGATCAACGATTGCCACGAGACCCCGACCAAGAAACGCGCCCTGCGGAAACGGGCCTGGCAGTTGTTCCGCGCCCTGCTCGAC
The DNA here is from genome assembly GCA_043741015.1 of Opitutaceae bacterium. Lineage (GTDB taxonomy): Bacteria > Verrucomicrobiota > Verrucomicrobiia > Opitutales > Opitutaceae > Lacunisphaera. The sequence continues at coordinate 11,068 of JAYUBB010000220.1, forward strand.
CGGAAGATCGTGGAGATCATCCCGCGCCAGTCCTCCGGCCGCCGGTTGCGGGTGAACCTCGAACTGCAGGACGACTTCTCGCTGCATCAGGCACTTTCGCTTTACCTGATCGACACGCTGCCCTTGCTCAACCGCGAGTCGCCCGATTACCCGTTCGACGTGCTCACGCTGTGCGAGGCCATCGTCGAGGATCCCGACCAGATCCTGCGCCGGCAGGTGGACAAACAAAGGGGTCTCAAGATTGAGGAATGGAAGGCTGCGGGCATTCCCTACGAGGAGCGCATAGCCAAGCTTGAGGAAGTTGAGCACCCGAAGCCGCTGCGCGAGTTCCTCTACGAGACGTTCAACGCCTTCGCCGCCGCCCACCCATGGATCGAGCAGGAGAATGTCCGGCCCAAGTCGATCGCCCGCGAAATGTTCGAGCGCTACCAGTCCTTCGCCGACTACATCCGCGAATACGGCCTCGAACGCAGCGAGGGCCTGCTGCTGCGCCACTTGATGCAGGTGTGGAAGGTTCTCGCGCAGACCGTGCCCGATACGGCCAAGACATCCGGGGTGGTTGAGATGGAGGATTACTTCCGCGAACTCATCCGTGGCATCGACTCCAGCCTGCTCGACGAGTGGGAGCGGTTGAAGAATCCGGAATTCGTCGCGGCCGAGCAGGACGCCAAGCCCGCCCGGCCCGCGAGCTTTGACATCACGCGAGACGCCGACGCCTTCCGCCGACTTGTGCGCACCGCCGTGCTGGGCTTCCTCCAGGATGTCGCCGCTCGCGATTGGGAGGGAGCCCGGTTTCGTTTCGCCCCGGAAACGGAGCCGGGCAATGAAGCCGCGCAACTGGCCGAGGCGCGCCGCATGGAGAAGGAGTTCACGGCTTACTTCGACGCCCGCGGACGGTTCCGTCTCGATCCCGAGGGACGCGCCACCAAACATACGCACTTCTCGGAGGACGGCGGCAAAGCCTGGCAGATCGCGCAGGTGTTGGCCGACACGGAAGAGCAGAACGACTGGGAGGCACGCTTCACCGTGTCGTTGGCCGAGTCACGGAAAGAGAACCGCGCCGTGGTGCGATTCAGCGCCGTGCGACCGGTCGGCGCAGAGTAGAGGCACAACTGAAAACCATCGGGCGGGGGTGTTTGCCATAGCTTCCATCGTTCCTGTCATTCTGCCAAAGACGCCGGTTATTTCGGAAACACTGATCCGCCGAGTTCGAGGTAAACCTTCTGGATGTGCCGGGTCAGATCACCGGGGACATACCGCGCAATGTTGGGCATCTTTTTGATTTCAGTCGCGACGAGCGCCATTGCCGCCTTGATCTCCGCCGCTGACTTGCCGGTCGCAACCAGCGCCTTCACCTGCCGCTGCAACTCGATGAAATAGGCCTGTTGGTCGGCGATGATTTCGGGGCCGCCCTTGGGCCCGTGCCCAGGGCAGACCATCACGGCGCCCAGCTGCTTCGCCCGTTCGAGGGTCTGGATCCACTCGGTGATGTTGCCGTCATCCACGTTGTTGTAGGCGCCGTTCACGCAGGCGTCCCCGGTGAAGAGGATCTTCTCGTGCGGCAGCCAGGCATAGGCATCGCCGCGCGTGTGGCCGACCCCGAGCCAGACCAGTTCCACGCGGACCCGGCCGTCATCGAAAAACAGGTCCTTGGGAAAAAGCATGACCGGCGGCTTGAGTTTGGTGGCGGCGACGTCCGGGCGCTGAGCCGCCGCGCCCTCCCACCGGCCCGGCACGCCGCCGAAATAACCGGTCTCAACCTTCTTCATTTCCTCCAGTGCCTCGGCGCTGGACAGCAGGGTGGCGCCCAGCTCGGCCCAGCGCTGGTTGCCATAGGCGTGGTCGCCGTGATGGTGGGTGTTGAAGACAAAACGCACGGGTTTGTCCGTCGTTTCCCTGATCCGGGGCATGACCACCTCGGCCCCGGAAGGATAATTGGCATCAACCACGAAAACGAAGTCGTCGAAAACGATCCACCCGTTGTTGCTGTGGCCGCGGCGGGGATCACCTTCGTGAAAATACACCCCCGGAGCGACCTCTTGGACGGTGTTGATCTGGGCCGGGCCGGGCGTCGCGGCGAAACCTAATGCGGCAAGAACCAGGGGAATGAGGCGGATGGTCTTCATGGAGGTAAGCATGGCGGGAAACCTAGCCACGACCGCGTTTCCCCGCAAGGCGGAGAGTGAAGCACAAAGGCACCGAGACACAGGGATCGGAATGGAAAGTATCTTAAGGAATTTCTCCGGGCCTCCGTGTCTCTGTGGTTCAAATATTGACCAGGCCGGGTCGCTCCAGTCACATCCTTAAACCCCAATGACGCCCTTTCGCCCGCTGTTCCTGTTTCTCCTCCTGCTGAACGTGGCCGGTGCGGTTCGGGCCGTCCCGCGCGAACGCCCCGCCGATTGGGCGGCCCAGGTCATCAATTCAACCCTGGAGAATTGCTACCGCGTGAGTGACGAAGTCTATCGTTGCGAGCAGCCGGGCAAGAACGACATTGCCGATCTCAAGGCGCTCAAGGTCCGCTC
>JAYUBB010000221.1:0-4334 GCA_043741015.1 Opitutaceae bacterium
CAGCCGTCGCCAAGGTTTACCCGCCAATGGCGGCGCCGAAGGCGACCAGGGCTACGGCCCGCAGGCAGGCGCCGGTGTGGAAACCGGCGCCCACCTTACTTGGTTACTGCCCCCGGGATCGTGCCGGCCTTGATCATGACCATCTGCTCGGGGTTGAGGTGCTTCTTGATGGCGCCGTTGACCTGCTCGAGCGTGAGGGAATTGATCTTGTTGCCGAACTCGTCGATAAAGCTGAGCGGGAGGTCGCGGTTGAGGGTGCTGAGCACGGTGGTGGCCATGCCGCCGGTGGTGGCCAGACCCAGCTTGAAGCTGCCGACGAACTTGCCCTTGTTGCCGGCGAGTTCCTCGGCGGTGATGCCTTTCTGGTGCCACTCGACCAGCTGGCGCTTGGTGGAGGCGATGCCCTTGGCGAGGAGGTCGGGGGCGAAGTTGGCCTGGATGCGCCAGTCGCCGTCCACGTAGGTGTCGTTGGAGATGAACGAGCCGATGCCGTAGGTGAGGCCCTCCTTGTCGCGCACGTTGGCCATGAGGCGGCCGGTGAAGCCGCTGCCGAGCGCGGCGGTGCCAAGGCGCAGGGCGAGGGCGTCGGGCTCGCCGTAGCGGAGCTGTGTGGCCTGGCCCCAGAGCAGGGTGACATTTGTTTTGTCGGCCATGAACACATCCTGCTCGCGGGCGGCGTCCACCTGGCCGGCGCGGGCCGGGCGGGTCTGGGCGGAGCCGCCGGTCCAGCCGGCGAAGACCTTGCCGAGTTCGGCCGAGACGGCCGCGGCGTCGACGTCGCCGACGATGACGAGCTTCATCGCCGCCGGGCCGTAGAACTCCTTGTGGAAGGCCTTCACCTCGTCGAGCGTAGCCTTGTCCACCGCCGCCATGAACTCATCGGGCGAGGCGTCGCGGTTGGGATGACCGAGCGGATAGACGGAGCGGACGTAGGCCGTGTTGGCGCGGAAGTTGGTGTCCTCGAGCGAGCGCTTCATCTGGCCGGCGACCTGCTTCTTGAGCTTGGCGAAATCCGAGGGATCGAAGGCCGGGCTGCGCAGCTGCTCGGCGATGAGGCCGAGGACCAGGGGCAGGTCCGCGCGCAGGCACTTGGCGTTGATGTTGAGGGCGCTGGCGTTGGTGCCGAAGTTGATCGTGGCGCCGACGTCGCCGAGGATCTTGGAGATCGCGAACTTGTCGCGGGTGGTCGTGCCCTTGTCGAGCATGCCGGCGGCGAGGTCGGCGAGGGCGACGTTGGAATCGGGGCTGCGGGAGTCACCGGCCGCGATCGTGCCGCGGATGGTGACGACATCCTTCACGCCGGTCTTGATGGAGACGACGTCGATGCCGTTGATCGACGAGCGCACGGCGTGGTCGGCGACGCCGGCGAGGAGACTGGCGGCGAGGAGCAGGGAGGAGGGAGCAAGGAGCAGGAAGCGGGTAAAACGTTTCATGGGTAGAAGGGGTTGAGGCTTATTTGGCGGCGGGGGCCGGGGCGACGATCGGCACGAACCAGCCGGTGGTGCTCTTGTTCTGGTCGAGGTAGAGGTTGGCGACGCGCTTGACGTCGGCGGCCGTGACCTTGCCGAGCGCCTCGTCGAGCGTGACGTAGAGGGTCCAGTCGCCGGTGGCGATGTCCTCGTTGATCTTGCTGGCGATGGAGAAGGAGCCGTCGCGGCTGTAGGCGGTGCTGGCCTTGATCTTGCCGAGCGCGGTGGCGACCTCGGCGTCGGTCACGCCGTCGGCCTTCACCTTGGCGACCTCGTCGAGAATGATTTTCTCCACGGCCTCGTGCGTGGCCCCGGGGGCGAGGTTGGCGTAGACTTGGAAGAGGGAGGGATCGTGGAAGAAGCCGGGCTCGGCGCTCACGCTGGTCGTGAGGTTCTTGTCAGTGAGGGCGCGGTAGTAGCGGCTGGTCTTGCCGCTGCTCATGATCATGCCGAGGACTTCGAGGGCGGGATAGTCGGCGTGCGAGCCGGCGGGGCTCTTGTAGCTGACGCCGACGGTGCCGAGTTCGCCGGCGCGCTGGACCATGACGCGGCGGGGGCCGGTCTGCTCGGGTTCCTCGGTGTAGACCTGCGGGATGGGGTGCGGGGCCTTGGGGTAGGCGCCGTAGTATTTCTTCACGAGGCCGAGGGCGGCGACGGGGTCGAAGTCGCCGATGAGGGTGGCGGTGGCGTTGTCGGGCCAGTAGAAGGTGTCGTAGAACGCGCGCAGCTTCTCGATGGCGACCTTCTCGATGTCACTGCGCCAGCCGATGGTGCTGTGGTGGTAGGGGTGGGCTTGGAAGGCGGCGGCGAAGATTTCCTTGTCGAGCGCCTCGGTGGGGTTGTTCTCGCCGATCTCGAATTCATTGCGCACGACGGTCATCTCGGGGCGGCGGTCGTCCTCCCGGATCCAGAGGTTGCGCATGCGGTCGGCCTCGATGGCCAGGTAAGCCTCGAGGTGCTCGCTGGCGACCTCGGCGTAGTAGTTGGTGCGGTCGAGGTAGGTGGTGGCGTTGTAGCGGGCGCCGACTTTCTCCAGAAACTGTTTCACGCTGTTGCCCTTCGCATCGTTGTAGTTCGGGCCGCCCTTGAACATCAGGTGTTCGAGTAGGTGGGTGGAGCCGGTGGAGCCGGTGACCTCGTTGCGCGAACCGACGCGGTAGGTGACCATGAAGGTCGCGACGGGAGCGGTGCGGTCGGAGAGCAGGAGGACCTGGAGGCCGTTCGAGTCGAGGCGGTATTCATCGATGCCGCCGAGGGACTTGACGTAGGAGAAACCTTCGACGGCGACGGGGGCGGCACGCAGGGCCAGAGCCGAGACGAGAAGGGCGGTGATAACCAAGGAGCGTTTCAACATAAGGGTGGGATTTGGGTTGAGCTGAACCTAGCACAGCTCCGGGGCGCATGCCAATAGGACAAAAGGGACTTTCCCCGGGATGAACGGCGGCTCCGGGCCACCTACCCTGCGTCCGGGCGGCGAGGCGGCGGTGCGGTCGCTGGGTCGGTGACGTTCAGCCAGGCCACGGCCCCGGCACGTTCGCGGAAGACCCGGACGTTCTGCGCGCCGCGCAGGCTCTGGTAGAGCTCATACATCCGGACGAGACCGAAAATCACATCCTTGGTTACGACATAGGCGCGCCGGGACTCTGGAGTGAACAACTTGCTTTGTCCCAGTTGCCGCACGGTCCGGGCGGAGACCGTCACCTCCGTCACCTCGCGGGCATCGACCAGCTGATTCAAGGTGGGCATGAAAAGGGGATCCGCCTTCAGATTGTCCTGATGGCGTACGACGTCCTCGTCGGACAGGACGCCCCAGCAGCGGGTCCAGATGACGCGCTGTTCCTGATCGATGTGGTATTCTTCCGACATGGCCGGGGTGGGTGGAAGCCGGAAGCTAGCAGTTCAGGTGTGGTTGTCGAGTCACGGGCCGTCGCGATCCACTCACGCCTTACTGCGCCGAATGTGGTTCACGCATCGGGCTATGGCCGTGATCCAGTAGCCGCCGTCGCCCACGCACTGCGTTGATCAGGTGGGGGGAGGTCCGCCGTAATTTTCCGATCCGCGAGCCGGTGCTGTGGGTGGATTTGCAGTAGCGGCGACGAACGGGCGCACTCGCGCCTTGCCGTGGTTGACGGGTGAGCCAAAGCTGCACCTGTCCATGAATCCGGAAGCCAAAACCGTCCGTGCCTGCCATGCGGTGCTGGTGCAGGGCGCCGCGTCACGATGAGCGCGCCCGGCCAATCCGTCTTCATCAGCTACGCCCGCGAGGACCTGGCGGCGGCCCGGCGCATCGCGGACGCACTGAGCGCATTCGAGGTCGAGGTGTGGTTTGACGAAGCCGGGCTGGAGGGCGGCGATGCCTGGGACCAGAAAATCCGCCGGCAGATCAAGGAGTGTTCGCTGTTCATCCCGATCATCTCGGCGCAGACGCAGGCGCGTCGCGAAGCCTACTTCCGGCTGGAGTGGAAACTCGCCGAGGAACGCACGCACTTGATGGCGGAAGGTACTTCTTTCCTGCTGCCGATCACGATCGACGACACGCCGGAGGAGGGCGCGCTGGTGCCGGAATCGTTCCGGCGCACGCAGTGGACGCGGCTGCCGCGGGGCGTGCCCAACACCCCGTTTGTGGACCGCGTGCGGGCCTTGCTCGCCCAGCAGCGGTCGCATCCATTGCCGCCGGTTGCGCCGGTTGGGACGCACCCGGCCCGGCCACGCCGGAAATGGCTGCTGGTGGCCGTGGGCCTGGTATTGGCGGTCGGCGCCAGCACTCCGTTTTGGTCGCGGAAGGCCGCGCCTCCGACCCCGGCGGAGGCCGTGCTGCTGGACAAGTCCATCGCGGTGCTGCCGTTCACCAACATGAGCGACGAT
>JAYUBB010000222.1:0-13534 GCA_043741015.1 Opitutaceae bacterium
GGGCTGAAATCAGGAGACGTGCTTGCTGACCAGCTTGGTCATGTCGAACATGCTGACCTGAGCTTTGCCATTGAAGACGGCCTTGAGGGCGTCGTCGGCATTGATCATGCGGCGGTTCTTTTTGTCCTGCAGGCCATTCTTTTTAATGTAGGCCCAGAGTTTCTTCGTCATTTCCGTGCGGGGCAACGGAGTTGAACCAACGACAAGAGCGAGCTTGGCGTCAGGGGTGACCGGCTTCATGAAAGCGGCGTTAGGTTTACGGGAGGATTTAGCCATAGTGCTATTCGTCATAGAACCCGGCCGATGCAATGCAACGATTTTCTAGAGGGAGAATTCATTTTTTCATAGGGAGATTGTTCCGATGGTCCGGTCGGCCCCTTGGTTTCCCGCCCAATAATCGCTTGCTAAGACCGTCCGCCGAGCCAGCCTTCCCCGCGTTGGGTTGGTTGTTTGTTAGTTTCTACCGCCACGGAGAATTGTCAGGTGAGCGCTGGTGTTCAGTGATGATTTGAAATCCGACAGCCGGGGACGGGCGGCAAGGCAGCAGCATCAGCTCTTATCATCACATGGCAGAAAACAACAAGCTCTACGTGGGGAACCTTCCCTTCGCCAGCACCGCGCAGGACCTCGAGGCCCTGTTCGGCCAGGTCGGCACCGTCAGCGTCGTCGAGATCATCTTCGACAAATTTACCGGTCGTTCCCGTGGATTCGCCTTCGTGACGATGGCGAACGGTGACGAGGCCCAGCAATGTGTGGAGAAGTTCCACGGCCACGAGATCGAAGGGCGCGCCCTGGCGGTCAACATCGCGCGTCCGCGCGAGGAACGTGCGCCCGGTTCAGGCGGCTTCGGCGGTGGCGGCGGGCGGGGTGGCTACGGTGGTGGCCGCGGCGGACGCGGCGGGCGGAGTGGTGGTGGCGGCGGTGGTTACCGCGGTGGCGGTGGCTACCGCGACGGTGGTGGCGAACGCGGTGGCGGTGGCGGCTACGGTCGCGAATAATCGCCCTCCACACCCGTATTCAACCGAGGCCGGACACACGTCCGGCCTTTTTGTTTGGCCATGCCTCAGCGGGCGATGAACCGTTTCTCCCACGCCGGGTCGGGCAGTGGCGAGGGTCGGTATTCGCCAAAGAGCGCGTAACGCGAACGGGCGATCAATTTGTAGAAGAGATCGCGCAGCCCCGCCGGCAACACGCCTGTCCAGGTGACCAGACGCCAGACGCCGCCGACTTCTTCGGCCGCCGCCAGCGCCCCATCGGTACGCAGGCAATAGGCTCCAACGATTGGCGCATCCCAGTCCGGCACAAAAACCAGGCTGTCGAAATCCGCCGTCGGCAATCCCTGCGTCCGCAGATAATTCTGCGCCAGCGCGCTCTGCAATGGCGCGTAACTCAGCCGGCCGGCCCGGTCAGTCCGGAGCAACAGATGCACGACCCGATTGCAGAGGCCGCATTGCCCATCATAGAGCAACACCGGCTTCATCCGTAAGCATCCCTGTCAGGATAAGGCCGGCCCTCGTGCAATAGATGATGATGCCGGTCGCGCCCACCAATGTGCTTACCAACGGTGCACCCGACGTCGCTGGGTCGGGGCCCCGCCGCTTGATCCGCCGCGGCCAGCCTGATGAGGCCCGCAAAATCCTTGTTCGCGAGCCGGGGGGAAATTTCCGCCTTCACGCTGCTGTTGGTTTCTCCGGACACGAAAAACAACGTAGGCGGGACCGGCACTCAGGCAATAGCCAAGCGCCTTTGGCTTGGACGTTCCGCGGGGGGCGGTCATGTTGGTTTTCATGAATGCTCGCTCGATGGCAAATTGCACCACCACCGTGGCGCTGACTGCACTGTGGCTCATGTCAGGTTGCCGCCGGGCCGGCTCCTCCGCCTACCAGGGATACCTTGAAGGTGAATTTGTTTATCTCGCCTCGCCGCTTGCGGGCCGGCTGGAAACCCTCGCCGTGCAGAAGGGCGCCCGCGTCTCCTCCGGCGCGCCCCTCTTCAGCCTCGAGCAGGGAGCCGAACTCGCCACCTTGCATGAATCCGCCGAACGGCTGCGCCAAGTGCAGGCGCGCCTTGCCGACCTGCGGAAAGGCCAGCGGCCTTCCGAGCTCGCGGCGCTTGAGGCCCGGCTGGCCCAGGCCCGCACCACCGCTGAACTCTCCCGGCTGGAAATGGAGCGCGCCACGAAGCTCCACCAGACCACGGTCCTCTCGGACGACGACTATGATCGCGTGCGCCTCAACCATGAGGCCCACCTTACGCTCATCGCGGAGACGGCCGCCCAGCTCGCCACCGCGCAACTCGGCGCCCGCCCCGATGTCATCGCCGCCGCCGAATCCGAAACGGCCGCCGCGCAGGCTGCGCTCGACCGGGCCGGTTGGGCGGTGGCGCAGAAAAGCCAGACAGCTCCGCGCGCCGGGCTCATTTACGATACGCTCTACCGCGAGGGCGAGTTCGTCTCCGCGGCCTCGCCGATCATCTCCTTGCTGCCGTCCGAGAACATCAAGGTTCGTTTCTTCGTGCCCGAGGCGGAGTTCGCCGCGTTGAAGGCCGGTGGCACGGTCAGGGTCGCGCTCTCCGGCCTGGCCGCCCCGCTCGAAGCCCGCATCAGCTACCTTTCGCCCAAGCCCGAATACACCCCGCCCGTCCTCTACAATCGGGAAAACCGGGCCAAACTCGTCTTCATGGTTGAGGCCGTTTTCGACCCGGCCGCCGCGCGCGATCTGCATCCCGGCCAGCCCGCGGAAGTAACCCCCGTGCCGTGACGTCAATGAGCGCAACGGACTACGCCATCGACGTCGCCGGCGTCACGAAACGCTTCGGCAGCAAGACGGTCGTCAACGCGATCGACCTGCAGGTGCGCCGCGGCGAGATCTACGGTTTCCTCGGGCCCAACGGCTCCGGCAAGACCACGTTCATCCGCATGCTCTGCGGCCTGCTCACCCCTGACGCCGGCACCGGCACCTGTCTCGGCTACGACCTGCGCGCCCAGCAGACCGACATCAAGCGTCACGTCGGCTACATGACTCAGCGTTTCAGCTACTATGAGGATCTCAGCATCCGCGAAAATCTGGACTTCATCGCCCGCATCTACGCCGTGCCCGACCGCCCGACCGCCGTGGAACACAGCCTCGAGCGGCTCGGCCTGGCCAACCGCAGCCACCAGCTGGCGGGGCAGCTGTCCGGCGGCTGGAAGCAACGGCTCGCCCTCGCCGCCTGCCTGATCCACTCCCCGCAGCTCCTGCTCCTGGACGAGCCCACCGCGGGCGTGGACCCGAAGGCGCGCCGCGAATTCTGGGACGAGATCCACCGGCTCGCCGCCGACGGGCTTACGGTGCTCATCACGACACACTATATGGATGAGGCCGAGCGCTGCCACCGGCTCGCCTACCTCGCCTACGGCAATCTGCTCACGCGCGGCACCCTCGACGAAGTGCTCACCACCGCCCGCCTGACCACTTGGACCGTGTCCGGGCCCGGCTTGCGTGCCCTCGCCAACTCCCTGCGCGGCCGGCCGGGGGTTGAGCAGGTGGTGGCCTTCGGCAACACGCTGCACGTGAGCGGCCGCGACGCCACGCAACTCGACTCCACCATCGCCGCCGTGCGCCACCCGCAACACGACTGGCGAAAGATCCGCGCCGGCCTCGAGGACGTCTTCATCAGCCTGATGGACGAGGCTCAGGACAATTTTTCGTGAGCATGCGCCGCTTCACCCTCCATCGGTTCTGGGCCATCGTGCTGAAAGAATTCATCCAGATGAAGCGCGACCGCGTGACCTTCGGCATGATGGTCGGCATTCCGTTGATGCAACTCATCATTTTCGGCTTCGCGATCAATTCCGACCCGAAGCACCTGCCCGCCGCCATCCGGGCGGCCGATCAGGGCCCGTTTGCCCGCACGCTCGTGGCCGCACTGAAGAACAGCGGCTATTTCTCCCTCGTGCGCGAGACCGCCACCGAGGCGGACGCACAACACCTGCTGCAAGTCGGCGAAGTGCAGTTCGTCATCAACATCCCCGAGGATTTCTCGCGTCTGCTCCTGCGCGGGGAACGCCCCACCGTGCTGATCGAGGCCGACGCCACCGACCCGGCGGCCGTCGGCCCGGCGGTCTCCGCCACGCGCGCCCTCGCCGACACCGTCTTCAACCGCGATCTGCCCGGCCCGCTGGCGCGGCTGCGCGCCCGGGAGGGTCCGGTGGATTTTCGCATCCACGCGCACTACAACCCCGAGAATATCACCCAATACAATATTGTGCCCGGCCTGATGGGGGTGGTGCTCACCATGACAATGGTCGTCATCACCGCCCTCGCCATCACGCGTGAACGCGAGCGGGGCACAATGGAAAATCTCCTGGCCACCCCCGTGCGGCCGTTTGAGGTCATGGCCGGAAAAATCCTGCCCTACATCGCCGTCGGCTATGTGCAGGTGACGCTGATTCTGCTGGCGGCGCATTTCATCTTCCATGTGCCGATGGTCGGCAGTTTTGCCCTGCTCTACGCCGTGTCCCTGCTCTTCATTGCCGCCAACCTCTCGGTGGGCATTACCTTTTCCACCCTCGCGCAAAACCAGCTGCAGGCGGTGCAAATGGCGTTCTTTTTCTTTCTGCCGTCGATCCTGCTTTCGGGTTTCATGTTTCCGTTCCGCGGCATGCCGGAGTGGGCGCAGTGGATCGGCTCCTGCCTGCCCAACACCCATTTTTTACGCATGGCGCGCGGCATTCTGTTAAAAGGCAACGGGCTCGCGGAGATTGCCCCCGAGCTGTGGCCGCTGCTGCTGTTCCTCGCCGTGGCGATGACCATCGGCGTGAAACGCTACCGGCAGACCCTGGATTGATCCGGGGTTCAGGCCTTGCGCTCCGGCAGAGTCGGGATGTGCAACGTCCGCGTCGGGAAGGCGAAAGCCAGGCCGCGGGCCCCGACCGCACGCATGATGGCGAGATTGAGCCGCTGGCGCAGGGCCATGTGCCGCGCAAAGTCGGGGTCCTTGACCACGTAGACGACCCAGACGTCGAGGGATGACGCGTTGAGGTCGCGGAAATAGACATGCGTATCGGCGGAATTCACCTCAGGCTCGGCGTTGATGAGTCCGCGGATCTCGGTGACCAGCGCCTCCAGTTGGGCGGGCTGCGCCTCGTAGGTGAGGCCGAAGACCTGTTCCACGCGACGGCCAGTGAAGCGCGAGAGATTGACGATGGCCTCGTTGGCCACCGTGCGGTTGGGGATGATGGCGAGCGATTTGTCGCCCAGGCGGATCTTGGTCGAGCGCAGCCCGATGTCTTCCACCGTGCCCTGGCTGGCTCCAATCTTGACGGTCTCGCCGAGGCGGAACGGCTGGTCGATCGCCACGACGATGGAACCAAAGAGATTCGCGATGGTGTCCTGGGCCGCGAGGGCAAAGGCCAGGCCGCCGATACCGAGGCCGGCGAGCAATGCCTTCACGTCAAACCCGAGGCTCTGGACCACCATGAGCACCCCCATGACCACGAACAGGGTGACCAGCGTTTTCTTGATCCATGGCATGAAGGCCGCGACGCCCATTTGCTTCTTCAGCGCAATCTCCTGGGCATGATCGAGCACGGCGTCAAACGCGCGCAACAGACCCCAGAAGGTTACAAGGGTGAACGCCACGGTTGAGCCATAGCCGATCATCTCGTCGGTCGAGGCGGACAGTTTCAGCACCTTGAGCGCGGCAAAGATGCCGGTCAGCATGATGAAGGTCGTCACGGGTGCCTCCATGGCCGGGAACAGCTTGTCGTCGAACGTCGTCGCGGTCTTGGCCGCCAGTTTCTGCAACTGGCCGAAGATAAAGTTGGTTGCCACCCGGCGCAGCAGGAGTGCGCCAACCAGAAAGAGCGCCGCAATGGCGTAGTGGGCCACGGTGTTTTCCGAGCTTCGGACGTCGAAGATTTCGAGCGTGGCATCCACCAGATGCTCGAGAAAATCGGGCGGGCGCGGTTTCGCGTGACCCGTGGCGACCGCCGCCGCCGCGGTGGTGTTTTCGGCGTCAGTCGGGTGGACCGCCTCCTGCGCCTGCGAAGACAGGATCAAGAGAAGGAGCAGGGCAATGGTTCGGAGTGATTTCATTTCGACAGTCGATGCTGTTTGAAAGCGGCTGCACCGGCTTGTCAAAGAGTTTACCCGGATGGCGGCCGGCCCCGCGGCCGCTGGCGGAGCACCAGCGGAATCAGCACGACCAAGGCGGTGCAAAGCACTTCCACGGCCCGGATCTCCAACCCGGAGGCGGGCCAGAGTTCGACGATCAGCCGGTCGGTCATGATCATGCCGCCCCCGACCCAGCCGAGCACCGCCGCGCCGAGGTAAACGATGACCGGATAGCGGTCCATCAACCGGGAGAGCAGGCTGCTGGTGAACACGACCAGCGGAATGCTCAGCCCCAGACCGAAAAGCAGCAGGCCGAAACTGCCCCGCGAGGCCCCGGCGACCGCGAGCACGTTGTCGAGCGACATGGTGATGTCGGCCACCGTAATGAGCCAGACGGCCTGCCAGAGGCTTTTCGCCTCACCCCGCCCTGCCGGGTCCCCGGTGTTTTCCCGGAGAAGTTTGACGGCGATCCAGAGGATCAATGCCCCACCCGCCAGCTTGACGTAGCTGAAGCTGAGCAGTTGCGAAGCCACGAAGGTCAGCCCGACCCGCAACACCACGGCCATGCCCGAACCGATAAAGATGCCCCAGAGCCGTTCCTTTTTTTCCAAACGGCGCACCGCCAGGGCAATGACCACGGCATTGTCGCCCGCCAGCACGATATCGATCAGCACGATCTGCAGAATGGCGAGCAGCCATTCCCAAGGGGTGTGCAGGGCCGCCGGGATGAGGTCGGCGGCGGCGAATAGCGGGATCATGTAAACCAGCTATGTAGTTGTCCCCCGCAACCTGCGTCAACGCCTACTGGCGCGACCCGGGATCTGAAAAGAAAACCGCCGGGGCCTGTAGACAGGCTCCCGGCGATTTGCCCGCGCCAAGCGGGCAGATCACCCGACGACCTACCCCTAAGCCGCCGGATAAATTAAATGACTGCTGAGCTTATTCCGTGCCGAAACGCTCACGGGCTCAATCTCGGCACGAAAAAGATTCAGCTGACCGCAATCTTGCGGGGCTTGACCGCCTCGGCCTTGGGCAGGGAGACCCGCAGCACGCCGTCCTTGAGCTCCGCATGGATCTTCCCGGCCTCGACTGTGTTGTCGTGCTCGAGGGTGAGTTCATAGGGCGCGTCAAGCGACTCGCGATAAACCGCGGTCCACCCTTCGGGCTTCTGCCAGCCTCGGCGGCCTCGAACCGTGATCCGGCCATCCTCGGCGGTAAGCTCCAGTCCTTCCTTGGTCACCCCCGGCAGGTGGGCGGTCAGGCCCCAAGCCTCGGGTGATTCAGTGAGCTCGTAGGCCGGCTTGACAGTGAATTCGGTTTCGGTGGCGGCCGGCTCGCCGTTCGGCTGGCGGCCCAGCTGACGAGAGAGACGCGGAACGATCTGGTTGAAGAGATTCATGGCTAATTCCTCCTGGTGATGATGGGTGGTGGGTGATCAGTTGACCGTGATGTTGATCTTGCGGGGCTTGGCCTGCTCCTGCTTGGGCAGGGTGACGGTGAGGACCCCGTTCTCGTAGGTGGCGGCGACCTTGTCGGCCTGCACGGCCTCCGGGATGGCAATCGAGCGGTTGAGGCTGAATGACTCCTCGCCCTGCTTGCGCGAGGCGTTGAGGTTCAGGTAGCCGTCGACCATCTCGACGTTGATGGCCTCGCGACTCACGCCCGGGAGCTCGGCGCGGACGTAGGTGTTGTCCTTGTCCTCGTAGAGATCGACCGGGAAGCGCGGAGCAAACGCCGGCGCGGGGAAGTCGGCCAGCGCGGCCTGAAACAGACGATCGACTTCCGACTCCAGGCCGGCCCAAGGACTGCGGTTCGCGAGCAAGGGAAACTGGCTCGCGCTGCGCGGATAGGTATAACGAATGATGCGGTTCATGATGATGTTTTCCTGTGGTTGGTTGATTAAAGACTGTGCCGGCCTAGTGCAGGGCGCGGGCCAGGTGGCGGTGGCGCGCAACCTGCGAAAAATCCGCGACTTGCCGCGACGGCGCACACCCCGGGTGGGAATTTCCGCCGCACTGTGTGACGCCCAGTCGGGAAACTCCGTCACGCCGGCGTTTTTCCGTGGCCACCCGGAGCCGGGCGGCTTCAATCACTCCCTACCGCATGACCTTTGATTTCGACACCGTGACCGACCGCACCGCCAGCGACAGCCGCAAGTGGCGCAAATTCGCGGGCCGGGACATCCTCCCGCTGTGGATCGCCGACATGGATTTTGCGGCGTCCCCCGCCATTATTGCCGCCCTCCGCCGCCGGGTGGATCACGGCGTCTTCGGCTACGGCATGGCCCTGCCCCCGCTGACCCAGACGGTAGTCGATTACTGCGCCTCCCACTATAGCTGGAAGATCGACCCCGCCTGGATCGTGTGGCTCCCGGGCCTTGTCACCGGTCTCAATCTCGCCGCCGGCGC
Source organism: Opitutaceae bacterium (assembly GCA_043741015.1). GTDB lineage: Bacteria > Verrucomicrobiota > Verrucomicrobiia > Opitutales > Opitutaceae > Lacunisphaera. The sequence goes on from JAYUBB010000222.1 coordinate 8,504, forward strand.
CTTCGGCGAAAAAGGCGATGCCGTGATCACGGCCACTCCCATCTATCCGCCCTTCATGAGCGCACCGAGGAACATGGGGCGCGAAACCATTGCCGTCCCGCTCGTCGTCCGCGCCGACGGCCGCTATGAATTCGACTGGGCCGCCATGGAGCGCGCCGTCACGCCCCGCACCCGGATTTTCTTTCTCTGCAGCCCGCACAATCCCGTCGGCCGCGTCTTCACCCGCACGGAGCTTGAGCAGGTCGCCGGCTTCTGCGAACGCCACAACCTCGTCCTCGTCTCCGACGACATCCACTGCGACCTTATCCTCGACGGCCTCCCGCATATCCCGGTCGCCAGCCTGTCGGCCACCGCCGCGGCTCGCACCATCACGCTGCTGGCCCCGAGCAAGACCTACAACATCCCCGGCCTGGCCTGCTCGTTCGCCATCATCTCCGACGCCAAGGTCCGCCAGCAATTCGGGCGCGCGATGGCTGGCATTGTGCCCGAAATGAACGTCCTCGGCTACGCCGCGTGCGAAGCCGCCTTCCGCGACAGCGAACCCTGGCGCCAGGCCCTCCTCGCCTGCTTGCGCGGCAACCGCGACCTGATCGCCGGCTTCCTCAAGGACAACCTCCCTGCGATCAAGCTGACTCCCTGTGAAGCCACCTACCTCGCGTGGCTCGACGTATCCGCGCTCAAGCTGGATAATCCCGGCCAGTTTTTCGAGCAGCACGGCGTCGGTCTGGCCGACGGCGCGCAATACGGCGCGCCCGCCGGAAAATTTGTGCGGCTCAACTTCGGCTGCCCGCGCGCCACCCTCACCGCAGCCCTCGCCCGCATGAAGCGGGCCCTGGACTCCCGTTGAGGCCGCCCCGCGCCATGCGCATCGGCCCCTACGAGCTGCGGTCGAACCTCTTTCTGTCTCCGCTGGCGGGCTACACCAACCTGCCCTTCCGTCTCGTTGTGCGCGAAATCGGCGGCCTCGACTGGACCACCACCGATCTGGTCAACGCCCGGTCACTCATTGAGAAAAACCCGCGCGCCCTCCAGCTCATCCGCACCTGCCCCGCCGAAAATCGGCTCGCCGTCCAGCTCTTCGGCGCCGTGCCGGAGGAAATGCGCGACGCCGCCGAGATCATCGAATCGCTCGGCATTGCCTCGGTCGACATCAACATGGGCTGTCCCGTCAAAAAAGTAACCGGCATCGGCGGCGGTTCCGCCATGATGACCGAGCTGGGCAAGACCGCCGCTCTCGTCCGCGGCATGGTCGGCGCCGTGAAGATACCCATTACCGCCAAGATGCGCCTCGGCTGGGACGAAAACAACCTCACCGCCCCGGATCTTGCGCGGGTGCTGGAGGACTCCGGAGTCGCCGCCATCTTTGTGCATGGTCGCACCCGCGCGCAGGGCTTCACCGGCACGGTCAATCTCGCCGGCATCCGCGCTGTCGTGCAGGCCGTGAAAAACATCCCCGTCATCGGCAACGGCGACGTCACCACGCCCGAAGCGGCGAAGCACATGTTCACCGAGACCGGCTGTGCTGGCGTGAGCATCGGCCGCGGCGCGTTCTACAATCCGTGGATCTTCGCCCACACCGAGCACTACCTGCAAACGGGCGAACTGAAGCCCGAGCCCGGCTACCCCGCGCTGGTGCAGGTCATGCGCCGCCATCTTGACCTGATGATCGAGGTTTTCGGCGAGGACCACGGCTGCCGGCTCTTCCGCAAGCCGGCCTCGTGGTATGCGAAGCGTTTCGGCCCGGCCAAGGAGTTCAAGAAAGGCGTCACCCAGTTCGGCACGCGGGCGGAATTCGAGGCGTTGCTCGCCAGCTACGAAAAGTGGCGCGCGCCGTTCTGTGACGAGCAGGGCAAATTGCTGCCCAAGTTCCAACCCGAGCCGATGGTCGCCTCCTTCATGCTCGACCCGCATGACCCGGCCGTCCTGCGCCGCCAGGCCATTCCCGTGCCCAAGGGCCCGGTGGACGTGTGGTAGTCGTGGCTCGCCAAACCGACGTCCCCACCTAGGCTTGGCCGGATGTCGGACCTCCTCCATCTTTGGGGCATCTACCTCGGTACCCTGATCGGCCTGCTGCCGATCATCAACCCGCTCTCCGCGGGGCCGACCTTCCTCGCCATCACCGAGGGCGACAGCGACGAACGCCGCCGCGAGCAGGCGCTCAAGGGCTCCTTCTATATGGTGGCCATCCTCGTGAGCTTCCTGATCGGCGGCACGTTCATCATGAAATTTTTCGGCATTTCGATCCCGGGGTTGCGCATCGCCGGGGGAATTCTGCTCACGGGCATCGGCATGGGCATGCTCGCCACCCGCAAAACGACCATCGAGACCGACTCCGAGCAGCACGAGGCCGCCCGGCGCAAGGAGGACATCTCCTTTTCCCCGCTCGCCATGCCCATGCTCAGCGGCCCCGGCTCCATCGCCGTGACGCTCGGCTTCACCTCCCTCGCCACCGGCTGGCTCGATTACGTTGCGATCATTGCGGGCATCGTGACTGTGGCGCTGATCACCTATACCGTGCTCCGGGTCTCCGGGCGGCTGGTCGGTTTCATCGGGCCCGTCGGAGTGAACGCCATGACGAAAATCATGGGCTTTCTCATCATGAGCATGGGCGTGCAGTTTGTGGTGAACGGCAGCCTCGCGATCGCCACCGATCCCGACTTGTTGCGCGGCATCAAGGCCGTGCTCTCCTCCGTCTGAGACCGCGGCCGCCCGGCGCGCGACGTCGGTCAGCCCGGTGACGGCGTTGCGCCGCAGCTGAACTTGCCCGGGTCAGTTCCGCCGCTCGACCTTGGCGCCCGTCTTGTCCCTGAAGGTGAGGAGACGCGTGGTGTCGCTGTAATCTTCGAACGTGATGCCCAGCTGCGGATTCACGAGATCACCCCGCTGATAGGAATTCTTCCCGACAAAAACCCGGGGGTTGGCTCCGCCGCGCACCCCGCTGATCTTCAGGTTTTCCACCCAACCGCGGAACGCAACACTCGGTGCGGACGGCACGGCGGGTTTCACTTCTTCCGCGGGTTTCGGTTCGGAAGCCACGGCCACCACCGGTTCCGCGGGTTTTGGTTCAGCGGCCTTCGTGGTCGGGGCGGGAACTTCCGCGACCATCACTTCATTGACGGAAGCAGCCGCCTGTACTTTGGCTTGCTCCACCACCGCCGTTGCATGCGTCACCGCCTGACCCTGCGGGATCACCGGTTTGACCACGAGCTTGAGCTTCAGCGGGGGCGGGGGAACCGCGGTTAATTTTTTATAAGCCACAAATCCGCCGCCCAGCACGACCAGGGCCGCGATACCGGCCCCCGCCATGAGAATAAGTTTTTTCCTCGCACCCTTGGCCTTCGCTTGCGGTGCATGGCTCACGTCCCCGCCGGCTCCCTGCAACGTCTTCCTTTGCCCAGGTGGCGGCGGGAATTTTCCGGCAGCAGCTCCGGGAGGAGGAGGGAAAGGCATGCCGGAAGCCGTGCGCATGGCCGTGATCTCGCCGGGCTCGCCATTCTCACCCCGGTCAGTTTCGGCGGTGACAGGCGGGGGCGGGGCATCAAGCACAACTGGTTCGGTTCCTGAGGGCGGCGGCATCGGTCCCGCAGGACCGGCGGCAACCGGCGCGGGACCGGGGGCCGGGGCGGTGGGTTGCGCCGAAGTCGCGGCCTTGGGTTTGAGACCAAATTTAACCACGGGTTTGGGCACCTCGACCGCAGGAGCGGCCTCCTGAACAGGGGCGGGGTCGGGGGTTGGCGTCGGAGATGGTGTCGGAGGTTCACTTGCCGCTTCAACGGGAGCGGCGGACAAACGGGGCCTAAGCCGCACCGGCTCGGGCACGGCTGCGGGAGAAACCGACTCAACGGGAGTCTCGGCAACGGACACGGGCGCGGGCGCAACTTCCTGGGCGGGGGCGGCCGTGAGCTTGGGTTTGAGCCGGACGAGTTTCGGTGCTTCAACTTCAGCTGCAGGCGCGGGGGTCGGCACCGGCTCAACCGGTGCGACAGATTCTTGCGGAGCTACAGATGGATCGTTCCCCAGCTTGGGTTTTAGCCGGAGCTTGGGGGCATTGTCGTCGCTCATGCCTCCATCCCTAGCATGTTCGGTGCGCAGCGGAAACAAAAAGATTCAGACCAATCAGCGTCATCAGTCTTGAGGCCCTGCCCCCCAATTGTAAGCTGGCCGCACTCTGATGAAACGTACGGCGGACAACTATGGCGGGATCAGCTCCGCCGCCGTCAAGAAAGCCACCGGCAAGACCTGGCGGGAATGGCTCGGCGTGCTGGACAAGGCCGGGGCGGCCAAGCTACCCCACAAGGACATCGTCCAGCGGTTGCAGCGGGCCCACCGCCTGGCCGACTGGTGGGGCCAGATGGTGGCTGTCGGCTACGAGCAGGCGCGCGGGCTCCGGGTTAAACACCAGAAGCCCGACGGCTTTGAGATCAGTGTCGCCAAGACCATTGCGGCCCCCGTCGGTCGCGCCTTTGCCGCCTGGCGGGAGAACTCCTTGCGCGAGCAGTGGCTGCCCCGCACGCCGCTCACCGTCCGCAAGGCCACCCCGCACAAGTCCATCCGCATCCTTTGGGCCGACAACACCCTCCTGAGTGTCAATTTCTGGCCGAAGGGCTCCCTCAAATGCCAGGTTGTGCCGCAACACGCCAAGCTTCCCACCCCCGATGCCGCCGAGAAAATGAAAGCCTACTGGGCCGAGAAGCTCGAAGCCCTGCGGGCGTTCCTCGAGGAATGAACGACTGATCCGCTCAAGCCGCGGCCGTTTTCGGCTTCGTTCCGAAGCCAACCGCTTCTTTGAGCCAGCTCCAGGCCCTCAGCAACCCAACCTCGCAAGTGCCGGAGATGTGATAGGTGCGGGCAAACAATTCCTCGTGCCCGAGGTAACGCGGCGGCAGCAGCAGCAGCGTGTGGTTCTTGTCCGTCTTGGCCTCGTGGCCGAGCACCTCGGAGTAAAATACGCCTCGCCCGACGACCAGCCCCTCGCGTGGCACGGTCACCTGCCGTTCCGGCAGCATCAACCAGGGACGGAACTTGAGGGTC
>JAYUBB010000223.1:0-4314 GCA_043741015.1 Opitutaceae bacterium
GTGGACATGTTCGACTGCGTGCACCCGACGCGCGTGGCGCGCAACGGCGCGGCCTTCACGCCCGACGGGCTCATCAATTTGCGTAACGAGCGCTACCGGGCCGACCCGCAGCCGGTGGCCGAGGGGTTGGAAAATTACACCTGCCGCAATTTCTCCCGCGCCTACCTGAGGCACCTCGTCATGGCCAACGAGATCCTCGCGTGCACGCTGCTGACGATTCACAACGTCCATTTCTACCTCGACCTTGTCGCACAGGCCCGGGCGCACATCGAGGCCGGTGATTACGCGACTTGGCACCGCGCCTGGATCGAGCGCTACGAGGCAGGAGAACGCACCGATCCTACTGCAAGTTTTGCTGGCTAGCCCCGGGGCAATTACCTACATAAATCCCATGCGTATTCTTGTTACCGGCGGGGCAGGGTTTCTCGGCAGTCACCTGTGCGACAAGCTGCTCGCGCAAGGCAACGAGGTCGTTTGTCTCGACAATCTTTTCACCGGGGCCAAGGCCAACATCGCCCATCTGGCCGCGCATCCCGGGTTCGAGTTTGTCCGGCACGACGTCATCGACCCGTTTAAATATGAGGTCGACCAGATCTACAACCTCGCCTGTCCGGCCTCGCCCCCGCACTACCAATACAACCCCATCAAGACCACGAAGACCTCGGTCATGGGTGCGATCAACTGCCTCGGTCTCGCCAAGCGGGTCAAAGCCCGGGTCTTTCAGGCCAGCACCTCTGAGGTCTATGGCGACCCGACCATCCACCCGCAGCCCGAGAGCTACTGGGGCAACGTCAATCCCATCGGCCGCCGCTCCTGCTACGACGAGGGCAAGCGCTGCGCCGAGACGCTCTTCTTCGACTACCACCGCGAGCACAAGGTTGATATCCGCATCGTCCGCATCTTCAACACCTACGGCCCGCGCATGCATCCGAACGACGGACGCGTCGTTTCCAACTTCATTGTACAGGCCCTCAAGGGTGAGAACCTCACCATCTACGGCGAGGGCACGCAGACGCGCTCGTTCTGTTACGTGGATGACCTGATAGAGGGGTTTGTCCGCATGATGAATCAAACGGCGACGGTCGGCCCCGTGAACCTCGGCAACCCGGGCGAGTTCACTATGCTCGAGCTGGCCGAACAGGTGCTCAAGCTGACCAAGAGCAAGTCCAAGATCATCCACCTGCCGCTGCCGGCCGATGACCCCAAGCAGCGGCGGCCTGAAATCACGCTCGCCAAGAAATTCCTGAAGTGGGAGCCGAAAGTACCGCTCGCCGAGGGTCTCAAGCGGACCATCGCCTATTTCAAGACGAAGGTCTGAGACGATGCGGGGCTGAACGCCGCGGCTCCAGCAAAACAAAAAGCCCGCCCGCCGGGAGGCGGGCGGGCTTCAGAGTTTCGGGCTCACCGCGAATAAAGCGGGATTCACCAGATTAAGTTTATCGCCGATCGTCCCGATCCTTCGACTTGTCGCGATTTTCATGGTCCCTGTCGCGGTCATGATCCCGCCGGTCATCACCACGGCCGCGTCGGTCATCGTCCTGCAGTCTCACCCGGGTGCCAAAGTAGTTGGAGGGATAACGGGCCACGACCTGCTGGTGGTACATGTAGGGCCGGTCGGTGGCCATGTTGATGGTGACACTGCGGTTGAAATCGATGCGTATGTAATCAGGCAGATTGCGGCCGGAGCGCCACCGGCCGCGTTCCTGATAAAACCACACATGGTCGGCCTGGCGGTAATAGACGTCACCGCCGGGATAATAGTAATAGCCTTGTTGACGCTGATACCAGTGGCGGCGTTCCCACTCAGACGAACCACGGTGATCGTGATCGGAGTCCTCCACCACAACCACGACGGCAGGAGGCGGAGGAGGCGCACGCCGCCCGAGACGGATGTCGACGATGATGTTGTCCAGGAGGTCGGCCCGGGCCGCGGGTGCGGTAATCGCGGCCAAAGTGAGGGTTAACAGGATAATTTTTGTTTTCATGCTGCCGACTAAGACCCACCCCGACACGAGAGGTTACGGGTGATGAACATGGGGTGTTCTGCCCGGGTTTTCATGACCGTCCGGTTCGCTGAGAACCCAAACGGGACCATCCCTGCATCATGACAAAGGGCTGAGACCCGTCCTTAGAAGTAACTCAGCCAGACGTCGCGCCGGCGGCGCTTCAGGTCGGCGAACCACTTGCAAAGCGGATAGAGGCCAATGACCACGGCCAGCCAGACGACATAAACCCAGATCAAGCCCACTCCGGCATCGGGTGGCGGGGCGTCGTGCACTCTGACGGCAGCAAAATTCCCGCCGCCAAAGCGAAACCAGTTCATTAGCACGGCGAGTGCGTGGATGAGCGGGATGTGGAGCAGGTAGTAGAACATCGGCACGCGGCCGAAGACGAGGGCGGGTTTGAGCCAGGCCGGGGTGCCCCGCTCGAACCAAGCCAGCAGAATCAGTCCCGGGCCGAGCGTCATGCACAGGTAAAGCAGCGAGGGCGGATATTTAGCGCAGTTGATAAACGAAAGCACCGTGAACACGGCGTTCTTCTGCGGTGCCCAGAGGGAGGGATTGCCGTAGAGGTTGCTGAACCGCAGCAGCACAAAGCCGAGGATCAGGGCCGTGCCGAGCCGGAGCAGCCAGGTGCGCCGCCGCGCTGATTCCCACCGGTAGATAGCGCCAAAACTGTAGCCGGCCGCCATGACGCCGATCCAGGGGATCAAGGGATAAAAGGCGAATAGCTGTATTTTCCCGGCGATGGTAAAGTTGCCACCGGCATGCAGCACCATCCAGAGAGGAGCCCAGGCTCCCCAGCTCTCGGGCTTGATGCCATCGAGGGCATTGTGGCCTAGAATCAAGGTCAGACCAAAGAGACAAATAACCCGTAGGGGCAGATGGATGAGCCCGGCGAGAGTGATCATCGCCCAGCCCAAAGCCCACAACGTGGCGAAAGTATAGCTGGTAGGAGTGATGGCAAATTCCCAGCCGAACCACATGAGCAGCGTGAGTTCGAGAAAGATCAGCCAGAAGCCTCGGGTGACGAGGAACCAGGAGAGTTCGCGCTTCGACTTACCCCGCATGATCGAGAGATACGCTCCCGTGCCCGCCAGAAACATGAACGTCGGCGCGCTATAATGCGTGATGAAGCGCGTGAGGAAAATCCATGGGGTGGTCCGGGCGAGATCGAGCGGGTTGATGCCTTGAATGGCACTGGAGTGAAAGAAGTCCCGGGTGTGGTCCAGGGCCATGACAATCATGACAAGGCCACGAAGCAGATCGACCGAGTCGAGGCGCGCAGCCGGGGCGGGCGGATTTGGGGTAGGCATGGGCAGTGAAGAACTGGGAAGCTGATGCCAATCCAAGGCCAGGCTAGCGAGCCTCAACTGGTGGGTCAGACAGAGCGGGCGGCCAGTCCGGGCAGGGCCGGCACGGGGTCCGTTTCCTCCAGCCGGGAAACGAGAACATCAACAGACAGTTCGCGTTTTGCCGTGCCGCGGTAGGTGCCCTTGAGCGGGGAGACGTCGGCATAGTCGCGGCCGGTGGCCACCTTGACATGGTGACCGTCGACCAGGCGGTTGTTGGTAGGATCGAGGCCGCACCAGCCGTGACCCAGCACATAGACCTCGACCCAGGCGTGGCTGGCCTGCGCGCCTTTTAACTGGTCGGCCGGGCCGTTGTAGAGGTAGCCGCTGACGTAGCGGGCGGGAATCTTCAGAGCGCGGCACAGGCCGATCATCACATGGGCGAAATCCTGGCAGACGCCGGCCCGGGCCGAGAGCACCTCGCGCATGTGGGTGTGGGCGTGGGTGACGGCGGGCTGGTAGCGGAATTCCCGGTGGATATGGCGCATGATCGCCTGGGCTGCCTGCCAGGCGTCGGTCTGGCCATCGGTGGCGTCGAGGGCCAGCCGCCAAAGATCCACGTTGACCTCGACGTAGGTGCTCGACTGCAGGAAATCGTAGCAGCGATCCAGCCGCACACATTCTCCGATCCGGGCCAAGGACACAGGGACGGCCTCAGCGGACAAAGCCGGCGTGTCGCCGGTGGTGACGACCGAGTTGGCCTCGACGCTCAGCTCGCTATGCGGCTGGTTGATCTCGAAGAGATGGACGCAGTTGAGATGGAAGTCCAGGTAGTGGGACAGCCGCGAGGTGGGCAGCACCTTGAGGACAAAGCTGTGGCAGGTCTGCGGCCCCGTGCTGACGGGCTGGAGGCGCGCCTCGTTGAAGCTTTCGTGGACACTGGTTGCATATTTGAACCGGGTGCGGTGGAGGACGTGGAGTTTCATGCGGGCGGCAATCGGAGCTCAGGGGGCGGATTCGAG
>JAYUBB010000224.1:0-13505 GCA_043741015.1 Opitutaceae bacterium
CCGGGTGCCGTTCATCCATTTTTTCGACGGCTTCCGCACCTCGCACGAGGTATCCAAGCTCGCCCCGCTCTCCGACGACGACCTGCGGGCCGTGATCGACGAGGGGGACATCGCCGCGTTCCGTGCGCGGGCCATGACGCCCGACCGGCCGACCGTGCGCGGCACAGCGCAGAATCCCGACGTCTACTTTCAGGGGCGCGAGGCCGTGAACCCATTCTATGCGACCCTGCCCGCCACGGTGCAGGCGGTGATGGACAAATTCGCTGTGGTTACGGGCCGCAGCTACCACCTGTTCGACTACTGCGGTGATCCCCAGGCGGAGCGCGTGATTGTCGCGATGGGCAGCTCGATTGAAACGATCACCGAGACGGTGGAATGGCTGAATGCCCGCGGCGAGAAAGTCGGCGTGGTGGCGGTCCGGCTGTTCCTGCCCTTTGACGCAGCGGCGTTTCGCAAGGTGCTGCCGAAGAGCGTGCGGTCCATTGCCGTGCTCGACCGGACCAAGGAGCCCGGTTCCGTCGGTGAACCGCTTTATCTGAATGTGGTCGGCGTGCTCGCCGAGGCGCTGACTTCCGGCGGGTTCATGCCCCGGGTGGTGGGCGGTCGTTACGGTCTTGGCTCGAAGGAATTTACCCCGGGGATGGTCCGGGCGGTTTTGGACAACCTGGCGGCCCCAACACCCAAGGCCCGATTCACCGTCGGCATCCTGGACGACGTCAGCGGCCTGTCGCTGCCCTTTGACGCGGACTTCGACCTGGAGGCGCCCGATGTGCGGCGCTGTGTGTTTGTGGGTCTCGGAGCGGACGGCACGGTCGGGGCCAACAAGAACTCGATCAAGATCATCGGCGAGCAGACCGACAATTACGCGCAGGGCTACTTCGTCTACGATTCGAAGAAATCCGGTTCGATGACGACCTCGCACCTGCGGTTCGGACCACGGCCGGTCCGGGCGCCCTACCTGATCCGGCAGGCCAGCTTTGTGGCGTGCAGCCAGTTCAATTTCGTCGGTCGCACCGACGTGTTGGGTTACGCGGCGCCCGGCGCCACGGTGCTGCTCAATTCTCCCTACGGGCCGGAGGCCACCTGGAGCAAGCTGCCGCGCGAGTGGCAGGAGCAGTTGATCGCGAAGCAACTCCGCCTCCATGTGATCGATGCCACCCAGGTGGCGCAAATGAGCGGCATGGGCCGGCGCACGAACACGGTGTTGCAGACCTGCTTCTTCGCTCTCTCCGGCGTCCTGCCCCCCGCCGAGGCCATCAAGCAGATCAAGAAGGTGATCGACAAAACCTACGGGCGCAAGGGCGAGCAGATCGTGAGGACGAACTATGCGGCCGTGGACGCCGCGCTGGCCGGATTGCATGAAGTGACGCTGCCGGCGGCACCCGACAAGGCCGCGACCGCGACCGTGCCGCCCTCGTTCCCGGGCGCTTCCGATTTTGTGCTGAAGGTCACCGCCCGGCTTTTGGCCAACCAGGGCGACCTGATGCCGGTCAGCGCGATCCCGCTGGACGGTTGCTGGCCGACGGGCACCGCCCGCTTCGAAAAGCGCAACATTGCGTTCGAGATTCCCGCCTGGGATGCAGCGCTGTGCATTCAGTGCAACAAGTGCGTCCTGGTCTGCCCGCATGCGGCGATCCGGGCCAAGTTTTACGACCCGAACGAGCTCGCCGGTGCTCCTCTTTCGTTCCAATCGGTGGCGTTCCGCTCGAACGAATTTCCCGGCCAGCGCTACACGCTGCAGGTGGCGCCGGAGGATTGCACCGGCTGTTCGCTGTGCGTGCAGGTCTGCCCCGCCAAGGACAAGACCAACCCGCGCCACAAGGCCATCGACATGGTCGAGCAGCCCCCGCGGCTCGCGGCCGAGCGCACCAACTGGGATTTCTTCCTCAGCCTGCCCGATCCGGATCGCGCCACCGTTGACAGTTCCACAGCCAAGGGTTCCCAATTCCTGGCGCCGCTCATCGAGTTCTCGGGCGCCTGCTCGGGTTGCGGCGAAACACCCTACCTCAAGCTGCTCACGCAACTGGTGGGCGACCGGCTGCTCATTGCCAACGCCACAGGCTGTTCCTCCATTTATGGCGGCAACCTGCCGACCACGCCATATTGTGCCAACAAGGAGGGCCGGGGTCCGGCCTGGGCCAATTCGCTCTTCGAGGACAACGCTGAGTTCGGTCTGGGCCTGCACCTGGCCGTCGAGCAGCGAGCCCGCACGGCGCGCGTGATGGTCACCCGATTGACGGCGGCCATCGGTCCGGATCTTGCCCGCGACCTGCTCGGGGCGGATCAGACCACCGAGGCCGGCATCGCGGTGCAACGCGCCCGCGTCGTCGGTCTCCGGGCCATGCTCACGAACGTGCCGGGGGCTGATGCGCGCCGGCTTGAGCTGCTCGCGGACGACTTGGTGAAGAAGTCCGTATGGATTGTCGGCGGCGATGGCTGGGCCTACGATATCGGCTACGGCGGTCTCGACCATGTGCTCGCCTCGGGGGCCAACGTGAAGGTGCTGGTGCTCGACACCGAGGTTTACTCGAACACCGGTGGGCAGGCTTCGAAATCCACCCCGCTCGCCGCGGTCGCCAAGTTCGCCGCCGGCGGCAAGGCGGTGGCCAAGAAGGATCTCGCACTCATGGCCATGCAGTACGGTCACGTGTATGTCGCCCGGGTGGCCTTCGGAGCCAAGGACAGCCAGACGGTCACGGCCTTCCGCGAGGCCGAGGCGCACCAGGGACCGGCGCTCATCATCGCGTACTCGCATTGCATTGCGCACGGCTTCCCGCTCCACCTCGGTATCGAGCAGCAGAAGCTCGCGGTCGAGACCGGCTATTGGCCGTTGTTCCGCTACAATCCCGCCGTTGCCGCCCGGGGCGAGCCCGGCCTCCGGTTGGATTCAGGCGCACCCAAGGGCGACCTCGCCCGCTTCATGGCGAACGAGACGCGCTTCGGCATTCTCAAGAATATCGCGCCCGAACGGGCCAGCGAGCTGGGCCTTCAAGCCCAGGCGCAGGTCCACCGCCAATTCGCCTACTACCAACAACTGGCGGCGCCTTTGCCGGCGGATGGGAAGATGTCCACCGGCACAACACCGGGTGGGCAGCAGCCCGCAACGGTGCCGGCCGCCAGCGTCACGATGTCCACTCCGGTGCCAGCCATCGCAAAATCCTGAACCCATTCCGCCCATGCAACTCACCACGAACTACCTTGGCCTGCCGCTCAAAAATCCGCTGATGGTCGGCGCTTCGCCGTTCTGCGACAACCTTGACGCCGCCAGCCGGCTGGAGGACGCCGGGGCCAGCGCGATTGTCATGCGCTCGCTCTTCGAGGAGCAGATCGACTATGAGCAGCGCGCGCTGTCCTTCCTGCTCGAGACACCCTCGGAAAGCTTTGCGGAAGCAACCTCATATTTCCCCGGATATTCGGAATACCAGCTTAGCCCCGATCGCTACCTCAAGCAGATCGGCCACCTGAAGAGCACCTTAAAAATCCCCGTCATCGCCTCACTCAATGGCTACCGGCCCGGAGGATGGACCGACTACGCGCGCCGGTTCGAACAGGCCGGGGCCGATGCGATCGAACTGAATCTCTACCAACTCGCCACAGACCCGCTGGCGAGCGGCAACGACATTGAAAAACACATGCGCGAGACCGTGCAGGATGTCGTGGGCGAGGTTATAATCCCGGTGGCGGTGAAAATATCGGCTTTCCATACGGCTCCCGCGCAGTTTGCCCTTTCGCTCGAGAAAGCCGGGGCCAAGGGCGTCGTCCTGTTCAACCGTTTCTATCAGCCGGATTTCAACCTGGAGGATCTCGAGGTTACTCCGCAGCTGCGTCTGTCGGACTCGACCGAGTTGCTGCTCCGGCTGCGCTGGCTGGCAGTTTTGTCGCCGCATATGCAGGGTTCGCTGGCCTGCAGCGGTGGGGTGCACAACACGGAAGATGTCATCAAGGCTTTGCTGGCGGGTGCGCATACCGTGCAACTCGTGTCCGTCCTCCTCAAACAGGGTCCGGGGGTGCTGACCATTTTGCTCGAAGGCATGCGCCGCTGGATGGACGAGCACGACTACAACAACCTTGATGAACTGCGCGGCGCGCTGAATCTGCGGCGGTGTCCGGATCCGGCGGCCCACGAGCGCGCCAACTACATCCGCATCTTGCAAAGCTGGCGGGTGTAAAAAGTCGGGTTGCCAGAAGGGCGAGCCGGGCTAGATATAAGCCTCATAAGACCTATGGGCCAATAGGTCTGCTCTCATGGCAGACGATGGCTTCATCCCGGCCCACGGTGGCTACCAAGACTTGCTGGCCTTTCAGAAGGCCCGCATCGTGTATGATGGCACGGTGAAGTTCTGTGCGCGCTTCTTGGACAAGCGTGACCGCACCGTGGATCAGATGGTGCAGGCCGCACGCTCGGGAAAGCAGAACATCCTCGAAGGCAGCCAGGCATCGGGCACTTCCAAGGAGATGGAAATCAAGCTCGTCAACGTGGCCCGTGCCAGTCTCGAGGAACTACTGGAGGATTATCAGGATTATCTGCGAGTGCGTGCACTGAAGCAGTAGGCCAAAGACAGCCGGGAGGCGCTGTACGTGCGGAAGCTTGGGACCAGAAAAAATACGTCTTATGAGACCTATGGGCCCTATATTGAGACCCGGCCACCGGAAGTTGTAGCGAACATCCTGATCTGCCTAATCCACCAGACAAACTTCCTGCTCGATCGGTTGCTGCGGCAGTTAGAGGCGGCTTTCCTCAAAGAGGGCGGCTTGCGTGAACGCATGACGCGGGCCCGGTTGCGCAGCCGGGAATACTAAAACAGCCCTAGAATCGCCGAGGGCCACACGCCGAGCGCCACGATCAAGCCGGCGGCGAGGAGCAGGGCGAGAGCGGCAGGGGCCGGCACCCTGACCGGGGCGGCATCCTTTGCCGGGGTCGCGATTAGGGCCTGCTTCAGGATGAGCAGGTAATAGTAGAACGCCACGGCACTGAGGGCGATGGCGGCCAGCGCCAGCCAGCCGACGGGTCCGGCGAGTCCTCCCAGCTGGAGCACGGAGGCGAAGATGGCGAACTTGGCGAAGAAACCCGCGAGTGGCGGGATGCCCGCCAGTGAAAGCACACAGACCGAGAGACAGCCGGCGAGCAGCGGGGAGCGCTTGTGCAGGCCCGCCAGGTCGGTGAGGGATTGCGCCGGTCCGCTGGCTTCGAGGACGGAGAGCACGCCGAAAGCCCCCACGGTGGCCAGGCCATAGGTGGCTGCGTAGTAGAAGAGCGGTCCGGGGCCGATCCGACCGGCGGTGATCACGCCGAGCAGCATCGTGCCGGCATGCGCGATGGCGGAATAAGCGAGCAGGCGGCGGACGTTGGTCTGGGCCAGGGCCCCGATGTTGCCCAGCAGGAGCGAGGCTGCGGCGAGCAGGGCGACGACCGGGGCCCAGCCGACGGTCACCGGCAGGTGCGCAATGGTGCCGGCGGCCGCGCCCAGGCCGGGCCACAGCAGCCGGGTGAAAATCACCAGCCCGGCCAGTTTCGAGGCCGAGGCGATCAGCGCGGCCGCCGAGGCGGGCGCACCCTGGTAGACATCAGGCGCCCAGAGGTGGAACGGCGCCGCGGCGGCCTTGAAGCCGAAGGCGACGAGCACCATGACGAGCGCGACGACGAACAAAGGCGATTGGCCCTGCTGCATGAGTTGGGTGGCGATCTGGTCCAGTTGGATCGAGCCCGACAGGCCGTAGAGCAGGCTGAAGCCGAAGAGCAGGAAGGCCGCGCTCATTCCGCCAAAGAGAAAATACTTCAAACCCGCCTCGGCGGAGGCCGGACTGGTCTTGTCGAACCCGGCCAGCACATACAGGGACAGGCTGGCCAGTTCGATGGCGAGAAAGGCGATCAGCAGCTGGTTGGCCGCGGCCATCAGGGTGAAGCCGCAGGTGGCAAACAGGATGATGGCGACAAATTCCGCCGGATGGCGCAACCGGGCGGAAGTGGGCAGCAGGGCCAGCGCCAACGCGGCCAGCAGGATAACTCCGGCGCGGGTGGCGCTCGCGAGGATGTCGAGCATGAGCACGCGGCCGAAAACCGGACCGGGTGAACCTTGGGTTGCCGCCGCGTAACCCGCCAAACCCAGGGCGATGAGACCGACCGCGAGCGCGACATGGTGCCGGCTGGCCGGACGATGCCGCGCCCAGACCATGTCAAAGAAGAGCACGAGCAAGGCCCCGATCACGAGGTGAGTCTCGGGCCGCAAGGCGTGGAATAGTTCCCCATAATTCGGATTCATGAGGCACCTCCGGTCAGCATGGCTTTGAAGGTGGGCGACTCCAGCGCGGGCCGGATCCAATCAAGCAGGGTGTCAGGGCTGAGTCCGAGGTAGATCGTCGCGCCGAGCAGGAGCAGGGCGCCGGCTTTTTCCGGCCAGGTGATGGGCGGCAGCGGCTCCAGCACGGTGGTGCAGCGATCGGTTCCCGTGCGGCCGAAAAAAGACACCTGGATGGCGCGCAGGGTGAACGCTGCAGCAATCAGCACGCCGCTGGCGGCAGCCAGAGCCCAGACTGGTTTTGCCTGCCATGTGCCGATGAGGATGCTCAACTCGGCCGGGAAACCACTGAAGCCGGGCAACCCCATCGAGGCTAGGCCGGCGAGGACGAAGACGACGGCCGCGAACGGCATCAGCCGGTGCAGGGGCAGGGCGCGCAAGTCGGCGAGCTGGCGGGTGTGCGTGCGGTCGTAGACCATCCGGCCCACCACGGCAAAGAGCAGGCCGGCGATGACGCCGTGGGAGAACATCTGCAGCACGGCGCCACCGACGGAGGTGGCATTCGCCGCGGCCAGGCCAAGCAGCACAAAGCCCATGTGGCTGACGCTGGAGTAGCCGATGACGAACTTGAAATCATCCTGCACCAGGGCGATGAGGCCGGCGTAGAGAATGCCGATGATCGCCAGCCACGCGATGGCCGGTTGGAAGAATGTCAGCCCGATCGGGAAGAGCGGCATGGCCACGCGCAGACAGCCGTAGGCGCCGAGTTTCATCACGACGCCCGCCAGCAGCATCGAGGCGGCGGTCGGGGCCGCGACATGGCCGGTGGGCGCCCAGGTGTGAAAGGGAAACATACCCGCCAGCACGGCAAAGCCCGTGAAAACGAGGGCGAACATGCCGAGTTGCTCCGTGCGGCTGAAATGCACGGCCGCGTTGGCGAGCTCCGCGAGTCCGAAGCCGCCGCCGCCGGACGCCGCGTAAGCCCAGAGCAGGCCGGCCAGGACCAGCGCGCTGCCTGCGAAGGAGTAGAGCGCGAGCTTCATCGCGCCGTATTCGCGGTTGGTGGAGCCCCAGTTCGCGATGAGAAAATACTTCGGAACGATGGCGATCTCGTAGAAGACGAAGAGCAGGAAGGTGTCGGCGCTGAGAAACACGCCATAGACGCCGCCAATCAGGGCTAGGTAGAGGGCGAAGAATTCACCGGTGCGCTCGGTGATGTTCCACGAGAAGAGCACGCCCGTGGTCGCCGCGAGGCCCGTGAGCACAAGCAGGGTCAGGCTGATGCCGTCGGCCGCGAGGTGATAGCGGATGCCGAACTCGGGGATCCACGGGACATTCACGAGGGACTGCAGGCCGGCTGACGGCACGAACTTCCAGGCGGCGGCCAGCGTGAGGCCCCAGCCCGCGAGCGCGGTCAGGAGGGCCAGCCACCGCACCGTGCCCGCCGAACGGTTCCCGGCCAGCAAGCAGAGCAAGGCGCCGGCGAAGGCCACGTAAATGGTGCAGGGCAGGGTGTTCATGGGAGTGAGCCCGCCCAAGCGGTGACGAGCGGATTGATGAGACCGGCGAGCAATTGAGGAAATAGGCCCAGCACAAACATGAGGGCGACCAGCGGCAGCAGCGTGATGAGTTCACGCTTGTTGAGATCGGGGAAATTCACGCCGTCGCCGGCCACCGGCCCGTGGAAGACACGCTGCCAGAAAGTCAGGAGAAACAAGGCGGTGGCGAGCAGGCCGAGGGTCGCGATGGACGCCGCCCAAGGGGCGAGGCCGAAGACGCCGCGGAAGATGAGAAACTCCCCGACGAAGCCGTTGAGACCGGGCAGGCCGAGCGAGGAGAACATCGCGATTCCGCACAACCCGGCAAAGACGGGCGCGGCGGTGCGCACCCCGCCGAAGTCACCCAGTCCGCGCCGGCCCGCGGCGCGGGATTGGAGGAGGCCGACGCAGTAGAAGAGCGCCGCGGCGGAGAGGCCGTGATTGAACAACTGGAGAATGGTGCCGCTGAGCGCGGCCGTGACCGCCGCCGGGTTGGCCGGGCCGCCCGCCGCGACTGCGAAGAGGGCGAGGAGACAGTAGCTGAGATGATTGACCGAGGAGTAGGCGACCATGCGCTTGAGATCGGTCTGCTTCATGGCCGCGAAGGCGCCCAACACCACGCCACCGAGAGCCAGCCAGAGGAGCGGACCGGCCGCGTGGTGCAGCGGGACGGGGAACAGCGGCCAGAGGATGCGCAGGAAACCGTAGACGCCCATCTTGGACATGACGCCGGTGAGGAACATCGAGGCACCGGTGGGCGCCTCGGCGTAGGCCGGCGGCAGCCAGGTATGGAAGGGGAAGAGCGGCACCTTGACCGCAAGACCGAGCAAAATACCGAGGAACACGGCCTGGGGCCAGAAGCCGCCCACCGCCGCCAGCTTGACGGCGAGAGCGCCATCACGGGCGAGCGCTGCGAGCTCGACAAAGTTGAAAGTGCCGGCGGCGGCGTAGAGGGCGGCGAAACTGAGGAGCATGAACGCGCTGCCGCCCATCGTGTAGATGACGAATTGGTAGGCGGCGCGCGATGCGCCCGGGCCACCCCAGAGCTTGATGAGGAAGAAGGCCGGCACGAGGCTCAGCTCCCAGAAGATGAACCACGGGAAAAAATCCAGGGCGAGGAACACGCCCAGGGCGCTGCCCTGCAGGAAAAGGAAGAGGGCGCCGTAGATGGCGGGGCACCGGACCTGCCGCACCGTGCCGAAGAGCGCCACCGGCGACACGATGCCGGTGAGCAGCACCAGCACGAGGCTGAGTCCGTCGAGGCCCAGGTGGTAATGCACATTCAGTGCGGAGATCCAGGCATGTCTTTCGACCAACTGCATGGCCGTGACCGTGGGCACGAAGCGGGAAAGCACGACGAAGCCGAGGGCCAGCGTGGAGAGACTGAAAAGCACGGTCAGGGTTGCGGCCAGACTGGCGGCCAGGCGGCTGCGCAGCACAAGCAGGAGGATCGCCCCGGCCCAGGGGATGAAGATGAGCAGCGAAAGCAGCGGCCAGTCATTCATCGGGCACCTCCAAGGATGACCAGCAGCAGCAACACGACAAAGCCGAGGGCGAGGGTGCGCAGGTAGCCGTGGGCCTCGCCCGTCTGCGCCTTGGAGTAGCTCCGGCCGGTGGCGCGAAGTTTTGCACTCGCCGCGTCAAAGCCGGCGTTGAAGCCCGCCTCGTCGTTCTCGCGGCTGGCCAGGCCGGTCAACTCGCCGAGCCCGGCGAGGAGGCGGATCGCACCGTTCCAGACGTAACGATCAAGAAAATCCGCGAGTATAGCGAAGCCGTCATTCAGTTTCCCCGCCGTGGCGGCGTAGAGTTCGTCGAAGCCGAGACGGTTCGCCAGCGCGGCGATCACGCCGGGCGCGCGCGCGGCCAGCGGGTCAACCGACTCGGTGGCGACCCGCGGGCGGCGGCCGTAGAGAGCCCAGCCCACGCCGACACCCAGAGCGACGAGCACGATCGAGATCATCATCAGACCGCCGCCCTCAACCAGCGAATGACCGTGCACCCCGGTTTCGCCGAGCAGGCGCGCCTGCAGCCAAGGGTAGGCGGGAGTGCCCAGGAAACCGAGCAGCACGGCGCAGACCGCGAGAACAACAAGCGGAATGGTCATCGTCGCGCTGGATTCGTGCGCCTGACCGGCGGCGGCAGATCGTGGGGTGCCGAAGAAAGTTTCGGCGACCAAGCGGGTCATGTAGAAGGCAGTGAGGACGACGGCGATGAGCCCGACGTAGAACGGCAGGGAGGAAACTTCCCAACCTTGCGCGACGTGGAGGATGGCCTCCTTGGACCAGAAGCCGGAGAAGACGAAAGGCACGCCGGCCAGGGCCATCATGCCGATGGCGAAGGTCGCGAAGGTGGTGCGCATCGGTCCCCGCAGGCCGCCGAGCCGGCGGATGTCCTGCTCGTGATGGGCGGCGTGGATGACCGAGCCAGCGCCGAGGAAGAGCAGGGCCTTGAAGAAGGCGTGGGTCAGGAGGTGGAAGATGGCCGCGACCCACGAGCCGACACCCAAGGCCAGCATCATATAGCCGAGCTGCGAGACCGTGGAGAACGCGAGGATGCGCTTGATGTCGTTCTGGGCGACGGCGATCAACGCGCCCAGGAGGGCTGTGATCGCCCCGATGAAGGCGACGACCGTGAGCGCGTGCAGCGGTACGCCGGCCAGCACCTGATCGGCGGCCATGAGCGGATAGATCCGGGCGATGAGGAAGACGCCGGCGGCGACCATGGTGGCCGCATGGATCAGGGCGGAAACGGGCGTCGGACCCTCCATGGCGTCAGGCAGCCAGACGTGCAGCGGGAACTGGCCGGACTTGCCGATGGCACCGCAGAAGAGAAGCAGGCCGATGGCGGTCGAGGCGGCGAGTCCGCAGGGCAGGAGCTGGGTCAGGTGGGTGAGGGCGGTCGCTTCGAGGATGCCGGCGCCCTGATCGTAGAAGAGCAGGGTGCCCTGTGCGTCCTGCAGCCAGAGCAGGCCGAGCAGGAAGCCAAGGTCGCCGATGCGGGTGGTGATGAAAGCTTTCTTGGCAGCGGCGGCGGCGGCGGGTTTGTGGAACCAGAAGCCGATGAGCAGATACGAGGCGAGGCCGACGAGTTCCCAGCAGACGAAGAGCAGGAGGAGACTGTTGGCCACCAGCAGCCCGAGCATCGCCGCCGCAAAGAGGCTGAGGAAACAAAAGAAGCGTGCGTAGTTGGCATCTTCCTTCATGTAGCCGGTGCTGAAAATGAAGATGAGCAGGCTGACGAAGGTGACCATCACGCACATGAAGGCCGTCAGCGGATCGAGCAGGAGACCGAGCCGGATGGCGTTGGAGCCGAGATCAAACCAGCTCCAGTTGAAGACCTGATGGGCGGCGGGATCATTCAGGGCTCGGGCGAGCGCGAGGCAGGACAGCAGACACGCACCGGTCAGGGCGGCGATGGCGGCGCCAGCGGCGAATTTCCGTCCACTGCGGGGCGTGAGCGCGCCAGCGGCGGCGGCGGCTAGCGGCAGCCCGGGAATGAGCCAGAGGTGTTGGACGGAAAGGGTCATGTCAGCCTTTCAATTGGGTGGCTTCCTGGAGGCGGACGCTCTGGCGATGGCGATGAACCGCGATCACAAGGGCGAGACCGACCGCGGCCT
The DNA here is from genome assembly GCA_043741015.1 of Opitutaceae bacterium. Taxonomy (GTDB): domain Bacteria; phylum Verrucomicrobiota; class Verrucomicrobiia; order Opitutales; family Opitutaceae; genus Lacunisphaera. The sequence goes on from JAYUBB010000224.1 coordinate 11,391, forward strand.
CGGCGGCCGCGACGGCGATGGCGAAGAGGACAAAGATCACGCCGGTGCCGGTGGCGGGATGCAGGCCGTAGCGCCAGAAGGCGATGAAGTTAAGATTGGCTGCGTTGAGCATCAGCTCGATGCCGAGCAGCACGAGGATCGTGTTGCTGCGGGCCAGGGCGCCGACGAGCCCGACGCAGAACAGCAGGCTGGAAACAATGAGGCAGAGTTGCAGCGGGCTCATCGGGGAAAGGCTGAAGGACTGAAAGACTGAAGGGCTGAAGGAGTGCGGAACGCGAGATGCGGAGTGCGGAATGACAACGCATCTGGCCGGAGCGAAGGAGAAAGGTGATGGGCGCCTTGTTTCATGTTTTGGTTTCAGCCATTCAGTCTTTCAGTTCTTCAGTCCTTCGCATCTTGCGCCGCGATGACGATGGCGCCCAGCAGGGCGACGGTGAGGAGCACGCCGACGATGAGGAGGGCCGGGGCGTACGAGCCCATCAGGAGGAGGCCCAGTTGTTTGACCGAAACGGTCGAGGTCGGCGACGGGATGCGGCCCTCCAGCGGACTGCCCATGATCGCGCCGACCAGCACGCCCGCCACGCCACCGGCCACGATGAAGGCGAAGACCGCGCGCTTGACGGAATCATATTCCACCGGCGCGCGGGTTGCGCCCTGGCGGGTCAGGAGCACGGCGAAGAGCACCACCATCGAGACGGCGCCGACATAGACCAGTCCTTGGGCGAAGGCGACGAACTCCGCCCCGGCCCAAAGATAGAAGGCAGCGATGCCGGCCCAGGCGCCCACGAGGAGGAGGGCGCTGTGGATCAGGTTGCGCGACAGCATCGCCGCCGCGGCGGCGCCGAGGATAATTGCTGCGATGATGACAAGCGCTACGGTCACGTTATTTTCGATTTTGGATTCTCGATTTTGGATTGAACGAACCGATTGCCCCGAGGCCGAAGTTCCGGAAAATCGAGAATCGAGAATCCAAAATCGAAAATTTCATGCGTAGCGATAAGTCCTCGGGGCCTGGCCGGCGGTGAGCCGGCGGCCGAGCAGGACGAAGGGCACGACGACGATGGCGGCGGAGATCGCCCAGCGGGCGAGGACGAGCGGCCCGGTCCAGTCGGTGGTCAACGCCCAGAAGGCGCCGTTGCCGAGGTTGAGCAGGGCGAGCGGGACGAGGAATTTCCACGACAGGCGCGTGAGCTGGTCGATGCGGAGGCGGAGCAGCGTGCCGCGGACCCAGATGAAGAAGATGATCATCAGCGCCAGCTTGATCATGAACCAGAGGTAGGACGGGATGATTTCCAAAATCGGGCAGGGCGCCTGCCAGCCGCCGAGGAAGAGGGTGACACCGAGGCCGCTCAGGGCCGTAAGGCCGAAATACTCGGCCATGAAGAAGAGCGCGTACTTGAAACCGGAGTATTCGGTGAGGTGACCGGCGATGAGTTCGCTCTCGGCCTCGGGCAGATCGAAGGGTGAGCGGTTGCTTTCGGCCAGCGTGGCAATGAGGAAGATGATGAAGCCCGCGAATCCCCACGGCGTGAACACGTGCCAATGGGGCAGGAGACCGAAGGTCCAGCCGCCTTGGGCGAGGGCGATCTGCTTGGTCGAGAGCGTGCCCACGACCATCACGACCGGCACGACCGAGAGAATCAGCGGCAATTCGTAGCTGATGAGCTGGGCGAGGGCGCGCATGGCGGCGAGCAGGGAGTATTTGTTCCGGCTGCCCCAGCCGGCCATGAAGATGGCTAGCTCCGTGGCGGCGCCGGCGGCGAAGAAGTAGAGCAGCGCGGCGTCGAGCTCGACGGGGATGAGATTCCGCCCGAAGGGCAGGACGGCGAAGCCGAGCAACGAGAAGGCGACGATGAGCACCGGCGCGAGGAAGTGCAGGACCTTGTCCGCGGCGGCGGGCACGATGTCCTCCTTGGTGATCGCCTTGATCGCGTCGGCGAAGGGCTGGGTGATACCCCAAAGCTTGAGCTGGCGGAACCAGGGCAGGCCGGCGCGGTTGGGTCCGAGACGATTCTGGAGGCGCGCGAGCAGCTTCCGCTCGGCGATGGTGGTGAAGGCGAAGAAGAGGCCGAAGACCGTCAGGATGAGCGTGATCGTGAGCAGATGGTGAACGAG
>JAYUBB010000225.1:0-13439 GCA_043741015.1 Opitutaceae bacterium
GAGATCATCGCCGGACTGGTCGAGGACGGCTCCACCCTGCAGATGGGCATCGGCGGCATCCCCGACGCCGCGCTCGCCCGCATGCACGACAAGCATGACCTCGGCATCCACACCGAGATGTTCTCGGACCGCATCGTGGATCTCGTCGAGGCCGGCGCCATCACCAACCGGCTCAAGGTCGTCGGCCAGGGCCGCATCATCACGAGTTTCATCAACGGCACGCAGCGGGTTTTCGACTTCGTGCACGACAACCCGCTCGTCAATTTCTACCCCTGTGACTGGACCAACGACACCTCCGTCATTCGCAAGAACCCCAAGGTTGTCGCCATCAACTCCGCCATCCAGATCGACCTGACCGGCCAGGTTTGCGCCGACTCGATCGGCGACCGGATCTACTCTGGTATCGGCGGCCAGATGGATTTCATCCGCGGAGCGGCCCTCTCCCGCGGCGGCAAGCCCATCATCGCCCTGCCCTCCCAGGCCCTGGGGGGCAAGGTCTCGCGCATCACGCCCCAGTTGGCCCCCGGTGCCGGCGTCGTCACCACCCGCGGTCATGTCCACTGGGTCATCACCGAATATGGCGCGGTCAACCTGCACGGTAAGACCCTGCGCGAGCGTGGTGAGGCCCTCACCTCCATCGCCCATCCGGATTTTCGTGCGGAACTGCGGCGCGACCTTGCCAACCGCCGCCATTTCACGCTTTCGTAGGGGCACATGCCCCTCGCCACCAGCCTGCTCATTTTCCTCGGCACCTACACTCCCGCCGGCGGCGACAGCCGCGGCATCTACTCAGTCCGGCTCGACTCGGCCACTGGCGTGCTGAGCGAGCCTGTGCTTGTGGCGGAGACGCCCAACCCAACTTTCCTCGCCTGGCGCCCTGACGGCCGCACCCTCTACGCTCTCAGCGAGAGCGGGACTGTCACCGGCAAGTCCGGCGGCGCGCTCGCCGCATTCCGCTACGACGCCGCCAACGGCACGCTGACCCCGCTCAACATCGAGCCGACGGGTGGCATCTCGCTGGCCCACGTCGGCATCGACGCCACCGGCCGGACCGCCGTCGTGATCAGCTATCACGGCAGCCAGGTCGTGACCTTCCCGCTCGGGGCCGACGGTGCCCTGGGTGCCCGCACGAGCCTGATCACCCACGCCGGCCGGCTCGGCCCCAACACCAAGCGGCAGGACAAGCCCCACCCGCACAGCGCGACCTTCTCCCCCGACAACCGGTTCGTCTACGTGTGCGACCTCGGGCTCGACCGCATCTATCACTATCGCCTCGACCCGGCGGCCGGCACGCTCACCGCGGCGGGGGAAACCGCCGCCAAGCCCGGTGCCGGTCCGCGCCACAGCAAATTCTCCGCCGACGGAAAATTCTACTACGTGATCAACGAACTGGACAGCACCGTCGCGGTGTATTCGGTGGAGACCGCCAGTGGCGCGCTCAAGCCGGTGCAGACAATTTCGACCCTGCCCGCTGGTTTCACCGGCGAAAGCATCTGCGCCGAGATCCGGTTGAGCTCCGACGGCCGCTTCGTCTATGGCTCGAATCGCGGACATGACAGCCTCGTCGTCTTTTCCCGCGACGCGGTGCGGGGCACACTCACCCCGGTCGAGATCGTCTCCTGCGGTGGCAAGCACCCGCGCAATTTCAACCTCTCGCCCGATGGGCGCTGGCTCATTTGCGCGAACCGCGACAGCGACAATTTGGTCGTTTTCAAAGTCGACGCCGCCTCCGGTCGCCTCACCCCGACCGGCCGCGCGGTCAAGGTGCCCCAGGCCGTCTGCGTGCTTTTCGCCCCTTAGTAGCCAAATCAGACCCCAGCGAAAACTTGCAGCGGATGGGGTACAGGTTAGGATGAGAGCTTGTTATCCCACCTGTGAGCGCTGTCGCCCGATGTTTTTCCCGCCGGTTTACCGCTAGCCTCTTGGCCGCGCTAGCCGCCGCTGTTTCCCTGACCGGTGAAACGGATGTCCAGACCCTCATCGAGCAAAACCGCCAGCTGGTCGAACAGGTGCGCGCGCAGCAGAAGCAGATCGATGCACTCCGGTCACGCCTGGACCGCCTCGACGAGACGGCCGCACCTGTCCAGGCACTCCCCGCAAATTCCGAGTCCGGCCGGCAGATCCGGCTGAGCGGCGAGGTGGGCGTGGGTTTCTTCAACTCCGGCAAAGACGGCAACCAGCCCAACTCGGAATTCCGGGTGGATGACGCCCGGGTTTTTCTCGAAGCACCGGTCTGGCGAAACGTCTATTTCTTCGGCGGGATCGAACTCACGACGCGCGAGGCCAATGACGAATACTTCCACGTCGGCGAACTCTACGTGGATATCGAAAACCTCTGGAGCTCCGGCCGGGATCTCACCCTGTCGCTGCGGGCTGGACACTTCAGTATCCCCTTCGGTGAGGAATACCAGTTCCGCAACGTCATAGACAATCCCCTCATCACCCACTCGTTGTCTGACATCTGGGGCATCGACGAGGGTGTCCAAGTCTACGGCAAGCTAGGCCGGGTACGCTACAACCTCGCCGTGCAGAATGGCGGGCACAAGACCCTGCGCGACCTCGACCCCGACAAGGCCTGGATCGCCCGCCTGTCGTTTGATGCCACTTCCCGGCTCAAACTAAGCGCCAGCGCCATGCGGACCGGTGACCTGCGCGCCTCCGACTCAAACCCGAACATTCCCACCGACACCTATTCTGAAGTCTGGTTTGCCAGTGCATTTTTCCGCGCCCTCGGGCCCGCCGCCACCACGCGCACCTTTGCCGCCGAGCTGGCCGAGGTCGACGCCGCCTACCGCTGGCCGGCCGGTCACCTCAAGGCCACCGCCGGTTGGGCGCACTTTGACGACGACAGCACCACGGCCGACTTCTCGCGGAACCTTTCCTACTACAGCCTCGAGGGCCTGCAGCACTTGTCGGAGAAATTTTTTGCCGCCGCCCGTTACAGCGCCATCGACGCCCCGCGCGGCTACCCGCTGGCCGGTCTGGGCAACACGGGCAAGTATTTCTTCAGTCCCTTCGCCCCGCAGACCAAGGATCTGCAGCGCCTGAGCATCGGCTTGGGCTACCGCTTCGGCCCGCCCTTGGTCTGGAAGTTGGAATATAGCTGGGAAAAAGGCCATCTGGTCAACGGCACGAAACGCAGCGACGAGGACATGTTCTCCAGCATCCTCGGCATCCGATTCTGAGATTCCTGATGCGAACTTTTGCCACCCTTTTGCTGCTCATCCTGTCCCCGTCCGGTTGGCTGAACGCTGGCACCATCACCGGCACGGTCAGGGCGCAGGGGACGGAGGCTGCTACAGGCAACACCGCGGGAGACGCCTACGCCAGCCGTCGCTACAAATTTATCGAACGGCTCGATTACGACCAGCTGCGCGACTTCGTGGTCTACATCGACCAGCCGGTCCCGGGCGCCACCTTCACTCCGCCGGCGCAGCCCGCCGTCATCCGGCAGAAGGATGCCAGTTTCGTGCCGCACGTGCTGCCGGTTCTCGTCGGCACCACCGTCGAATGGCCGAACATGGATGAAATCTACCACAACGTCTTCTGCATGGCCGAGACCAAGCAGTTCGACCTCGGGCTCTACAGCAGTGACCAGCCCCCGAAGCGCGTCGTTTTTGACAAGCCGGGCCAGGCCGACGTGTTTTGCGCCATTCACACCAAGATGCACTGCATCGTGCTGGTGCTGACCAACCCGTGGTTCGCCGCAGTTGATGACAAGGGCCGTTTCACCATCCGCGACGTGCCGGCCGGCACCTACCACCTGCGGGCCTGGCATGAACGCGTGCCCGGCCAGACCAAGGAGATCATCGTTCCCGCCGAGGGCGAGGTGCAGGTGGATTTCATTCTCGGACTGGGCGGCCTCCCGAAATACTGAGGACCATGGGCCAGCCCGAACACAAGGTGCGGCTCAGTTTCCAGCTCAAGGTGCTGTTCCCGGTGCTCGCGGCGCTGGTGCTGCTGCCCGCCATCACCCTCTGGATCGTCAACCGCTACATCAGCCTGCAGATGCAGGACGAGGCCCGGCAGAGCCTCCAGACCGCCGAGGCCGTGTTCCGCAACTCGCTCGACATCCGCGCGCGCAACCTCGTCTCCCGGTTTCGCAACTCCGCGAACGACCCGCGTTTCAAAGCCACGGTCAAGCGGGCGCACCTGCCCACCACCACCGACCTGCTGCGGGACATGCTCAATGAGCTCAGCGATGACAACGAACTGATCATCTTCGCCAATGGCGGCGCCCAGCGGGTCGCCTCGGTGCAGCGGGATCACTCCATCAATGTCGCCGATCTCGAACATGCCGCCGCCGGGATTATCCGCCAGGCTTCCGAAGGCGAGCTGGGCAGTGGCACCGTCTCCACCGGTGGCCGCACCTACAACGTCGTCGCAGTGCCGGTCGTGTTGAGCGACAGCGGCGAACTTCTGGGCAGCCTCTCCATCTTCACCCGCTTCACGGAAACCGCCATCCAGGAACTGAAATCCCTTACGCACGCGGACATATTGCTCTTCGCGGGCAACGCCGTCACTGTCTCCACCCTCCGCCAGCCGGAACTGCCCGCGGAACTTCTGGCTTCCATTGCCGGCGAAAACGCCTCCCGCCGGGTGCTGCCGGTCGTGCTGATGAACGCCCACTATCTGGCCCAGGCTGGCAGCTACGAGATCGGCGGCCCCTCCCGCGGTTTCCGCTATGTCCTGCTTTCCTCCTACGAGCAGCGACTGAACGAGCTGGAGAGCACCCGCACCACCCTGCTCTCGGTCAGCCTCGCCGGCATCCTCTTCAGCGGCCTGATCGTGTGGTATCTGATCCGCCGCATCACCCAGCCCCTGCTGGTCCTGCGCGACCACGCCGAAGCGGTCGGTCGCGGTGATTTCACCCGGCGCATCAGCCGGTTCTCCGACGACGAATGCGGCGCGGTTGCGGTCGCCTTCAATGACATGACCGGGAACCTGCAGGCCTCGCGGATCGACCTGGAAAAGGCGGTCAACACCCTCAAGTCCACGCAAGTTCAGCTCATGCAAAGCGAAAAACTCTCAGCCGTCGGCCAGTTCGTCGCCGGCGTCGCGCACGAGCTCAACAACCCCCTGACTTCCGTCATCGGCTTCTCGGAACTGCTGCAGGCCACCAGCACGGATCCCAAGCAGAAGGACCAGCTCAGCCACATCGCCCGCAGCGCCATCCGTTGCCACAAGATCGTCCACAGTCTGCTCGGCTTTTCCCGGCAGCACGAGCCGGAACGCAAACTGGTCAACCTCCACGAAGTTGCCGACGCCGTGCTCGAAATCGTGGCCTACGACATGCGGGTCAACAATGTCTCACTGGTTCGTGAATACACCGAGACTCTGCCGCCCTTGCTCGGCGACACCCACCAGCTCCAGCAGGTCGTCCTCAACATTGTCAGCAATGCCCGGCAGGCCCTCGAGATCTTCCGCCGCGACGGTTGCATCATCTTGCGCACCGGCAGCACCGAGACCCATGTCTGGTTGCGCATCGTGGACAACGGCCCCGGCATCAGCCCGGAAAATCTCAAGCGCATCTTCGATCCGTTCTTCACCACCAAGCCGCAGGGCAAGGGCACCGGGCTCGGCCTCAGTCTCTCCTACGGCATCGTGCAGGAGCACCACGGCAGCATCAGGGCGGAAAGCCAGCCCGGCATCGGCACCGAGTTCATCCTGGAGTTTCCCATCGCGCGGGCGGCGACGCAGCAGCTCTTCCGGCCCGACTCCACGCCTCCGCTCCCGACCAAGCCATCCAGCCTGCGCGTGCTCGTCATCGACGATGAGGAGTCGATTCTCCATCTCGTGCAGGAAATCCTCAATTCCGAGGGACACGTGGTCGAGGCGGCTGGCAGCGGTGAGGCCGCCCTCGATCTCATCCTGCGCCACAATTACGACGTCATTGTCTCCGACTGGAAGATGCCCGGACTGAATGGCATCAACCTTTACCAGGAGCTGCTCGTCCGGAAACCGGCGGCGGCCCAACGCATGCTCTTCATGACCGGCGACGTCATCAAAGACAGCTTTCAGAGCTTCCTGAAGCAACACGCCCTCATCTGCCTGCCCAAGCCGTTTGCGCTGCGTGAATTTCACGCCGCAATCGCCGGGATCGTCAATTCGCGCTAGAACACCGCCTCGCCGCCGGGTTCCGGCCGCGGCGGACGCAGGGTCAGGGTGAGGTAGTAGGCCACTGTGCTCAAGGCAACGCAGACGACCAGAAACCAGTCGCCATGCTGCGTGTAGAAACTCTGGCGCTGATACCAGCGCGCATCGCGACTGACCGTGACGGTCTGCGCGCCGCGGAAATAGACGCTGTCCGCATCGTTGCGCAAAGTCGCGCGGATGTTGCCGTACTCGTCGATCCAGCCGCTCCAACCGCCGTTGCCGCAACGGATCAATGGCCGGCGATTTTCGATGGCGCGCAATACCGAGTGTGCCGCATGCTGGTAGGCCGCCCCACCCTCGCCGAACCAGCCGTTGTTGCTCAGCACCGCCAGCACCTCCGCGCCGGACTGCACGCTGTCCCGCGCGAGCGCCGGGAAAATATCCTCGTAGCAGATCAGCACGCCGACCGGTACCCGGTTGCCTCCCACGGGCACCACCAGGGGCGTGGCCGATTGTCCCGGGGTAAAGTCGCCGCCGATGGGCACGACCTTCTCCAGCCAGCCCAGCACCGGGCGCAACGGGATGTATTCGCCGAAGGGCACCAGCTTGCGCTTGGCGTAGCCGTCGCGTTGCAAACCCGTCACGGGATCGATCACGAAGGCGCCGTTATGCCACTCCTCCTTCGTCCCACTGGACGCGGAGGTGTATACCGAGCCGAGCAACAGGGGCTGGCCGGTTTTCTTGGCAATGTATTCGAGCCAGACTTGGACGTTGGGGTCGTGAAACAGCGGCCACGGCGTCACGGCCTCGGGCCAGACGATGAAATCGGATGCGCCCCGTCCGTTGGCGACCACAGTCACCTTCTCGAGGGTCTCGAGCACGGTGGTGGCGAAGGCGGCGTCCCATTTTTTATCCTGCGGGATATAGGGCTGGACGAGGGCCACGCGGACCAGCGGACGGCGCTGCTGGTTGAAAGTGTCGCCGAGGAACGGGAATGAACCCGCCATCAGCACGAGCAGGGCGATGGAAAATTCCGGCGTGCGTTTCTTGAAACCGGTCACTCCTTCGAAAAAAGCGCGATGCACGTAGGCGGCGGCGCCGAGATTGAAGGTGATCAAAATAAACGAGGTCACCCACGCCCCGCCATAGGCCGCCACCTGCAGGATGAACGGCCGCTGCCATTGGCTGGCCGCCAGCGGCAGCCAGGGGAACCCGCCGAAGAGAATGCTCCGCACCCACTCGAGCACCACCCACAGACCGGCCAGCCCCAGCATCACAATGATGCGGATGATCGCATGGTGGCCCATCAGGCGGGGAATGGTCCACCACGCGGCCAGGAACCACAAGCCGGTGAGCAACCCGACGAATGGCCCAAGGAGAAATAATCCGGCCCAGGTGACGTGGTGCAGCCACCACAGCAGACTGATCCACGCCACCGCCTGCGCACCCAGCACCGTCCACGCGAAGATCCGGAACGACGGCTTGCGATAGATCCAAAGTACCGCCGGCAACGCCAGCACGTAAGCCGCCTCGCCTTTATTGAGCGGCGGGAAGGCAAGCAACGTGAGGCCTACCGTCAGGACGAAGACCGCCAGCTTCCACGCCAGTTGCGGATGCCGCTGCCAGAGCGTCGGCGCCGGAGCGTAGGGATCGGGCGCGGGTGTCGGCGCAGCCGTCATGGCTCAGGCGCCGTGGCAGTTCTTGAACTTCTTGCCGGAGCCGCAGTGGCACGGGTCGTTGCGGCCGACCTTGGGCGTCTCCCGGCGGATGGTGACGGAAGGAAGTTTGATCTCGGGCTCGGCCCCGCGTGGCGAGGCCGCCCCGTCACCCTCGGCCGAAGCGGCCTGCGAGGCCGCACCGAGCGCGGTGGGCGCAGCGGCGGGGCCCTGCATGCGGGCGGAACGAGAAAGGATGGTGAAGAGATTCTCGAACGCGTCCCGGTTTGTCGCCGAGCGGAAAAGGCTCGTGCAGATCTGGAGGCGGACGTTGTTCATCAGTTCCTCGAAGAACCGATAGGCCTCGCCCTTGTATTCCGAGAGCGGATCCTTCTGGCCGTAGCTGCGCAGGCCGATGGAGCGGCGCAGCTCCTCCATCTCGGTCAGGTGTTCCTGCCAGTGGTGGTCGATGGCGTTGATGACGATGTAGCGCTCGAGCCCGCCCAACGCCTCCTGATCCTCGACGGATTCCTTCAGGGCGTAAGCCTGCATGATGCGTCCGACAAGGGCCTTGAGCAGCGTCTCGACGTCGCCGGTGAGCTCGTCCAGCTTGACGCTGACGGGAAAATGGGAATTCAGCCAGCCGACCAGGCTCTCGAGGTTCGCGGCACTGCCGCTTTTCTCGCCATAACCGGCACTCTCGAGCCGGGTCGCGACCTCCTCTTCGATCATCTCAAAGATAATATCCTTGGGGCGGTCGCTGTGCAGGGCGGCGTTGCGGATGCCGTAGATGACCTCGCGCTGCTTGTTGAGCACGTCGTCGTATTGCAGGAGGCGCTTGCGGATGGCGAAGTTCTGTTGTTCGACCTTCTTCTGCGCGGATTCGATCGAGTAGTTGAGCCACTTGTGCTCCAGTTCCTCGCCTTCCTTCATCGAGCCTTCCATGATCTTGGAGGCCAGGTTGCCCTGGAGAAAGAGCCGCATCAGGTCGTCCTCCAGCGAAAGGAAAAACTTGGTCTTGCCCGGATCACCCTGGCGTGAGCAGCGTCCGCGCAACTGGCGGTCGATGCGGCGCGACTCGTGGCGTTCGGTGCCGACGACGAAGAGGCCGCCGATCTCGCGGACGCCCTCCCCCAGCTTGATGTCGGTGCCGCGGCCGGCCATGTTGGTGGCGATGGTGACGGAACCGCGCTGGCCGGCGCGGGTGATGATCTCGGCCTCCTGCTGGTGGAACTTGGCGTTCAGGACGGTGTGAATCACGTTGGCCCGCTTCAGCATGCGGCTGAGCACCTCGGACTGCTCGACGGTGACGGTGCCGACCAGCACGGGCTGGCCGCGCGCCTGGGCCTCCTGCACCTGCCTCACGACCGCGTTGTATTTGTCGCGACGGGTCTTGAAGATGGAGTCGTTCTGGTCGATGCGGATGCAGGGCTGGTTGGTGGGGATCTGCGTGACGGCCAGCCGGTAGATCTCGTTGAACTCGGTGGCCTCGGTCTCCGCGGTGCCGGTCATGCCTGCGAGCTTCTCATACATGCGGAAGTAATTCTGGATCGTGACCGTGGCGTAGGTGCGCGTCTCGCGTTCGATGGTGACGTCCTCCTTGGCCTCGACCGCCTGGTGCAGGCCGTCGGACCAGCGGCGGCCCGACATGATACGGCCGGTGTTTTCATCGACGATGACGACCTTGCCGTCCTGTACGACGTATTCGACGTCGCGCTCATAGATCGAATAGGCCCGGAGCAGCTGGGACAGCGCGTGGATATCCTCGGAGACGACCTCATAGCGCGACTGGGCGTCGCGCTTGGCCTGTTCCTTTTCCTCGGGGGACTTGGCGGCGTCCTTCTCAATCTCGATGAACATCGTGGCGAGGTCGGGCAGCACGAAGGCGTCGGGATCGTCGGGCCGGAGTTTCTTCCGGCCGGGCTCGGTGAGGTCGGCCTGGTGGTTCTTCTCGTCGATCGTGAAGAAGAGCTCCTCCTTGTATTTGTAGAGCTCCTCCTTGTTGAAATCGCTGTGCATTTCAACGTCGGTCTTGTCGAGGAGTTTGCGCCACTCCGGGTTTTCCTGGAGGCGGAGGAGCTGCTTGTTCTTCGGCATGCCGAGTTTGACCTGGAGCATCTTGAGCGCCGCGGCCTGGCGGTCGTCGGCGGTGGCGTCCTTTTTCTCGAGGATATCGGACGCCTCCTTCACGAGCTTGTTGATCAGGCGGAGCTGGGCGGCGACGAGCTCCTCGACCCCGGGCTTGAGGCGGGTGAAGGGCTGTTCGCGCTCGATCGGGGCCGGGCCGGAAATGATCAGCGGGGTGCGCGCCTCATCCACGAGGATGGAGTCAATCTCGTCGACGATGCAGTAGAAGTGGTCGCGCTGCACCTGGTTCTCCTTGCGGGTGGCCATGCCGTTGTCGCGCAGGTAATCGAAGCCGAACTCGGAAGCCGTGCCGTAGGTGATGTCGCGGTTATACATCTCGCGGCGTTCCTCGGAGTGCATCTGCTGCTGGATGCAACCCACCGTGATGCCGAGGAAACCGTAAAGGTGCCCCATCCATTCGGAGTCGCGGCGGGCGAGGTAGTCGTTGACGGTGACAAGCTGGGCGTTCTTGCCCGTGAGGGCATTGAGGTAGAGCGGCAGCGTGGCGACGAGCGTCTTGCCCTCGCCGGTGGCCATCTCAGCGATGCGGCCCTCATGCAGCGTCATGCCGCCGATGAGCTGGACGTCGAAGTGCACCATGTCCCAAGTCATCTCATGGTCACAGACACTGATTTTGCGGCCCACGAGGCGGCGGGCGGCGTTCTTTACCACGGCAAACGCCTCGGGTAGAACCTGGTCGAGGGTCTCGCCCTTTTTCAGCCGGGCGCGGAACTCGTCGGTCTTCGCGCGCAACTGATCATCGGTCAGCGGCTGGTATTGCTGCTCAAACTCGTTGATGCGCGTGACGATGGGACGACATTTATCGATGTATTTCCGATGGTGTCTGCCGGCAAATTTATTAAGGATGAAGCTGAGCATTGAAGGGGACGAATGAAAGCACCGCCGACAGGCTTGGCAAATGGCAAAATACATCCCGGCTGACTTCGCTAAACCTCTGGGCCGCAGACGATGTCGGAAATTTGTCCCAAGTTTGCATGGCGCCTGCTATTGATCGGCCTTCCCCATGTCCCCCAGTAAACCTGCCCCGCGCCCCACCGACCTGCCCGCCGCATTCCACCAGTATGACACCGGCGGTTTCCACGACGAGATGCTGACGGCTGACCGGCAGGTGCGGCCGCATTACCAGCATTTCCTCAAACACTTCGGCGCCATCACCCCCGAGGAATTCGACGCCAAACGCAGCGCCGTGGACCTGTCCTTCCTCCGGCAGGGCGTGACTTTCAATGTCTACGGCGACTCGCAGGGCACGGAGCGGATTTTTCCCTTCGATCTGGTGCCGCGCATCATCCCCGCCGGCGAATGGGAGCGTATTGAGGCCGGCCTCGTGCAGCGCATCACAGCGCTCAACCTCTTTCTCCACGACATCTATCACGAGCAGAATATCATCAAGGATGGCACCATCCCCGCCCACTATGTGATGTCGGCCAAACATTTCCGGCGCGAATTCATGCACGTGCAGGTGCCGCGCGACATCTACATCCACGTCTGCGGCACCGACATCATCCGTGACGACAAGGGCCAGTATCTCGTGCTGGAGGACAACGCCCGCTGCCCCTCCGGCGTCAGCTACGTGCTGGAAAACCGCCGCGCCCTGAAGCGCACTTTTCCCGAGATCTTCGAGGCCGGCGGCGTGCGGCCGGTGGAGACTTACTCGCAGGAACTCCTCAAGGTTCTCCAGCACACCGCCCCGACGGGGGTTGCCGAGCCCACTGTCGTGCTGCTCACACCCGGACCTTACAACTCCGCGTATTTCGAACACACCTACCTCGCCCGGCAGATGGGTATAGAGATTGTCGAGGGCCGCGACCTGCTGGTGCGCGACCAGCACGTCTTTATGCGGACCACCAAGGGCCTGCAACCCGTCCACGTCATTTACCGGCGCATCGACGACGACTTTCTCGACCCCACCGTCTTCCGCCGCGACTCCGCGCTCGGTGTGCCCGGCTTGGTCAATGCCTACCGCGCCGGCAACGTCTCCCTCGCCAACTCCATCGGCACCGGGGTGGCGGATGACAAAGTCATGTATTATTTCGTCCCCCGCATCATCAAATACTACCTCGACCAGGAACCGTTGCTGCCCAACGTGCCGACCTACCTGGCCAGCGAGGATGCCGACCGGAAATACATGCTCGAAAACCTCGACCAACTCGTCGTCAAGGCCGCCAACGAGGCCGGCGGCTACGGCATGCTGATGGGCCCCCATGCCACCCAGGCCGAGCGCGAGGAGTTCCGCCACCGCATTGAGGCCGACCCACGAAATTACATCGGCCAGCCGATGATCTCCCTCTCCCGCCACCCCACCTACTGTGATGGCGAGGGCTTCGCCGGCCGGCACATCGACCTGCGGCCCTTCATCCTCTATGGCGAGAAGACCACCATCATCCCCGGCGGTCTCACCCGTGTCGCGCTCCGCAAGGGCTCGCTCGTCGTCAATTCCTCCCAAGGCGGCGGCAGCAAGGAAACCTGGGTGCTCTACGGCAACAAATAATCCCCGCCATGCTGAGCCGTGTCGCCAATTCCCTTTACTGGATGAGCCGCTACATTGAGCGCGCCGAGAGCATCGCGCGCCTCGTGGACGTCAACCTCCAGCTCCTCCTCGATTTTCGCAACCTCGACGACGCCACGTTGAACGCCCACTGGATGCCCATCGTGCAGAGCTCCGGCGACGAGGAGTTGTTCCGGAAGCTGTATCCCCGCACCACGGGCCAGAACGTGACCGAGTTCATGGTCTTCAACCCCGGCAACAGCAACTCCATCGTCTCATCGATCGGCCAGGCCCGCGAAAATGCCCGCATGGTGCGCGACCAGATCACCGCCGAGCTCTGGGAGGAGATCAACCGCCTCTACCTCTTCCTCAATTCCCCCCGCGCCCCCAAGCTGTGGCGCGAGAGCCCGTCCGATTTCTTCCACACCATCCGCAACGGCTCGCTGCTTCTCCAGGGCCTGACCGACGCCACCATCGTCCGCAACGAGGGCTGGTTCTTCATCCAGTGCGGCCGCTACCTCGAGCGGGCCGACAAGACCTCGCGCATCCTCGATGTGCGCCACGCCTCCCTGCCCGCGCACGGCGCCCCCGCCGACCCCAGTCAGACCGACGCCCTCGGCTGGTCCGCCGTGCTCCGCTCCTGCAGTGCGTGGGACGCCTACAAGGCCCTGAATGGCACCGAGGTGCAGCCCGCGCTTGTCGCCGAGTTTCTCCTGCTCTCCGACGATTTTCCCCGCTCGGTGCGCTTCTCGGTGCGCCAACTCAACACGGTGCTGCGCCGCATCTCCGGGGTGCATGAGGGCCGCTTCAGCAACGACGCCGAGAAACTCGCCGGCCGGCTGCTGGCCGAACTCCAGTTCAGCACCGCGGAGGACATCTTTGAAATCGGCCTCCACGACTACATCGACGTGCTGCAGGGCAAGCTCAACGCCATCGGCGAGGCCCTCTTCCAAGCCTACATCTTCCAACCCTTCCAAACCCCCGACGACAACGAACTCCGCCAGCAGGAGGAACAGCAGCAGCAGGCCCGCCAATCCCGGCCAGCCTGCGGTGAG
>JAYUBB010000226.1:0-4277 GCA_043741015.1 Opitutaceae bacterium
CTCGTCGCCAGTCAGATAGTAATAATAGCGTCGGTTGGTGGCGGTGCTGATGCGCAGCTGCTTGGCGCTGCAGCCCCAGTGCTGGACATTGTGCCGCGAGCCGAGCGGGGCGAAGCGCCCGATATGGTGCACGTCGACCTCGCCGGTGTGGCGGGTCATGGCCTCGGCAAAGCGGAATACATCCGGTCGGCCGCTCTTGAGGTAGTACATCCAGAGCCAGAGGTCGGTGGAGAGCTCGGAGTTGTCCCAGGCAAAGCCACCCACATCGTAGCGCCACTCATGGCGGTCGGCATCGTAGGTGTGCATCACATCGCCGTAATTCCAGAATCCATACCAGCGGTGCTGCTCCCGCTGGCCCTGATAGAAATCGAAATAG
Source organism: Opitutaceae bacterium (assembly GCA_043741015.1). Lineage (GTDB taxonomy): Bacteria > Verrucomicrobiota > Verrucomicrobiia > Opitutales > Opitutaceae > Lacunisphaera. Next base: position 377 of record JAYUBB010000226.1, read on the forward strand.
GCCGCCAGCCGGTCTTCGACGGCGGCACGGGCCGGCGTGGAACGATCCACTGGACTCCACAGTTCGCCAAAGACCCCGCACTGCTGCAGGTAGTGCGGCGAACTTACGAGTATCGGCGGCGCCGCCAGCACCCGCTGCATCGCGGCCAGTTGCGCGCGCTCCGGCGTGGCCGCGACGCACCAGAGATGCAGCTCGCTCGTGCGGGCGACACCCTCGGGTGAATTGAAGCCGGGCTCATAGTCCTCGTAGGTGATCTCGAGGCCGCCGTTGTATTGCTTTTCAAAGGTGTCCTGCCCAAGGCCGTCGTGGTAGGGTCGCAGGTCCATGGCGCCGGCCTCGGGCGCCCACAACCAAGCCGTCACCTCTGCGACATCGCTGGTAGCTCCGCGGATATCGAGTTGGGCCGGGTAACTTTGCCAGAAATTGCGGAGTCCGAACGCCACCCCGCCCGCCGGCGTGCCGACGTAGCCGAGTCCCCCGGCCCGCTGGCCGCGTGCGGCACCGAGCCAGGTGCAGCCCCCGTGTGTGCGTTTGCGGATTTCAAACCCATCGCAATTCGGCTGCACCAAAGTCCAGTCCGCGTAGGAGGCGATGTAGTCGAGCCGGGTGGCAACCTGCTGGTTCCACGCAGTCAGCGGCGACGTGGCCCGGCCGGCGAGCTGCGCCTCCTTGACGGCGGCACCGGGATCGCGGCGCAGGCCCGTTATGCCGCGCACCGCCTCCGCGAACAGCCCGTCGTCCTGGCCGCTGAAACGCACATGACGGTCATGGAGCGGGCCGCGCAGCGGCACGGCAAAGGTCACGCCCAGACCCGCGATGAAATCCTTCTGCGCATCACCGTCAAAAATAACGGTGTGCATCAGGCGCACCATGTCCCCGCCCGCATGGAAATACAGCCGCACGACAAAAGGCATCCAGGTCCGGCCGCCGCCCGCGTGGCGGCCCTCAATCTTCACGACGGCGCGGACCGGCCCCGACTGCTCGACCGTCACGCTCGTGATCTCCCCGGTGAAAGCCTCCACCCGAACCACGGACGGATCAGTCCGGTTCTCACTCCGGCAGACAAGCCGGCCGTCCCGGGCAATTTCCCGGCCGTCACGCATGATGGAGCGGATAAGGATGTCTCCCTTGCGACCGAGCACGGCGCGGATCACGCCGGTGTCGATCGCGATGGTGTCAGCACTTTCAGCGACGGTCACCGGCCGCGCCGGCGCAGCGGGCGAGCCGGGGGTGATGCGATAGTCCGCGGCCACCGGTGCATCGGCGGGAATGGCGTGGGCCGTCCACTTCAAAGAACCGTCCGGCCAATAGGCGAGTGGCCGGGTCTGGACCGGAACAGCTTCACCATTTCCGGTCCGGAGCGCGAAGTTTGTGTCCCGGCCATGGCGACCGCGCGGCCAGGGCATGCCCCAGCTCGTACCTGGTATCATCGGTGGCACCCCGCCCTCCAGCCAGCGCAGGCTGTCGGGATCGGCGGCGATCGGGACCACAATGGGCGCGGTTTCGGCGGAGCGTAGGCTGGTGACCAGTTGGGTGGCGGCGGCCACCAGGGTGGTCTTGCGGACAAATTCACGACGGGTGAGTGGAGTCATGGCGTTTAATCGAGGTGAAATACTTCGCGCAGGCTGAGGGAGACCGGGCTGTGGTCGGGATTCGTTGGCATGAGTTCGCCCATGTGCTGCCACCAACGCCGGCACTCGGGCGTGGCCGCAATGGCGGCCCACCGGGTCTCATCCTCAATCTCGACGTAGCCAAACAACTGGCGCGTCCCGGGGTGCAGGAAAATCGAGTAGTTATGGGCGCCGTGTTCCTTGAGCACTTTTTCCAATTCAGGCCAGATGGGCCGGTGCCGGTGTTCGTATTCCTGCTCGTGACCGGAATGAATGGACATGACAAAGGCTTTGCGGATCATGGGGCGGGAGGAGGATGGGGTGGGCGCCGAAGAGCCGGGCCGGGAGGACACGCTACCCCTCGTTTCTTTGGCCGCAAGCGCGAGTCCGGACATCCGGGCGGCAAAAAAATCGGACGCTCCGAATTTGGCGTTGAGCTTTCGGTGAGGAGTCCGATTTTAGCCGCACCCCCTATGTCCGCCCCGACACTGCGCACGCTGGCCCGCACCCTTGGTCTTTCCCGCACGACGATCTCCGATGCGTTGCGCGGCTCGCCCCGGGTGAAAGCCGACACGGTCCGCCGCGTGCGCGAGGCGGCCAAGGCCGCAGGCTACGAGCACAATCCGCTCACCGGGGCCGTCATGTCGCAACTGCGGCGCTCGCGCGGCCAGCAATTCCGGGGGGTGCTGGCCGCCCTCGAGCTGGTGGAGACGAACCGCGCGGCCCATGCCGTGCGCTACAACGAGGCGGTGCTGAAGGGTGTGTCCGACCGGGCGAGCGAACTGGGCTTCAAGATGGAGCGCTTCGAGCTCGGGCCGGAGGGCATGCGCCAGAACCGCCTCGATACCATCCTCCACACCCGGAATATCCAGGGCCTCATCGTGCTGCCCGCTTCCGGCCTGCCGGATCTTTCGGGCCTGAGCTGGGAACGTTACACGGCCGTCTACGCCGACCTGTTCATCAATCACCCGCCCCTGCACTGCGTCTGCCTCGACCATTACCGTTCGATGGTGATGCTGCTGCGGGAACTTCACGCCCGCGGCTACCGCCGGCCGGGGCTTTTCATGGAGATCTCCCTGGATGAGCGCCTGCAATACCGCTGGGAGGGCGCCTTCCTCGCCATCCAGAAATATCTGCCCAACATCACCGAGGTTCCCGCCCTGCGCTCGCACAATCTTTCCCGCGAGGACTTCCTGCCGTGGTTCCGAAAATACAAGCCCGACGTGGTGATCGGCCACTATCCGGAAGCGATTGAATGGATGCGCGGCTGTGGCGCCCGGGTGCCCAAGACCCACGGTTTCGTGTGCCTGAATTCCCTCCGCACGACCGAACCCTGCGCCGCGCTCGACTTCCAGCCCGGCAAAATCGGGGCCCGGGCGGCCGAGCTGGTCATCGGCCAGCTGTTGCACAATGAATTCGGCATCCCGGTGCAGCCCTCGCTCACGACCATTCCGGCCAGGTTCCTCGAGGGACCGACGCTTCGCGCCGCCGCCGTGAGCTAGGCCGGCTGCCCTGGGGCCTGTTAACACTACGTTAGCGCCAACCCGATGAGGGCGAAGGTGACGAAAGAACGGAAAAGCGTATCGAGTTTGTCGTAGCGGGTGAAGATGCGGCGGAAGCCCTTGAGTCGGCGGAAGAGTCGTTCGACGTGATTGCGCTCCCGATAGATCACCTTGTTTAGCTTCCAAGGCTTGAGCCGCTGAGGGTTTGGTGGAACCACGGGATTGAAGCCGAGCAAGGTGGCCAAGCCGCGGGTTTCGTCGCCCTCATAGGCCATGTCCATCACGAGGGCGCAGCCTGTGGCAGGACAGCCCAGTTCTCCGATTAACTCGCGGCCTTCGGGCCCGTCTCCGTGCTGACCAGGCGAGAGGCGGAAGCCGACGGCGCGAGTATCATTCGCGGCAACCAGATGAATCTTGGTGTTCCAGCCTCCCCGGGATTTGCCGATGGCTTGCGGGCCGTTTTTTTCTCCGCTCCCGTGCCGTCCGGGTGAACCTTCACGCTGGTGCTGTCCAGTGACACCACCTTCAGCTCAACGTTCAGCACGCCCTCCTGCTGCAACTTCGCAAAGATCCGATCCCACACCCCATTTTTGCTCCATCGATTCATGCGCGTGTAGATCGTGTGCCAATTGCCGAAGCGCTCCGGCAACCGCCGCCACTTGCAGCCGTTCTCCATCACATACAGCACCGCGTTCAGGAAGTTCAGCGCCTCCATGCTCACGTTGCCTCGCTCCACGGGCAGGCTGCCGCGGATTCGCTTCAGATGCGTTTCTGTTAATTCCATCTCTC
>JAYUBB010000227.1:0-13420 GCA_043741015.1 Opitutaceae bacterium
GATCTTGATCTCGCGGGGCGGATCGAAGGGCACCCATCGCGCCTCGATGCGCCAGGCCGGATCGACCGGGTAGGCCTCGATGCCGGCGAAGTGCTTCAGCCGGGCTGACTCGCTGTCACGGACGCGCAGGAAGAGTTTCCCGCTGCGGTCCATGATATAGAAGCTGACGGTGCCGGCCCGGACGTAAGTGGGTTTCTCGCTGCGGTAATCGAGTTCCGCGCTGCGCGCGGTGGTGCCGTCAATGGCGGCCTCCGCCCCCTCGGTGAGGGCGATAGAGACCTTGCCGTCCGCGGTGTAGGTGATGGTACCGAGGCGGGCCGGGCCGGCGGCGAGGCGGATGACGTTGCCCTCGGCCGAACCGACGGACCAGGTGCCGGTCTCGAGCGGGTGGCGGCCGATCAAAGTGAGCCAGCCGTCGGGTTTGGTCAGGCGCTGGATGCGGCCCGCGCGCCACGTCTGGATGGATTGCACATAATCCTCATTGGCGAAGGCGCAGGTAGTGATCAGGGCGGAAAGCAGGAGGCAGTGTGGCAGCATGGGCCAAACAAGACACAGAATTCCCCAAAAGAAAACCTCCAGCTTGGGCGCAGGGCGGCTCTCTGGTGTTTTTACTTTTATCCGGGTTCCGGGACGACGTTTGTTCCCAAAAAATGCTGGGCCGGCATTTTCCTGGAAGAGAATTGGCACCCGGGGCAGGGCATCTTGTCGGAAGCGACATGAATACCAAAACACCCATTCTACTGGCAGTCGTGGCGTTTTCGACCTTCAGCACCGGTTGTGTCGGCACGGGTCCGAACACCCAGCGGGGAGCGGTCGGCGGGGCCGCCCTCGGGGCCCTTGCCGGCGCGATGCTCGGCAATAATTCCGGTAACGGCAACGCGGCCAGCGGCGCCCTCATCGGCGCCGCCGCCGGCGCGATGGTCGGCGGCACACTGGGCAACGCCGAGGACCACGAGCGCGGCACCCTCTATTACTCCGAGCGGGAAGCCACCACGGGCATCGTGATGGCAGAGCCCCCGGCTCCGCCGCCACGGCGTGAGGAGGTGGTCATCATGACGCAGCCGGCCCCTGGGGCTGTCTGGGTCGATGGCTACTGGGCCTACACGGGACGCGGTCGTTATGCCTGGGTGGAGGGCCGGTGGCTGATGCCGCCGCCGCATTGCCGCGCCTATGTGGCGCCGCACTGGAAACGCCATCGGGGCGGTTATATCTACGTGCAGGGCTACTGGCGCGGCTAGGCCGCGCGGTGCGGACAGGAACCTACTTGCCCGCCAGGCCGGCGGGTAAAGCGCTGCGGGTGATGACCCGCGGGTCGTTGTAGAATTCCCTGGCGAATTTGTTCTCAGCGGGGTTCCATTTCGTATCCCAGCAGAGGAAATGGCGGGTGCGCGGGAAGTTCTTCGCCAGGCCGTCGAGCAGGAGGCGGTAGTCGTAATCGCCGGGTGGGTTCGACGCCCCGTGCGGGCCGTATTCGGTCAAACCAAAGGGCTTGTTGATTTTCACCAGCTCGGGGTAGCCCCTGATGTGCGCGGGGTCGATGTGGTCGGTGTAGACGTCGAGGCCGGTGAGGTCCACGTAGGGATCGCCGGGGTAATAGTCCGCGGTGCGCTGGCCCTGGTTGGGACCGTAGGACCAGATGAGGTTGTGGAGTTTTTTCGTGTGCGTGAAGTAATCGAACATATGCCGCCAGACCGCGATGTAGCCGGCAGGCTCCTGCGCGCCCCACCAGAACCAGCCGCCGTTCATCTCGTGGAACGGACGCCAGATCACGACGACGCCCGCCTCCTGCAGTTGAAGCAGACCGGCGGCGACGCGGTCGAGGGCCTTCATCCAGCGTTCGTGCGTCGGTGTGCCGGGCAGGAGCAGGTCGGCGATTTTGATGCCCTTCTCCTTCAGCCCGCCGCCGTCGGGTCTGGCAGGGTTGGGGGCGTGCCAGGAAATGGTCACCAGCCCGCCGTCACGCCAGTAGGCGAGCGCAAGCTTGTTGGGCGGGCGGACATCGATCGCGGCCTCGCCCTCCACCCAGGTGCAATAGTCGAGGCCGATCATGGCGGGCCACTGGCCCGTGGCGCGATGGATTTTCTCGGCCTCATTGAGGGAGCCGCTGCCGCTCCAGCCGCAGAACTGGCCGGAAACGAGCTTCAACTCGGGGCTCGCCTGCAGTTGCTGGAACCAGGCGACGAGGGCGCGGCCCTTGGCATTTAGTTCCGGGTCGGCCGGGGTGCCGGCGTCGGCGGTGCTGGCGTCGGCGGTGAGGAGGGAGGCGGCGAGCAGCACGGCAGGGTAGCATCGAAACATGGTAGCGGACAGTGGCCAACTTTGCCCGCCGCGCAACCCCCGGGAATGCTCCTTGTCAGCAGCCGCGGCTTGCGGCCGGCCCCGGGATGGCTTTGCTGTCTCGCGTGATCACCCCCGCCCCCTGTGCCGCGACCAAGGTCTCCCTGTCGCCGTATGTTTGGATGTTGCTCGCTGCCCTGTCACTCGCCTTCCCGGTTGCAACGGTCTCTGCCCATGAGGGCGATCTCGGACTGTTCACCGACCACACCGACATCGGCGTCCCGAAGCACGCGGGGACGGCGGCTTACGATGCCGCCACGGGGGCCTACACCATCGGCGGCGGCGGGCTGAACATGTGGTTCAAGGCTGATTCATTTCATTATGTGTGGAAAAAGGTCGCGGGCGATGTGGCCCTCGCGGCCGACATCGCCTTCCGCGGCACGGGCGGAAATGCGCACCGCAAGGGCGTGCTGATGATCCGCCAGACGCTCGATCAAGCCTCGGCCTACGCCGACGTCGCCTTCCACGGTGACGGCCTGACCTCGTTGCAATTCCGCGACACGGCCGGCGACGTGACCCATGAGGTGCAAACGGCGATCAAGGCCCCGCGGCGCCTCCGGCTCGAGAAAGTCGGCGACTATATCTACCTGTCGCTCGCCGGCGACGACGGGGTGCTGAAACCTTCCGGGTGTTCCACCCGCCTGCACTTCACGGGGCCGTTCTACATCGGCCTTGGGGTCTGCGCCCACGACGAGAATGCGTTTGAGACCGCGGTGTTCTCCAATGTCGTCATCGGTGCGCCCTCCGCCGAGGTCACGGCGGTGCGCAGCTCGCTGGAATACGTGAAGATTCCATCGGGGGACAGGGTGTGCGTCTATCCGAGCCGCGAAATGATCACTGCGACGGTTTGGGCAGCTGAGGGTTCGTTGATTTTTACGCAGAACTCCCGGGCGTTCCGGGTTCCTGCCCTCGGTGGCGCCATCGAACCCGCCGATGCCACCGTCATGCCGGCGGGCCAGCCGGCCAGCACATCTCCCGACGGGAAGTGGATGGCCACTTTCGAGCATCAGGGCGATGATGCGGTGCTCACGCTGCGTCCGACGGTGGGTGGCGATGCCCGCGTTCTGATGTGTTTGCCCGATCAGGGGGGCGCGCCGGTGACGATTTCCTGGTCGCCCGACAGCACCAAGATCGCCTATGTCCGCTACCAACCCGCCCAGGCCGCGAAATAATTTTCAACCCCAACCCTCCCATGCGTTCACTCATTGCCTGCGGTCTTTTCCTGCTCACCGCCCTGTCCGCGGCCGCCGCCACCCATCCGCCGGTGCTGCCGATCGGCTCACCGCTGCCGGACTTCAAGCTGCCCGGCGTGGACGGCAAGACCTACACGCCCGCGGACTTCGCCGCCGCGAAGCTCCTGGTGGTCGTCTTCACCTGCAACCACTGCCCGACGGCCCAGGCCTACGAGGAGCGGATCAAGCAGCTCGTCACCGACTACCAGTCGCGCGGCGTGGCCGTGGTGGCGATCAATCCCAACAGCGCCGCCGCCGTGCGGTTCGACGAGATGGGGTACACCGACCTCGGTGACACCTTTGCGGAAATGAAAATCCGCGCGGAGCACGCCAGGTTCAACTTCCCCTACCTCGACGACGGCGAGGCCCAGGAGGTTGTGACCAGGTTCGGCGCCGTGGCCACGCCCCATGTGTTCCTTTTCGACCAGGCGCGCAAGCTGCGCTTCCAGGGCCGCATCGACAACTCGGAGCGCGAGGACCTGGCGAAACAGCACGATACCCGTGAGGCCATCGAGGCGCTACTGGCCGGCCGCGAGCCGGCGGTGACGACGACACGGGTCTTCGGTTGTTCCATCAAGTGGAAGGACAAGATCGCCGACAACGAGCGCTGGATGGCCAAGGTCGCGACCGAGCCGGTGAAGCTGGAGAAGACCGACGCCGCCGCGCTGAAGGCGCTGCGGGAGAATGCCGGCACGGGCAGGATCCGCCTCGTGAATGTGTGGGCCACGTGGTGCGGGTCGTGCATCTCGGAGTTCGACGAACTCATGGAGCAAAACCTGCGCTTCCGCCAGCGCGGCTTCGAGCTGGTGACGGTGGCCGCCCAGTTTCCCGACGAGGAGGCCAAGGTGCTGAAGTTTCTCCAGGAACACCACGCCTCGACCCGCAACCTGATGTTTGGCACCACCGACAAATATGCGCTCATCGAGGCGTTCGACAAGGAGTGGACCGGCGAGCTGCCCTACACGCTCCTGATCGGCCCCGATGGCAGGGTGCTCTACCGGGAGAGCGGCTCGCTTGATTTCCTCGCCTTGCGCCGCGCGATCGTGCCCGCCCTCGACCAGGTCACCCCCTGGGGCAACAAGGACAAGAGCTACGAGCGGTAAGGCTTGCTGGAGACGGGACGATCGGTCCCGCCTCCGGCTCACTTCGGCATCAGGTTCTTCGCGAGGAAGGCCTCGATGCGGGAATAGAGCTCCACCTGGTTTTCGAGGTGGCTCATGCCGTGGCCCTCTTCGCTGACGATGAGGGTCTCGTGCGGGACGTGGTATTTCTCCAGGGAGGAAATGAGGGAACGGGACTGCTCGATCTCGACCGTCTGGTCGTCCTTGCCGCCGGAGACGAAGATGGGGACGCGGATGCGGTCCGCGTGGCGGCCGGGTGAGATGGCGTCGAATTTCCCGGGTTGGGTCTTGGCGTTGCCGAGCTTGCGGCCCATGCGGCCGAAGACGGGCGAATCGAACTGGTTGTATTTCTTGTCGTTGATTTGCTGCTCCCAGTCGAACACGCCGGCAATGGTGACGGCGCAACGATAGAGCGAGGGCTCGTTCACCACCCCGGAAACGGCGAGATAACCGCCGAAGGAACCGCCCATGATGCCGATCCGCCCGCTGTCGATCAGCCCCGAGGCGATCATGGTCTTGGTGGCGTCAGTCACATCGTCGTGCATTTTGCGGAAGTCCCATTCGTCCTCCTTGGGAAACATCCAGTTGGTGCCGGTGGAGCCGCGATAGTTGGGTTGCAGCACTGCGTAGCCCCGGCTCGCGAGGAACTGGGCCTCACCGTGGAACCCCCAGGTGTCCCGCGCCCACGGTCCCCCGTGGCAGAGCATGACCAGCGGTGGCGGATTCTCCTTGGTGGCGCCGGCGGGCATGGTCAGGTAGGCGTCGAGCTGCCGGCCGTCACGCGTCTTGAACTTGAGGATGTTCGTGGGCTGCATCCGCTTCGGGTCGATCCACGGCGCGGAGTTCTTGATCAGGCCGACGGTGCGTTTCTCCAGGTCAACCCAGTTGTAGATGACGGGCTGCCGGTCGGAGAAAGTCGCGACGAGAAACAGGTTCTGCGCCTCGTTGCTGCCGAGGATCCGGACGACCACAGCGGGGAAGAAACCATCGAGGATCTTCTGCAGGTTCTTGTAGTCTTCGGTGAACCAGGAGACGCGGGGGCCGTTGCGCTCGTAGACGGCGCCCAGGATGTCCCGGGTCACCGGGGCGCGGTAAAGCCACCCGGAGAAATCGTACGCCTTGTCTTGCAGGAGCACCTGGCCGAGCTGGCCCGTGGCGGCGTCCATCAATTGCAGGGCCCGGGGTTTGCCATCCTGGCGCGGCCCGATCACCACCACCTGGCCGGGCTGGTCGCCCGCGCCGACGATGTCGATCTCATCCAGATCGACGGGGCATTTCAGCCATTTGTCGCCCTCCAGCCGGTGCATGGCCAGTATGCCCTCCTTGGCTGTGAGGGCGTAGGCGAGATTGCCATCCCGGTCGGTTAGATACTTGGTGGTCAGGCCGTCCGGGGGCACGGGATAACGGCTAACGAGGTGGCGTTCGTTGTTGTCCCGGGCGTCCATCAGGTCGGAGTTGGTGGCGCCGGCGGTCATCAGGTTGATCACCTTGGCCCCGCGGATGTCGGTGTTGACCACCGCTGCCCCGATGTCGCGATGGACGTCGAGGCTGTCATAGCGGTTCCACACGAGGGGGCGGAGGGGGTTCTTCGCCGGCACCGCGATCAGGTTCGTGCCGTAATACTGCAGCAACGGGTAGCTGTCGTTGAGTGCGCCGACTTCGCCGGCCATCAGGCCCAGACCATACAGCTTGCGGGCGGAGAGATTGAAAATGAGCCGGGAGTCGTTGAGCCAGGTTACCTGGTAGATGTCCTTGTCGCCGGCCCCGCCGATGTATTCGCTTTTCTGGGTCTTGAGGTCATAGACAAGCAGCTGATGGCGGTCCTCGGCGACGGTGATAAGAGCGGCGATGTGGGTCCCGGAAGGATTGAGCTTCGGCTCCTGCAGGATGCGCGGGCGGAAAAAATCCTGGAGGGGGATCGGTTCGCCGGCCGGTACGGGCGTGACGCGCGACAGGTCGATCTTGTCGGCGGCGGCCAGGGTCGTGGCGAGCAGGCCGCCGGTACAAATGAGAAAGCGGGTGAAGGGGTGGGGTAAAGGCATGGCAAAAGAAAGGGCCGGACCAACGCATGGCTGGTCGCGGCCCGGAAGCAGAAACGCGGATCTAGGCGCGCATGGCAAGGCGCCGCTTTCGGCGGTGGTGTGCTAATTTTAGAATAACCGCCTGGGGCGGGGCGTACCGAGCGAAGCGACCGCCGGTCATCCTCCGGATGTGCCGCGGCTCGCAGGGGATACTCACTCAAATCAGGACATCACTGTTTCGGCTGCCGGCGCATCACTTCCTCGGCATCAGGTTCTTCGCCAGGAAGGCCTCGATGCGGGTGTAGAGCTCCACCTGGTTCTCGATATGGGCCATGCCGTGGCCTTCTCCTCCCTCGATGACCACCTCGGTGGGGATGCCATATTGCTTCAGTCTGGCGATCAGTTCGCGGGATTGCCGGATATCAACCACGGCATCCTCCTTGCCGTGGGCCACCAGGACGGGGACCCTCACGCGGTCGATATGCCGCAGGGGGGCGATCGCGTCGAATTTGCCCGGGGTCATGGCGGTATGGCTCAGCTTGTATTTCCAGAAATCGTAGCCCCGGCCCTCGAATTGGTAGGATTTTTTCTCCTGGAGAAAAAGCTCCCAGTCGAACACGCCGGCGATCGTCACGGCGCAGCGGTAGAGTTCCGGTTCGTTGACCACGCCGGCGATCGCGAGATAGCCACCGAAGGATCCGCCCATGATCGCGACCCGGGCGGGATCCACCAGGCCCGACGCAATCACGGTCTTGGCCGCATCGGTCACGTCATCGTGCATTTTGCGGAAGTCGTTCCGGTCCTCCTCCGGAAACATCCAGTCGTAGCCCAGCGAGCCACGGTAGTTGGTCTGGAGCACGGCGTAGCCGCGGCTGGCGAGGAACTGCACCTCGCCGTTGAACCCCCAGTGGTCGCGCTGCCAGGGGCCGCCGTGCGAGAGCACCACGAGGGGGGCGGGATTCTGCTTCGAGGCCCCGGCGGGCAGCGTGAGATAGGCGTCGAGCTGGTGGCCGTCACGCGTCTTGAATTTCAGGACGCTCATCGGCTGCATGCGTCTGGCTTCAATCCAAGGACAGCTTTTTTTCACCAGGCCGAGCGAGCGCTTCTCCAGGTCGAACCAGTGGAAGGTGGCCGGATCACGGTCGGAAAAAGTCATGAGCAGAAAGAGGCGGCCCGCGTGGTCGCTGCCGAGGATGCGTACGATCTGGCCGGGGAAGGCCGCGTTGACCATTTTTTGGACCGCCCGGTAGTCATCGCTGAACCAGGTGGTCTGCGGCCCGCTGCGTTCATAAAACGCGCCGACAATCTCGCGAGTCGCGGGATCGCGGTAAAGCCAGCCGTCCTGAAAATCGTAACCCTTGTCCTGCAGGAGGACGCCGCCGGGCTGCCCCGTCGTGGCATCCATGAACTGCAACGGATGGGGGGAGCCGTTGGTGGTGATCGGACGCACGACGATCTCCCCGGGTTTGTTGCCACAGTCCACGATGTCGAACAGATCGGGATCGACCGGGGATAGCTTCCAGGCGCCGCCCACCCATTGATAAAGGTCGAGCGAGTCGTACCGCTGTCCGGTGATGGCAAAAGCCAGCTGCCCTTCCTTGTCCGTCAGATAGCGGCTGCAGCCGTTCGGGGGCAGGGGATAGCTCTTGATGAGGTGCCGTTCGTTGCTGTCGCGGACGGTCGCGATGTTGGTGACGTCATTCCAGTAATCGCGCGACTTCCGCAGGTCGATGAAGACGCCGGAGCTCAGGTCCGTGTTGATCACCGACACGCCCCGGTCGCGTCCGTCCTCCATGTCCCAATTGATCCAGGCCAGCGGCTGCAACGGTTTATCCCGGGGGGTGCCGACGAGGGTGACACCGGAAAATTGGATCAGAGGGTAGGCCTGGTCGAGCGCACCCACGTTGGCGGCCAGCAGGCCGAGGCCGTAGAGTTTGTCGCCGCTCAGGCTGGCGACCAGCCGCCGGTCATTCAGCCAGACGAAATTGTTGATGTCCTTGTCCCCGGCCCCGCGCAGAGACTCGACGGTCTTTTTGTCCAGGTCGTAGACCATCAGCTGGGAGCGATCCTCGGCGGCGGCGATGATTGCGGCCAGGTGCGTGCCGGTGGAATTGATGGCAGGGTTGCGCAGGACCGGCAGGCGGAAAAAATCACCGACCGGGATCGGTTCGCCGGCCGGGACCGGGTCGATGCGCGTCAGGTCGATTTTTCCGGCCGCGGACAGGCTCAGCCCGAAGGCCGCGAACAGCAGGCAGCAAAGCCCGGACCGGCGGACAGCGCTGGGTGCGATCACGGACTGGTCTTCGGCATCAGGTTCTTCGCCAGGAAGGCCTCGATGCGGGAATAAAGCTCCACCTGATTGTCGAGGTGGCCCATACCGTGGCCTTCCTCCCGGACGATGAGGGTCTCATGGGGCACGTGGTATTTCTCCAGGGAGGAAATGAGGGAACGGGACTGCTGGATCTCGACCGTCTGGTCGTCCTTGCCGCCGGAGACAAAGACGGGGACGCGGATCCGGTCCACGTGGCGGCCGGGGGAGATGGACTCGAATTTTTCCCGCTGTTCCCGCGGGTCACCCAGCTTGTGGACCAGCCGGCCGAAGAATCCCGAATTGTACTGGTTGTATTTGTACTGGTTCACCTGCTCCTCCCAGTCGAAGACCCCGGCGATGGTGACGGCACAGCGATAGAGCTCGGGTTCGTTGACGACGCCGGAAATCGCGAGGTAGCCGCCGAAGGAACCGCCCATGATGCCGATGCGCTTGGGGTCGATCAGCCCCGAGGCGATCATGGTCTTGGTGGCGTCGGTTACATCCTCGTGCATCTTCCGGAAATCCCAGCTGTCAGGTTCGGGAAAGAGGCCGGCGGTGCCGGTGGAGCCGCGGTAGTTGGGCTTGAGGACGGCATAGCCGCGGCTGGCGAGGAACTGGGCTTCGCCGTTGTAGCTCCAGTAATCGCGGGCCCAGGGGCCGCCATGCGGCAGCACGACCAGCGGCGGCGGATTCTCCTTGGTGGCGCCGGCGGGCAGGGTGAGGTAGCCGTCGAGTTGCCGGCCATCGCGGGTCTTGAACTTGATGATGTTGACCGGCTGCATGCGCTTGGGGTCGATCCACGGCGCGGAGTTCTTGACCAGGCCGGCGGTGCGCTTCTCCAGGTCCACCCAGTTGTAAATGAAGGGTTGCCGGTCGGAGAACGTGGCGACGAGAAACAGGTTTTGCGCCTCGTTGCTGCCGATGATGCGGACCACCAGGCCGGGGAAGAAACCATCGAGCACTTTTTGGAGTTTCTTATAGTCCTCGTTGAACCAGACGGAGCGCGGGCCGTTGCGTTCAAAGACCGCGCCCAGGATGTCCTGCGTCACCGGGTTGCGGTAGAGCCAGCCGTTGAAGTCATAGGCCTTGTCCTGGATGAGCACCTCGCCGAGCTGGCCGGTGGCGGCGTCCATCAACTGCAGGGCGCGCGGCTTGTCGGGTTGGAAGGGGCCGACCACGACGAGCTGTCCGGGCTTGTCGCCGGGACCGATGACTTCAATCTGGTCGAGATCGACGGGGCACTTGACCCACTCCTTGCCCTCCAGGCGGTGCAGCGCGAGCACACCCTTTTCGACCGTGAAGGCGTAGGCGAGGTTGCCGTCACGATCGGCCAGGTAGCGTTCGGTGATGCCCAGACTCAGGCTGGGTACCGGGTAGCTGGTGAGGATGTGCCGGTCGTTGTTGTCCCGGACATCCATCATGGCGGAGTTGTCCGCGCCGGCGGCGAGAATGTTGAGGACCTTGCCACCACGGATATCGGTGTTGATCACCGCGGCACCCACATCCTTGCCGGCCTCGAAATCGTGCCGGTTCCACACGAGGGGGCGGAGCCGGTTCTTGGGCGGGACGGCGATGAGGCTGGTGCCGTAATACTGGAGCAGCGGGTAATAGTCCTGCAACTGGCCAACATTGGCGGCCAGCAGGCCGATGCCATACATCTTGCGGGTGGCGAGGTTGAACATCAGGCGGGAATCATTGAGCCAGTGCACCTCGTAGATATCCTTGTCGCCGGAGCCGGACGCGAACTCCGTCTTCTGGGTCTTGAGTTCATAGACCAGCAGTTGATGCCGGTCCTCGCCGGCGGTGATGATCGCGGCGATGTGCGTGCCCGAGAGGTTGAGCTTCGGCTCTTGGAGGAGCGCGGGGCGGAAAAAGTCCTGGAGGGGGATCTGTTCGCCGGCCGGCACGGGCGTGACCCGGTTAAGGTCGATCTTGTCGGCGGCCTGCAGGGCGACAGCGAGTGAGCAAAGGATGGCGGCAAGCCGGGAGGAGGGGAACGGTTTGATCATGGGGGAAGTCGTAACAGGCGGCCCTGTCGGTTGGGGTGATGGCGACCAAGCACACGATGGAGCGTGAACGGTCAGCCCGGCAAGCCCAGACAACCTCGGCCAGCGGTTGTGACACGCTATTTCAGCAAATCGCGCAAATCGGTGAGGCTGAGCTTGGCCGCGGCGGCGTCGCTGGCTTCGAAGACATCGGCCAGGAGCGCGCGCTTTGCATCCTGCAGCGCCACGACCTTCTCCTCGACTGTGCCGGCGCAGATAAGCTTGTAGCTGGTGACGACCCTGGTCTGGCCGATGCGGTGCGCGCGGTCAGTGGCCTGCGCCTCGGCGGCGGGGTTCCACCATGGGTCGAAATGCACGACGACATCCGCGCCGGTGAGGTTGAGGCCGGTGCCGCCCGCCTTGAGCGAGATGAGGAAAACCGGCACGCTCGCGTCGTCCTGGAATTTGTCCACCGCAGTCTGGCGGGCCTTGGTCGTCATGGAGCCGTCGAGATAGCAATAAGTCACGTCCTGTGCCTCGAGTTCCTCGCGGAGCAGCGCGAGCAGCGAGGTGAACTGGGAGAACACAAGCATGCGGTGGCCCTCGTCGATGCTCTCGGCCAGCAGTTCGCGGAAGGCGTCGAGCTTGGCGGAGTCGGCGGCGGTTGCCTTGTCGCCCTGCGGCACCAGCCGCGGGTCGCAACAAACCTGCCGCAGGCGCAGGAGCTGCGTGAGCACGGCGAAGCGCAGGTTGCCCTCGGAGCTGCCCTGGGCCGCGAGGTCGATGAGCTCCCGTTCGCTGTCCTCCTGTATCCGGCGGTAAAGCGCGGCCTGCCCGGCGGTGGGCTCGCACCAGATGGTCTGCTCGATCTTTTCCGGCAGCTCGGGAGCGACCGCCGCCTTGGTGCGGCGCAGGATGTAGGGCGCGGTCTGCGTGCGCAGCTGGGCGTCGTGCCACGTGCGCTCCTCCCGTTTGAGGCCGGCCGGCACCTTGGCGAGGAAGCCGGGCATCAGGAACTCGAAGAGCGAACGCAGGTCATCGAGCGAATTTTCCAGCGGCGTGCCGGTGAGCAGGAACCGGCCGCGGCCGCGCAGGGCGCGCAGCGACTGGGCCGCCTGCGTGCGGCGGTTCTTCAGGTGCTGGGCCTCGTCGGCGAGGATCAGGTCGAGCTCCACCGACTCGAAGAGGGTCACATCCCGCGACAGCGTGCCGTAGGAGGTGATGACGACATCGTGTTCTGCAAAATCCACCCCGGCCAGCCGCCGGGCGCCGTGGTGGGCGAAGACCTTCAGGTCCGGCGTGAAGCGGGCCGCCTCACGCCGCCAGTTTTCCACGAGGGAAGCGGGGCAGACCACGAGGTGCGGCGCCCGCGGGACGGCGCGTTGACGCGACGCCCGGGCGGCGGCCATGAGAGCGAGGGCCTGGAGGGTTTTGCCGAGACCCATCTCGTCGGCGAGGATGCCGCCGAGCTCCTGCCGGTAAAGGTGCCACAGCCACGCCGTACCGAGCCGCTGGTAGGGCCGCAGGATTTTTTCCAGCGCGGCCGGCAGCGGAGCGGCGGGGAGGGTGGTGAGGTTGCGCAGCGCGGCACTGCGGGTCCGCCAGGTGGCGGGGGCCTGGAAGTGCGGCGCGATTTCCTCCAGCAGATCGTTCACTTCGGCGGCGCGGGCCTTGGCGACGCGGTGCCGCCGGTTGGACCCGCCCGCCTCGGCGGGATCGCCGGCGAGGGCGCGGTGCGCGGCCTTGATCTTCTCCAGCCGCGAGGTGTCGATCAGGTAGATGTTCTTGCCGTCTTCGACGTAGCCCCGGCTGCTGGTCACGGCATCGCGCAACTGCGCCTCGGTGGCGGCACCGGCATTGAGTCCGAGCCGCACGTCGTAGCCATCGGCGGCCTCGGTGATCTGGGCGGCGGGTTCGGCGGTTTTCAGGTGGGCGGTGTTGCGTTCGAAGTTGTCGGTGAACTCCGCCCCAAAGCCCTCGCGCAGTTCGGTGCCGTGGGTGGCGAGCAGGTTGAGCGTGCGGTGACGGTCGCGCAGCCACCATTTGCGGGTCAGCGGATCGAGGGTGAAGCGATGGTGCCGGAGGAATTCGAGCACGGCGTCGTAGTGCGCCGATTGCTTGGAGGGCAGCGTGATCGCGAGGAAATGATCCGAGCCGTCCACCAGCAGCGGTGTGTGCTCATCGTCGGGTGAAGATGCTGGCTCGAGGCGTCGGCTGGGCCGGGCCGGGCTGACCACCGGTTTGATTTTCTCCACGAGCAGTTCACTCACGCCCGACAATTCCCGCCCATGCCACGCCAGGGGCACATCCGGGATACGGCCATGGAAGAAGACCGGCTGGCCGGCGAGCGCGGTGATGAGTTCGCGCAGTTGCCCGCGGGTGAGCTGCACCAATGAGACCGGCTCGGGTTTCA
>JAYUBB010000228.1:0-13412 GCA_043741015.1 Opitutaceae bacterium
ATTCCTGTGCATCGGCCCAGCCGTACAACGCGGTGAGGCTGAATAACACTGTTGGGCAAATCATGCATTTCTATCCCGCCCTGATCATATTCGTGACAGTGGCTGCCGTGGCGGCTCCGAAGAAAATCGAAATTCCGAACGATACGTCGTATTTCCGGTTAATCGACTCGCTTGCAAGGCATGCCAAATGGGCGCCGCTGCAGCATACGGATCTTCCGAGTGGTTCGCTGGAAATCCGCGTATGGGTGGGTTTCGGGACGCAGCCGCTGCGTGGTATTCGAATCCGAAGAGACGTGGAGCGATGGACGGGGATTTATATCCGTGAAGAGCTTCCCGGCGAGTGGCCATTCGAAACGCGGGAAGTAAAACCCAAAAATTGGACCGAATTGTGGAAAACAGTGGAAGCACTCGGAATACTTACCTTGCCGGACTCATCCACACTTCCTAAAGATGGCTTCACCCTCGATGGAGTAGGTTGCGCTGTGGAAATCAATGACGGAACGATTTATCGTGTGTATCACTACTCGAATCCCCAGGCGCGGAAATGGCCGGAAGCGAAACAGATCGATAAAATAGTCGGCCTTCTTCTCCAAGAGCTCATACTGCACGACCGATATATTATTTCGGATTGGAATTATGGAAGGAACCGTAAGTAAAGGCCCAACCTATTCCTGAGGGAAACCGGCTACATCGCCGCGCCTACTTCAGTTCCGACGCCTTGATGGTCTTCGTGAAGCGCGTGACTCCCTGCTTGTCCACGCAGGTGATGACGAGTCTTGCGGAGTGCAGGGGAATTGTTTAATTCGATCTCCATGAAATTTACCGTGACCATTGACCGCGACGAAACGGGAACGTGGGTGGCGCAGTGCCCGGCGATTCCGGGCTGTGTCAGCCAGGGCGCGACAAAACCTGCGGCCCTCAAGAATGTGCGCGAGGCCATCGAACTCTGTCTGGAGGTGCGGGCCGAACGCGGCCTGCCGCTGACCATCGAGACGAAGCAGGTCGAGGTCGCGGTCTGATGCCTTCCTTACCGAGACTGAGCGGCCGGGCGGTGGTCAAGGCGCTTGGACGCGACAGCTGGGAGCTGGCCCGGCAGAAGGGCAGTCACATGATTCTGGTCAAGGAAGGCAGTTGGGCGACGCTCTCGGTGCCCGATCATCGTGAGATCGCGCCCGGCACCCTGCGCAACCTCATCCGCGCCAGTGGTCTGACCGTCGAGGCGTTTCTGGTGCTCACGAAGAAGTGAGCTGGTCTTTTTGTGGGAGCGACCCTGGTCGCGCCAGTCGCGTGCAAGCACGCTCCCACAATCTCAGCGCATCCAAAGATTAATGCGGTCGTGGTCAGCGACCCCGGCTGCAGGGTTGCACCTACTTCAGCTCGGAGGCCTTGATGGTCTTCGTGAAGCGGGTGACGCCCTGTTTGTCGACGCAGGTAATCACGACCGAGCGATCGTCCGCGGGGCCGGTGACGCTCAGCAGGCAGAAGTTTTGATCAACGACCTGGGTGCCCTCGACGCGATGCGGATCGGATTTCCGTTCGGTCAGGGCGATGCTGTTGACGCCGGCGGAGAACGGCGACGAGGTCAGCTCATAGATCCATTGGGTTTCGCCGATCTTCTCTCTCGCCAGTTCCGTGAAGTGGATGTCGCCGCTCAGGAAGATGACCCCGGTGATGTGATGCTGGACGATGAACTTGAGCAGGTCCTCCCGCTCCTCCTGGTAGTAGGCGAAGGTCTCGCTTTCCCCGCCGAAGTCGGTGATCACCTGTCCGCCGGTGACGATGAACTTGAAGACGGTTTGCTTCTCCCCCTGGGCGTTGAGCAGCGATTGCTTGAGCCAGTCGAGCTGGCGCGCGCCGTATTGGGTTTTCATCCGCTTGATGGCGGTCGTTTCAAGGTGGTCGTCGTCGCGATACCAGCGGTTGTCGGTCAGGAAGAAGGCCGCGTCACCCCAGGTAAACTTGGTGTAGACGCCCGGGTTGCCGGCCTCACCGTAGCTCGGATTGCCCCAATAGGCCTGGAAGATGCGGAGCGACTCGTCCTTCAGCGCGAAGCTTTTGTTGGAATCATTGGAGCCGTAATCGTGGTCGTCCCACGTGGCGTAGTGCGGCATGACGGCGAACAGCCGGCGCAGCTCCGGCAGGGCGCGTGTCAGCTGGGCGCGATACCACAGGCCGCTGATCGAATCGAAGTCCGCCTCGCGGTAATACCAGTTGTCGCCGCCCCAGATCATGAAGTCGGCGCCGCTTTCGCCCATCAGGCGGAAGGTTTCCATCGTCTTGCCGTAGCCGGGGCCGGGCCGGTCGTAGGCCGGCTCGTTGAAATAGGCGCACGAGCCGTAGATGAACTTGAAGTCCGGCGGCGGACCACGCCACTCCCACAGTGCCTTGGTCCGGAAAAGGGCGGGGAAGGGGAGTGACTGCTTTACGCCGTCGATGCTCAGGGCATATTCGTAGGTCGCGCCCAGTTCGAGCAGGCCGGGCCGGAAATGGCTGATCTGCCCGCCCGCGGGGGTGGCCGCCGGGCTGGCTTGCTCAAGCGTGCGCTTCGTTTCGGGCTTGCCGGCCAGCCAGTAGTCAAGGGCGACCTTTTGCGCATCCTTCGTCTCGATCCACAGGAAAACCTCGCGACGAGCCTCATAGCCTAGCATCGGCCCCGAGACGAGCGAGCCAGCGAAGGCGGACGTCAGGCTGAGGAGGGCGGGCAGAGCCACAAGGAATGAGCGTTTTAAATTCATGCCTCCAGTGAAAGGACTGATGGGCGGATGGCAATCCAGGTCATCAGTCGGTAGTGCTGCAGTTTGTCATTGCGAGGAGGCCCACCGAGTGGGCCGGCGAAGCAATCCAGCTGGATCGCCATCATCCTTCGCCAAGGCTATGGATGTCAGGCCGGCCCGCTATTGCAGGCCTCGCGATGACAAGGCAAACTATACCATTTACCCATCATTCGCCCGCATCTTCCGGATGTCCCGCCGCCATTTTGACACGACGGTTGCAATCCGGCGCGGGACGATTTCTCTCGCAACGTCACCCCATGCCCCGTCTGACCAAGTTTCTCTTTCTTTTGGCGCTGCCCACCGTGGTTTTCGCGACCGAGCCGGCCCTCACCAACTTCCAGCGCGACATCGTGCCGGTGCTGACCGAGTATTGCTACGGCTGTCACGGTGACGGCAAAGAGAAGGGCGGGGTGAAACTCGACGGCTTCAAAAGCGACGCCGAGATCAAGGATCACAAGCTCTGGCAGCGTGTGCTCAAGAACACCCGCACCCACATCATGCCTCCGGCCGACGAGGATCCACTGCCGGAGGCGGCGGCGGAAAAGCTCGCCCAGTGGATCAAGCGCGACGCCTTCGGGCTCGATCCGGGCCGGCCCGATCCGGGCCGCGTCACCGTGCGCCGACTCAACCGCGTCGAATACCGCAACACCATTCGTGACCTGATCGGCGTGGAGTTCGACACGTTGAAGGAATTTCCCGCCGACGACACCGGGCATGGCTTCGACAACATCGGCGACGTGCTGACCATCTCGCCCATGCTGCTCGAGCGATATCTCGACGCCGCGCAGACCATCGTCTCCAGCGAGGTGCCCACTCACGCCCGGGTCGTGGCCGAGCATCCGCGCTTGGGCCGCGAATTTGCCGCGCTGCCGTCCGCAGGACCGCGAGCGCAGACGTCCGCAGTGCCGGCCGTGCAGCCGATGACAGTGCCCGCCGTCGTGCCGGCCACGCTGCCGGCAACCGCCAAGGACGAACCGGCGGCGGCTGTTACAGCTTACCAGCGTCCGCCCCCGCTGGTCTCGGGCCAGGCGCTGGAGCTGTCCTATTACACCCCGGTCACGGTCGAGACCGTGCATCACGTGGAGCATGAGGGCAAATACCAGCTGGTCGTCGACCTGAACGCGATCGAGCGCTACGTGGACGACCAGTTCGACTACAACCGCTGCCGCCTCCTCTTCCGGGCGGACGGGGAGACGCTGCTCGACCGGGAATTTGTGCGCGAGGGCGAGACCAAGGCGTTCAAGTTCACCTTTGATCGCGAGTGGAAAGCCGGCGACCACCGCCTCGCCTTCGAGGTCCGGCCCATCGGGCCCGACCGGGAGCAGAAGCGCCTGCTCCGCCTCCGGGTTAACGACGTGACCGTCCGTGGTCCGTTCGAGGAGAAATACTGGGTGCAGCCGGTTAAATACACGAAGTATTTCCCCAAGCCCGTGCCGAGGCGCGCCGCCGGCCGCGCCAAATACGCGCAGGAACTGCTCGGGAATTTCTCCGCCCGTGCCTTCCGCCGGCCGGCGGATGCCGCCACGGTGGACCGGCTGGTCGCGATGGTTATGCGCGTGGCCGCCCAGCCCGGCGGCACCTTCGAGGCGGGGATTGCGCAGGCGATGGTCGCGGTGCTGGCGTCCCCCCGTTTCATCTTCCGCGAGGAGGAGGTGCTGCCGCTCGCGCCGGGCCAGGCTCATCCGCTGGTGGACGAATACGCGCTGGCGTCGCGCCTGTCGTATTTCTTCTGGTCGTCGATGCCCGATGCGGAACTGTTCCGCCTGGCTGGCGAAGGCCGGCTCCGCGCCGACCTGCCGGCCCAGATCAACCGGATGCTGGCCGACCGGCATTCGGCCGAGTTTGTCCGCAACTTCACCGGCCAGTGGTTGCAGGCCCGGGACATCACCACCGTGCAGATCAATCCCCTGGCCGTTTACCTGCGGGAGCATCCCAATCCCGAGGTGGAGCAGGCGCAGGAGACCTTCCGCCGCATCAACCCGATCGCCGAGGAGAAACGCACGTCCGAGGAGAAGGAACTCTTCGCCGCGGCGCGCAAAAAGTTTTTCACCCTGTCCCGCGCCCCCAAGCCCCAGCTCACCGGCAGCCTGCGCGAGGCCATGCAGCAGGAGACGGAGATGGCCTTCGCCTACGTGCTGAAGGAGGATCGCAGCCTGCTCGAGCTGATCGAGAGCAACTACACTTTCCTCAACGAGGAGCTGGCCCAGCACTATGGCATCGCCGGCGTCACCGGCCACGAGATGCGCAAGGTGCAGCTCGCCCCCGACAGCCCGCGCGGCGGGGTGCTCACGCAGGGCACGGTGCTGGCCGTGACCTCCAACCCCACCCGCACCTCGCCGGTGAAGCGCGGAGTTTTCATCCTCAATTCCATCCTCGGCACGCCGCCCGCCGCGCCGCCGCCCAACATCCCCGCGCTGGAGGACGCCGCTTCCAAGGAAAAATTGAAGGAAATGACCCTCCGCGACACGCTTGCCCTCCACGCCAAGGAGCCGCTGTGCCGTTCCTGCCACAACCGCATGGACCCGCTCGGCCTGGCGCTGGAAAACTTCAACGCCCTCGGCATGTGGCGCGACCAGGAGCTGAACCGCCCCTTCGACACCGGCGGGCATCTCATCACCGGCGAGAAGTTCGCCAACATCCGCGAGCTGAAACATATCCTTGCGACTGAGCACCGGCGGGATTATTACTATTGCCTCAGCGAAAAGCTGCTCATCTACGCCCTGGGCCGCGGTCTCGATTACACCGACACCGAGACGGTGGACCGGCTCGTGGCGCAGCTCGAAGCCGCTGGCGGCCGTCCCTCCGCGCTCCTGCGAGGGATTGTCGAGAGTGCCCCGTTCCAACAACGCCGCCTGACCAAAAACCTCCAGACTGCCGAGCATCCCCTCCCCGCGAACACCCCGAACGGCTAAACCCTTTACCCCGCGCCCGATGAATCCCCCCCGGAACACATCCCTCGAACAGCATTTCGCCCGCATGAGCCGCCGCCATTTTCTCCGCGGACTCGGTGCCTGCGTTGCGCTGCCGGCCCTGCACTCCCTGCTGCCGGCCCGGCTCATGGCCGCGGCCACCGCCGCCGAGCTCGCCACCACCGCCACCGGTGCGCCGCTGCGCACCGCCTTCGTATTCTTTCCCAACGGCGCCATTCCCTCCCGCTGGTGGCCCACGGGCGGCCAGACTGATTTCGCGCTCAAAGACACTCTGGCCCCGCTCGCCGAGATGAGGCAGAACATCCAGGTGCTCGGCGGCCTCGCGCATGCCAATGCCAACCCCGGCAACGATGGCGCCGGCGATCACGCCCGGGGCAACGGGGTCTTTCTCACCGGTGTCCGCATCAACAAGAGCGCGTCCGATATTCGCGCCGGCATCTCCATCGACCAAGCCATCGCCAGCCAGGTCGGGCATCTCACCCGGTTTCCGTCCCTTGAACTCACCTGTGATGCCAACCGCAAGTCGGCCGACTGTGACTCGGGCTACTCCTGCGCGTACCAATATAACATTTCCTGGCAGTCGCCCACCACTCCGATGACGCCCGAGGCCAATCCGCGCCTCGTGTTCGAGCGGCTCTTCGGGGCCGGCGAACACGGCCAGCGCACCGCCAACGCCCAGCGTCGCATGCAGGAGCGCCGTTCCGTCCTCGATTCCGTCATGTCCGACGCCCGCGCCATGCAGCGCCGGCTCGATTTCCATGATCGAGAGAAACTCGACCAATACCTCACCGGCGTGCGCGAGATCGAGACCCGCATCCAGAAGGCCGAGCGGTTCGGCCCCAACGTCGATCCCGGCCAGCAGACCCCCTCGGGCATCCCCTCCAGCCATGTCGAATACGTCGAGCTCATGTATGACATGATGCTCATTGCCTTCAAGACCGACTCCACCCGCGTCGCCACCTTCGTGCTCGGCCACGACGGTGACAACCGCTCCTTCAGCGAGATCGGCATCACCGAGGGCCACCATGACCTTTCGCACCACCAAAACAACGCGGAGCGGGTGGACAAGGTCGCGCAGATCGACCGCTGGTATGTCGAGCAGTTCAACAAGTTCCTCGTCAGGATGGACCACACGATGGACGTGGACGGCCACTCGCTGCTGCACAACTCGCGCATCCTTTACGGCAGCGGCAATGCCGACGGCAACCGCCACACCCACGAGAACCTGCCGCTCATTCTCGCCGGCGGCGGCGGCGGTCACCTGACCGGCGGTCGCTACGTCAATCACGGTTCCCAGCCACTCTCCAATCTCTTCCTCAGCCTGGCTGACCAGGCCGGTGTCACCGGCCTCGAGCGCTTCGGCGACTCGACCGCGCGGCTCGGCAACGTGTAGTTCTGGCTTTTGTGGGAGCGGCTTTACGCCGCGGCGGAAGAGGAATTCCGGTCGTGTCGGGGCGTAAAGCCCCTCCCGCATCGGCCAACGCTCAGTGGTCCTTCTTCTTCTCGCCGGTCGTGGCGACGACGTCCTTGAGCCACTCGAGGAGGACTGCCTTCTCACCGTGCTTGTCGTAGTCGGCCTTCAGGGCGGTGAGCCGCTCCTGCATTTTCGGATCGTTGCGCAGACGGCGTCCGAGCTTCGGCTTGTGCGGCATCTTGTCCTCCAGGATGTACTGTTTGAGGCGTCCAACCTCGGGGAGCGTCGTGCGGATCGCCTCGTCGGTGCTCAGATCGAGGTCGTCGCGGATCTCCTGCTGACCGTCGATCACCTCGCCATGGCACATGACACAGCTCTGGTTCAAGATTTTCCTGATCTCGGGCTTGAGCGGCAGCAGGGCCTCCAGGGCCGGTTCGGCGGCCAGCGCGCCGGCGGCGGGGAGGAGGAGGGCGAGAGCGAGCAGGAGGGAATGGAACGATTTCATGAGGTCAGATTAAGCAGCCGATGGGTCATTCTTCACTGCACTCAGAATGACAGGCAAGGAATTGGTTTGTTTCCAAATGTGGCACGGTCAATTGGACGCAGCAACCTCAAGCCGGGCTGCGATTCGCTGGATTTCTCTGGCGGGCAGCGGTCCGGATTTATTGAGGAACAAAAGGTAGTCGGCCAGCAGGTCTTTTTCGGGCGCGGTCAACTGGTCGCGGTAACCCGGCATCGGGATGGCCTGCGTCTCGAAATAGTTCCGGGCGAGGCGTCCAACCAAACCTGATTCGATAGCCCGGCCGCGTCCGTGGTCGATCCAGTGGATGATCTCGGCGCGGTCGCCGTGGGCGGTGAGCTTGAGGAAATCCTGGCCGAAGAAACCGGGGATGTAGCCCTTGAACGAGCCGGTGTTCGACATGCCGCCCTGACCCAGTTCCCCGTGGCACTGGTAGCAGCCCAGTTTGCGCGAGAGGCGGTCGCCGGACACCAGTAACTGATCGGCATCGAGGGGACGGCCCGCGGACGGTGGGAGCGGCTTGACGGCGGAGCCCGTGCCTTGGGTGAATTTCAGCCCTTCGGCGAGGATCCACGCAGCAAGGGCTTCAATTTCGTCCGGCTTGAGCCGGTCCTTGTAGGCGGGCATCCGGATGAAGAGTTTCTTGTGCCGTTCCACCTCGGCGGCCGGCGCACTGTTGGTGATCCAGTCCACAATCTCATCCACCTTGGTGATATCGCCGTCCCAGAAGGTGGGGTTGGATTTGGCCGTCCATTTCTCCGCCGAGGATTGCCGGAGGTTGAAGCGTTTCTCGCCGTCGCCCCGGCCATGGCAGGCGAAGCAGCCCGCGGTCTCGGCTAGTCTCGCCCCGCGTGAGACGGGCGATAATTCGGGTTGTTTTTCAATCTGGAGCAAGACCGTCGCTCCGATACCGAGAACGAGCAGGACGAGGAGGACAATGGCCAGGATCTTGCCCGCGTTCGCAGATCTGATCTCGGACTGGCGTGTTTCCATTGAAGAAAGAATTTCTGAGCCGCCAGCCATTGCCGCTGGCTCAGACCCCGGCGAGCGCCGGTTTCACGTTGAGGTGCCCCTCGCCGGTGTATTTCGAGGACTGCTCATCGGCGTGGTAGCTGGAGCGCACGAGCGGACCCGACTCGACGACGCCGATGCCGAAGCCAAGGGCGACTTCCTTCCACTGCTTGAATTCCTCGGGCGGCACCCAGCGGTCGATCGGCCAGTGCTGGGCGGTGGGCTGGAGGTATTGGCCGAGGGTGAGGATGTCGGTCTGGTCGGCGGCGATGTCGCGGAGGGTCTGCTCGATCTCCTCGGGCTTTTCGCCGAGGCCGAGCATGATGCCGGTCTTGGTGGTGAAGCCGCGGGACTTGCCGTGACGGAGCACGGAGCGGGAGCGGTCGTAGCGGGCCTGCACGCGCACGGGGCGCTGGAGGCGTTCGACCGTCTCGAGGTTGTGGTTGAAGATGTCAGGCTTGGCGTCGAGCACGATGTCCACCTGGTCGAGGCGGCCGATGAAATCCGGCACAAGCACCTCGATGGCGCACTGGGGGTTTTTGTAGCGGACGGCGCGGATGGTGGCGGCCCACACGCTGGCGCCGCCGTCCTTCAGGTCGTCGCGGGCGACGGAGGTAATGACGCAATGGCGGAGACCCATCTTGGCGACGCCATCGGCCACGCGGGCGGGTTCGCCAAGGTCGTGTTCGGTGGGGCGGCCGTTCTGGATCGCGCAGAAATTGCAGGAGCGGGTGCAGATGTTGCCCAGGATCATCACCGTGGCCGTGCCGCGCGACCAGCACTCGCCGATGTTGGGGCACTGGGCGCTCTGGCAGACCGTGTGCAGCTTGTTGTCCTCCATCATCCGGCGGGTGGCCTGGTAGGCGGGGCCGGAGGGCAGCTTGGCGCGGAGCCAGTCGGGTTTGCGTTGGGCGGACATCAGGAGGAAGTGGCCACAAAAATCACAAAAAGCGCAAAGACAATCTTTAGCCTATATCAGCACATACGTAGCTGTCATTCTGAGCGAAGCGAAGAATCCATCGGGGTGAATGAGCAAGTCTGGATCCTTCGTTTCGCTCAGGATGACATGGGGATGTAGGCGTGCCACCGGCCCACTTTCCCGTTGCCCCGGTGGATGCCACGGCCAAGCCTGCGCCATTCCATGAGCGACCTCCCCCAGGACATCACCCACGACCAGTATGCCGTGCGGCTCAAGAAGCTGCAGGATATGCGGGCCGCGGGCGCGGACCCCTTCCGGGCCAATTGCGAACAGACGCATTTCTCCGCCGAGGCGCTGAAAGCCCATGTGGACGGGCAGGACAACACCGTGACGGTGAAAGTCGCGGGCCGGCTCGTCGTCATCCGGGACATGGGCAAGAGCCAGTTCGTCAAGATCCTCGACCAGCAGGGGCAGCTCCAGCTTTACGTGAAGAAGGACGTGGTGGGCGACGACGCCTACGCGGCCTTCAAGAAACTAGACCTTGGTGACATCATCGGGGCCGAGGGCATGCTGTTCAAATCCAAGAGCGGAGAAATCACCGTTCGCGTTGAAAAATACGCCCTTGTCGCCAAGGCCCTGCGTCCGCTCCCCGAGAAGTGGCACGGCCTGACCGACCCTGAAACCGTCTATCGCCAGCGTTATCTCGATCTCATCGTCAACCCCGAGTCCCGCGCCCGCCTGATGATTCGCAGCCGGATCGTCGCCAGCATCCGTGCGACGCTGGCCGGCCGGGAATTCCTCGAGGTCGAGACCCCCGTGCTCGAGGGCGTGGCCGGCGGCGCTGCCGCACGGCCCTTCGTCACGCACCACAACGCGCTCGGCACCGACTTCTACCTGCGCATTGCCCTCGAACTCCGGCTCAAGCGTCTGCTCGTGGGCGGCTACGACCGGGTGTTCGAGATCGGGCGCATCTTCCGCAACGAGGGCGTCTCCCGGAAGCACAACCCCGAGTTCACCATGCTCGAGGTCTACCAAGCCTACTCGGATTTTCGCGGGATGATGGATCTCATCAAGGCGATCTTCGCCGACCTCTGCCGCGACGTCATCGGCGCGACGGAAATCAAGCACGCCGCCAGCGGCCAGCTGATCAACTTCGCCGGCGAGTGGCGCGAGGCGCGCTACTTCGACCTCATCGACGAGGCCGCGGGTTTCAAGCTGAGCGCCTTGCGCAGTTCGCCCGACTACCGCGCCAAGGCCACTGAGGCCGCGTCGAAACTAGGGTTGGAAATTCATCCCGGCTGGCAGACGCATGAGATCGTGAACGAGATCTTCGGCAAGAAGATCGAGCCCACGCTCATCCAGCCAACCTTCGTCACCCATTTGCCCAAGGAACTCTGTCCGCTGGCCAAGCTGAATGCCGAGGACCCCGGCCTGATTGACGTTTTCGAGCTGATCATCGGCGGCATGGAGGTGGCTCCGGCTTACTCCGAACAGAACGACCCGTTCGTGCAGCGCGAGATGTTCGAGAAGCAGGTCGGCGAGGACCAGCAGAAGATGGATACCGACTTCCTGCTCGCGCTCGAACATGGCATGCCGCCGGCCGGGGGCATGGGCGTCGGCATCGACCGCCTCTGCATTTTGCTCACCGGCGCCGAGAGCATCCGCGACGTGATCCTGTTCCCGTCTTTGCGTCCGACCGAGGCTAAATGAACCACAGAGGCACAGAGATGATGCGCTACAAAGTCCTCTTCTCGGTGTCCTCTGTGTCTCTGTGGTTTACCTAAAATGCCTTGGTTTCTTTATCTAGCGTTTAAGCAGCTTTTCCCGTCGGGGCGGCGCCTGCCTTTTTTCACGCTGATCTCAGTGATGGGTGTCGGGCTGGGCGTGGCGCTGATGCTGGTATCGACGAGCGTCATGGGCGGCTTCGGCCACCAGGTCAAAACGATGATCATCGACACGCAAGGGGAGGTGCAGATCCGCGGCAGCGGTCCGCTTGCGGCCACCGATGCGCTGGAGAAATCCATCGCGGGAGTGCCCGGGGTCGCGGCCTTCGGTCCTTACGCGCAGGGTGTGGTCATGCTGGAATTTGAACACCGGCCCGCCTTCCCGGCGGTGCTGGGCTTCGATATCGCACGGATCAGACAGGTCATCCCGCTTGAGCGATACCTCACCGCCGGCTCGCTCGACGATCTGGACGACGATTCGGTGATCCTCAGTTCCCAGCTGGCTTTCGGTCTCGGGGTGCGGATCGGCGAAATGATCAGTATTTACTCGCCGCTCATGCTGGAGCGCATGAAAAACAACGAGGTCCTGCTGCCGCGCGAGGTGCGCGTGGCGGGGATTTTCCGGATCGGACACCAGCAACTCGACAGCTCGACGGTCATCTGCTCGCTGCGGCTGATGCAGGACCTCTACGGACTCGATAAGCTGGTCCACGGCTACAACGTGCGTCTGAAGTCCGGTGCCGATCCCGACCACGCCGCGGCCGCGCTCAACGCCGTGCTCCCGCCCGGCGCGCACGCATTGACGTGGTTCGAGGCCAACGCCGACTTCCAGGCCGTGCTCAGTTTCGAGCGCAACATGATCTTCTTCCTCCTGACGTTCATCATCGTGGTGGCCGCGTTTTCCATCACCAGCTCGCTGCTCGTGACGGTCGTGCGCAAGACCCGTGAGATCGGCCTGCTCGGCGCCATGGGCGGTCGGGCGCGTGATGTCGCCGCCTGTTTCTGCGTGCAGGGCCTGTTCATCGGAATCGCGGGCACGGGGGCCGGACTCGCGCTGGGTTTCGTCCTGCTGCACTATCGCAACGCGCTCGTGCAAGTCATCGCGAAGTTCACGATGGGGCAGGAGGCGTTCGTGAAATTCTACCAATTCAGCAACTTGCCGGCCTACACCGAGACCAAGGATGTCGTCATGATCATCGTGTTCTCCGTGATCGCCTCGACCCTGGCCGGGCTAATTCCCGCCTGGCGCGCGGCCAAACTTAAACCCGTGGAGGCACTCCGCAGCGAGTAACTCACTGCGGAACACTCAACGTTGAACTCTCAACCCTCAACCCTCAGATCAATCCAATGAGCATCGCCGCCAGTTCCTTGAGCGTTGAAAGTTCGACGTTGAACGTTGAACGTTCCGCGCCGGTCCTCCGCGCGTTCGGCCTGAACAAGACCTACCCGAGCGGAGACAAGACCCTCGGGGTGCTCGCGGGTGTGAACCTGGCCGTCGGGGCGGGAGAAAGTGTTTCCATCCGCGGCGAATCCGGCTCGGGCAAGAGCACGCTGCTCAACCTGCTGGCCGGACTCGACCGTCCCGATGCCGGCGAGCTCTTCTGGGGCGGCGAGGCGGCACACAAACTCAGCCTCGGCGATCTCACCGCCCGGCGGGGGCGTTTCCTCGGCATGGTGTTCCAAGCCTACTACCTGATCCCCGAACTCGACGCCTTCGCCAACGTTCTGATGGGCGCGCGCATGCTCGGCGGGGTGGGGCCGGCCGAGCGCGAGCGTGCGGCGATTTTGTTGAAGCGAGTTGGTCTGGCTGAACGCGGCCATCATCTGCCGGCGCAACTTTCCGGTGGCGAACGCCAGCGGGTGGCAGTGGCGCGGGCCCTGATGAACCAGCCCAAGGTCGTTCTCGCCGACGAGCCGACCGGCAACTTGGACGAACGCACTGGAGACGAGGTCGTCGCCCTGCTGCTCGAGGTCTGCGCCGAGCAGCAGACCGCCCTCGTGCTCGTGACGCACAACCCGACTCACGCCAAAAAAACAAATCGCCAACTCAACCTGCATCAAGGCGCGCTACTCTGACAGAATTAACAAAATGAACAGAATCGAAATGACCCTATGCAGAA
>JAYUBB010000229.1:0-13325 GCA_043741015.1 Opitutaceae bacterium
GAGAAGATCATCACGGCCGTGGAGACAGCATTGACCGGCAGGATGATCGCGAACGGGGTGAGAATGATCACGAAGATCAGATCCTCGCGAAAGGAAGGCTCGTGCTTCAGCGCGGCCCAGAATCCGTCGAGGGCGTAACCGACCGACTGGAAGAAATTCAGGAAATCGCGGCGTTTCGATTCGGGGGGAGGGATGGGCTCGCTCACGCGGTGAGTTGAGCGGGCAGCTCTGCCGCCGACAAACCAAAACCGTATCAGGCGCTCAGCAGGCGGAACCCGTGGGCCGGCGCCTCGCCCAGGCCGAGGGCGTGGCAGGCGTGTGACACCGTCTCGTCGTGGCAGCCGATAAACTCAAGCAGCCGGCAGACGAAGCGGCGCCGGGTGGCGTCGTCGAGGGTCATCACCGCCCAGAACTGCGTGCCGTCGATCTGGCGGGCGTGATTGTGGCTGCGGACCTCGTTGATTTCATCGCGACTGAAGGCGAGGTACCGCCGGCCGCTTTCCTGGTGGGAGATGAAGTCGGCGAAATCGCTGGCGTAGTTGCACGCGCACCAGGCCAGCAGGGCGAGGTAGCGGTCGACCGGATCGGTCCGCTGCGTGAATTCCTCCCCGGCGAGGTGGAACAGCAGGTTGTCGCCGGCGAGCGCCGGGCGCGTGGGGTCCACGAGGGTTGCGACAAGTTCGGCGGAGGAAAGATTTTTCGCCGCCGCCAGCCGTTGCAGGGCGGCATAGGCCTCTTCACTCAGCTCCAGCTTTTTCATGACGGTAAAATGAGACCGGTTTCGTGCGCAGGCAACAATCGGGCCGGAGAAATATTTATAACGGCTGACCGGATTTCCCGGATGTGGGACCGTCGCCAGTGTGGCGTTGCCGCCCGGCGGGGAGATGTCATTGTCCCGGGATGCCCACCGCCCTGCTTGCCGGAGCCACCGGTCTTGTTGGCCGCAGCCTGCTCGACCTGTTGCTCGCGGCTCCCGAATACGACCGCGTGGTCACGCTCGGCCGGAGGAAACTGGACATCGCGCACCCGAAACTGGAACAGGTGGTGGCCGACTTTGGCGCGCTGGACAAGGTGGCAGCGAACTTGCGGTGCCACGATGCGTTCTGCTGCCTCGGCACCACGATCAAGCAGGCCGGTTCGCGCGAGGCGCACCGCGCCGTGGACCATGTCGCGGTGCTGGCTTTTGCCTGGGTGGCCCGGCGCAACGAAGCCGGGAGATTTTTTGTGGTCTCCTCGATGGGGGCCGATGCGGCTTCGCGGCTGTTCTACAACCGGGTGAAGGGCGAGACAGAGGAGGCGCTGCAGGTGTTGAAATTCCAGACGCTGGCGATCTTCCGGCCCAGCCTGCTGCTGGGCACGCGGTCCCGTCCGAGATTCGGCGAGCGGGTGATGACGGCGATCCTCTGGGTGGTGGAGCCGCTGATGGTGGGGCGGCTCAGGAAATACCGGGCGATCCAGGCCGAGGTGGTGGCGCGCGCCATGCTGCGGTGCTCGTTCGGCCGGGCCGGGCAGGGGCTGCTGGTCTTCCCGTCGGATGAGATTCAGGATCTCGGCGGCTAGGGTACGCCGCCTTCGGGAGGGCTTTATGCCCCGACGGGATGCCGGCTGCACCTGAGGTCGGGGCATAAAGCCCCTCCTACATCCAGCAACGGACCAATCCCCGAATCGAGCCGGAGGACGCTCCCTAGCTCCAGTTGTAATTAAAGCTGATGCTGATCCGCTCGGCAGTCGTGCGGTTGGCGGCGACCGCGTGGCGCAACCAGCTCTCGAACAAGATGACCTGGCCGGCTTTGGCCGGATAAGTGATGTGCGGCTGGTTGGCGGGGCGGGCCGTGGGCGTCTTCGGTGGCGCGGCCATGAACCTGCTCAGACGCGGATCCTCGAACTTGAGCCCGGGGCAACCGCGGGGAGTGGCGGCGTAATAGGTGCCGCTGATGAAAGCCAGCGGATGCAGGTGCAGGCTGTGGGCGGCGTGCTCGGGCATGATGTTCACCCACAGGTCGGTCAGGTGGACGGACCGGCCGCGCAGGTCCAGGTCAAGTTGGGCGGAGAAACGCTTCACATGGGCGGTGAGCTTGCGCTCGAGTCCCGTGAAAGTGGACGAAAACTTATGCAGTTGGTTGAGCGACGCGTAGGAGGTGTAGCCACCGGGGTAGTTCTTCGCCGACCAGCGGCGGCCGGCGGTGTCGTAGTCGCGCAGGCTGCGGCACTCGTGGGCGAGATCGGTGTTGAATTTTTCCAGTCCGGTTCGCTGCAAAGGCTCGTGATAGATAAAGGTGGAAAACCAGGCGCGCGTGGGCATGGGGTCAGTTCACTTAGGCGCCCGGTCCGAGGCAACAGGGAACAGGGCCGGAGGTCCGCCATCCTTTCACCTTACTTTCAATGCTTTCGCATTGATGAAGCCGCGGCCAACTGCTTCATGACCCGTTCTCCGATGAAATCCACATCCCTGCGCACCCTGACATTCGCGGCTCTCGTGCTCATGCTGGCGGCCTTCGCCTCGGCTGATCGCATCGAGCTCACCGACGGATCCGTGATCAACGGCAAGCTCGTCTCCGCCGAGGCCGGCAAGCTCAAGGTCGAAACCGCTTTTGCCGGTGCGATCGAGATCGCGCAGTCCGCCGTCAAAACTTTCTCCACCGATGAAGCCGTGAATGTCAGCCTCACCGGCGGTTCCACCGCGCTCGGCAAGGTTTCGGCTACGGCCGCCGGCATCAAGGTTGAGTCCGCCCAGGGCGAGGTCAGGGCCGCTGCGACCGGCGTTGTCGCCGTGTGGCGGCAGGGTGCCTACAGCCCCGGGCAGCGCTTGGCCATGGAGATGGCCGAAAAAGCCAGGCGCAAGTGGGCCTTCGAGGCCTCGGTCGCGATCGCCGGCCGAACCGGCGTGAGCGAGAAGTTCGGCGCGGCCTTCGGCTTCAAGGCCACGCTCGCCAACGCCCGGGACAAACTTATCTTCGCCTTGGCCGCCGAGCGCGCCGAAGACAACGGGGTGAAGACGGCCGACCGCCAGTTCGGCGGCGTGGACTACTCCTCCTTCTATTCGGCCGACAACGGCTGGTATGTCCGCACCTCGTTGGAGAAGGACAAGATCAAGGCCCTCGATCTGCGTTCCAGCAGCGGTTTTGGTTTCAGCCGCCGTCTGCTCAAGAACGCGCATCAGGACCTCGAGTTCCGTTTCGGCGCCAGCTACCTGTATGACTCCTATAGCAACGGGACGACTTTTGATTCCCCGGGTCTCGACCTGGCGCTCCTCAACAGCTACACCTTTGTGAACGCGAAGCTCACGAATCTCCTGGCCTACATGCCGGCCTTCAAGGATTTCGCCCACTACCGCCTGCGCCACGAGTCGGCCCTCGAGCTGCCCATCGGTGCGTCGCTCTGGAAGTTGAAGCTCGGCGTCGCCAACGAATACTTCAGCCCGCCGCCCGCCGGCACCGAGCGGCTCGACACGACCTACTTCACCAGCCTGATCCTGAACTGGCGGTAAGCGGCCTTATTTTTTGGCCGCCTCGCGCCGGCTGAGCGCGCTGCGCAGGGCGAGGGCGGGGCCCCACCAGCCGTAACGGCGCAGTTGCTCGGCCCAGCGGGCCGGTTGGAGCAGGGAAATGACGGCCATGAGCACACAAGCGACCGCGATGAATCGCAGCACGAGCCACACGATGGATTCCCAGGTGCCACCACCGGCCAGGAGGATGGCCGCGACCACCACCAGCGGCAGCCAGAACTGCCAGTGCGCAAACTCGAGCAGCCGCCGCGACCAGTGCGGCGGAAAAGGAGGAGCCGAGGTCCGGGCGAACACCCGGGTCTTTTCCCGGTCGATGATATTTTGCAGCATGAGCGGCGGCCGGCGCAGCCGCCACGCGGTCAGGGCCGCCCCCGCGCTCGCGGCGGCATGCACCGCGGCCCATAATCCAACCACCCAGGGCAGGCCGGGGGCGCTGATGGACAATTTTTGCGCCAGCCAGACCACCACGGTATCGTAGGCGCGCACCAGTTCCGGGCCCATCATCAGGTATTGAAGGAGCAGCCCTTGAGTGGCCGCCCAGGCGCCGACGAGTGCTCCGCCGAGGCCGAGAGCGAAGACGTTCCAGCCCAGCGCCTGCACCGTGCCACCAAAGAGCAGCCCTTGCATGATAATGGCGATCATCGGCCGCACCCGGCTGCCGGCCGGGGACAGTGCTTTCAGGCCGGCGGAGATGAACGGCACCCAGACCACCCGGCCCGGCTGGCTCAATCCGCTGCCGGCATAAACCATCATGACCGTTTGCACCGAGGAAAGGGCCAGGCCACTCAGCGGGATTTTCCCCGCGTGCAGCGCGGCACCCACCGTCACCTCCACTCCGCCGGCGGCCCCGCCGTAGAGTCCGAGCCGGGTCCATTCACCGTAGTCCTCACACGCGCGTTGCAGCCGGGGCAGGGCGTCGGGGGCGGTGGCGGAGATACGCAGGTCGAATTTCCGGCCGAACAACTGTTCGATATTTTCCACGAGACCCTCGCGCACGGCAATGACGATGACCTGGGGGTGAGCGGCGGCCAGGGCCGGCCAGAGGGGCATCAGGCCCCGGCCCATGACCTCAAACTTGCTGAATTCATCCAGCACGAGCAAAGGGGGTGGCGGCATGGTGCCCAGTCGCTCAGCCCAGCTGCGCAGCTTTCGCTCGGTATCCGGCTCAAAGTAATACGGCGGGATCAGGGATTCATCGCGCACGGCCCAGCTCATTTCCTGATCACTGCCAATGAGCCTCAGCCAGTATTCATCTGCGCCCTGGTCGGGTGCCCGCCGGCGGCCGGCGAGGGCCAGCACACCCTCCACCCGATGGCCCCGCGTCAGTTGGGCCGCCGCCAGCTCGGCCAGCAGGCTGGTCTTGCTGGCACCGGGACCGCCGGTGACGGCGATCAACAGGCTCGGAGCATACGCAGCGTTGGGCGTCGTGGTTTCAGGCATGGAGGTGACCGCGATGAAGAAAACTATTCATGATGCTCCTGCCAAGCACAACGAGCACCCGGTGCTTACAATAGACAGACACCCAGCGCCGCGACCGTGCCGGCGGCCCGGGCTAGAATTTGCAGCGCAGGCCGAGGGAGAGAATCCATCTTGGTTCCAGTTGCAGGCCGTTGACGTGCTGATAGGCCGGCAGCTGTACAAAAACAAAAACGCTGGTGTTCGCGGTCAGCTCGGTCGTCAGGCCGGGACTGAGGTAGGCGAGGGTGCCACCGCTGTTGGCCGTATCGGCCTCAACGCCATGCTCGCGGCCTTCTGTTTTGATGTTTAGCTGGAACTGCGGGGTAAAGCGACTGGTATTAAGCCAGCGCACACCGCCGCTTAGCGTGAGGCTCGGGGAGGGGGTGAAACCGCGGCGCGCGGCGAGCGGCTGGTCGAGCATGACCTGCGCGAAGCAGCCGAGGGTGGTCAACGGACGCCTGAACCAGGAGGCACCAGCCAGCAAGTCGGTCGTACCCGTGCCGAGTTGGAGGCCGCGGTCGAGCAACTCTCCCGCTTGCGGACCCTCGGCAAAATTCTGGGCGAAGTGCCCAGTGGGCAGCTTGAGGCCGAACTGCAGGCTGAAACTCTGCGCTGCATCAGCCTTTTGATAGCGGGCGAGCAATCGCACATCGCCCAGACCGCGGGCCCGCGAAGTGGAAATATCGGTGTCGCCGCCGGCGATGGTGGTGTGGAAACGGTCGTGGTAGGGAATTGAGGCTGAGAGGGCCCACGAGGAGTCGACGGCGTAGCTCAGGTCGAGCCAGGTGTTGTGGTTGCGAGTGCGCTGCTGGATTTCTTCACCGTTGGAAATGGCTAACGTGGCTCGATCCACGCGGCTGGTACCGCGGCGCAGATCGGATTGCTCGATGGATTCGAAACGGACGCCGGTCTCGAGGCCGGGCGTGGAAGCGTAGCCTTGAGCGGCCCAGTCGGAGCTGAGAGAACAGCCGCAGATGGAACAGGCTAACGTAGTGGAGGTGCCGGCCAGCCCGGCCAGAGTGAGGGAGATTTGACGTAATAAGTGCATGTATCAGGAAGAAGGGTGATGCGCGTGGCGGACCTTGGCTTGAACGCGGCCCGGGGCGGGCGAAATTAAACGGCAAAAACCACCCGACAGCGTGTGGGGGTGGAGCGGGGCGATCGCGCGTTAAACGCGCGGCGGAGGCACGGGCACCGCTTCGGTGCGCGTGAGGCCGGCGGTGTCAGCGACGCCGGGCCAGGCGTGGTCAGGCGCGACCAGCACAGGGTCGGGCGCGCATTCGGCGATCAACAAAATCTTTTCGGCCCCACTGTCGAGGGCAGCAGGCGGCTGGGAATTGCGGGTGGCGTTTCCACCAGATTGAGCGATCGAGCAAAGGTCGCAGGGCGCGCTGCCATCGAAGGTGAGCTGCAGTGCCTGCGCGACAGGCATCACCTGCGAGTAGTCACGGAACATCTTCGCCCACGCGACGACCTGCACGACATTCCAGACCGCGCCGTTGGCGCAGAGCCAGGCGATCAGGAGGCAGAGGAGGGAGAGTTTACGTCGCACGGAACAGGAAAATTCCCACCGCACGGCCAGAGGCAAGCCCGCAGTCGGGTGCGGCCGGTCATATTAGGCTCGCCGGCTGGAGATAAGTTTACACGGTCTTGAAGACGAAGACCTGGCCCTTCTCGGTGCCGACAGCGAGGAGAGCGTCATCGGCGCGCCAGGCGAATTTCGTGGCCGCGGAGGGCATTGTGACCTCGGCGACCATTGGGTTCTTCCGCGACGGCGCCCAGAGCGTGAATTCGCCGTTGGCAGAGCCGGCGGCGAGCAGGCCGTGGGTGTGCTGGAAAGCGACGGCGCACACCCGGGCGTTGTGCGGCAGGAGCAGCGGTTCGCGGCCCTCGGGTCCGGCCCCGGTGCAGTCCCACACGCAGGCATCACGACCCCCGCCGGTGGCGAGCCACTTGGAGTCGTGGCTGAAGGACAGTTCCTTGAGCCTGGTCTCATAGCCGCTCATGTGCAGTTCGAGGTCCTCGGCGGGCACCCAGAGATGCACGGCGTTGTCGTGGCAGCCGGCGACGAGCCAGCGGCCGTCGGGCGACCACGTGAGGGCGTAAATCGCGTTGCCGTAGGGTAACTCCTTCCGGGCGGTGAACGTGGTCGCATCCCACACGACCACATGGCCGAAGCACGCGGCGGCGCAGGCCACGCCGTCGTTGCGCCAGGCGAGGGCGGAGATCGTTTTCGGCGCGTCCATGAAAGCATGCGCGATCGAGCCGTCTGCTTTTAAGGCAACCAGTTTTTTCCCGGCCGCGGCGAATAGAAGCTGAGAGCTGAGAGCTGAGGGCGGAGAGCCAGCTGGCTTCCACGCCAGATGCTCCACCCACGCATTGCCGAGCTTCACTTCGGCGGTCGGCTTTCCCGTGGTCGCATCCCAGAAGCGCACACAGCCATCCTGGCCGCCGGTGGCGAGTATTGTAGGAGCGGGTTTATCCCGCGATTCATCGGGGCGTAAAGCCCCTCCTGCAGCTGAGGGCGGAGAGCCAGCGGAAGGCATCCAAGCAAGGCAGTTTGCGCCGCCGGCATGGCCGGCCAGGGTGTGCTTCACCGCGCCAGTCGTGGCGTCGTAGAGCGTGACTCCTCCCGCAGCAGAGGCTACGGCGAGCGTCGAGCCATCGGGCGACCAGGCGAGGTCGATCACGTAGTCGTCGAGGGTCGCGGCCCAGTGCTTACTAAATTGCATGATGGTGGAAGGCGGATTGGAGATGGATCAAATACAGCGGAACCCGAGTTGGCTTTCCGGGCAAGCCCGCTTCGGCCAATCCAAAAGCCCTGATGGGAAATGCGAAAATCAGCGCGTAGTCGGGCACGGGAGTCACCCAGCGGTGTCAGATTCATGCCGGGCCTTTGACTCGCTATCAACCAGCGCGCATTCAACGCTCACCTTTATGACGATTCCCGTTGGCAACCAATCGCGCTCCCTCCTGCAGGACATCGCCCGCCGCGTGATGGTCGCGCGGGGCCTCGCCCCCGAATTCACGTCTGCGGCCATGGCCGAGCTCGATGCGATCAGGGCGCCCACGGCGTCGACAGACGCAGTAACGCGCGATTTGCGTTCGCTGCTCTGGTGCTCGATTGACAACGATGACTCGCGCGATCTCGACCAGTTGTCCGTAGCTGAGGCCATGCCAGAGGGCGCGACCAAAATCCTGGTCGCCATCGCCGATGTGTCCGCCGTCGTGAAGCAGGGCTCGGCCCTCGATGGTCACGCGCGGCAAAACACGACTTCGGTCTACACCGCCGCGCGGATTTTTCCAATGCTGCCGGAAAAACTCTCCACCGACCTCACTTCGCTCAACTTCGCCGCCGACCGCCTCGCCCTCGTCATCGAAATGGTTTTCTCCCCCGACGGCGCGCTCGCCGCCTCGGAGATCTATCCGGCGACGGTGCGCAATCAGGCTAAGCTCGCCTACAACAGCGTGGCCGCCTGGCTCGACGGTTCCGCGTCTCCGCCGCCGGCCATCAGCGCTGTCACCGGACTCACCGACAATATCAAGCTCCAGCGGCGCGTCACGGAAAAGCTTGCCGCCCGGCGCCACCTTCAGGGCGCCCTTTCCCTCGAAACATTCCAGGCTCGTCCCGTGTTTGACGGTGCCATCCTCACCGGTCTGGAAGCGGACTCCGCCAACTCCGCCAAGCACCTCATCGAGGACCTGATGATCGCAGCCAATGGCGTGACCGCGCGTTATCTGGCTGCGAAAAAATTCCCCTCGATCCGGCGCGTCGTGCGCCTCCCCAAAAACTGGGACCGGATCGTCGAGCTTGCGGCGGAACACCGCGGGGCCCTGCCGCCGGCACCCGACGCCCGGGCGCTTGAGCAGTTCCTGGTGAAGGCCAAGGCGGCCAATCCGGCTGGTTTCCCCGAGCTGTCGCTCAGCGTAATCAAGCTGATGGGTGCCGGCGAATACACCCTTGAGCTTCCCGGTGGCCCGGTGGCCGGGCACTTTGGCCTCGCGGTCCGGGACTATGCCCACTCGACGGCGCCGAACCGGCGTTTCCCCGATGTGATCACGCAGCGGTTGCTCAAGGCGGCGATGGCGGGCCGGCCCCCGCCGTATGCGAGCGACGAGCTGGCCGCGCTCGCGAAACACTGCACCGGGCAGGAAGACGCCGCCAAGAAAGTGGAACGGCAGGTCGGAAAATCCGCGGCCGCCATGCTGCTCGGATCGAGCATCGGCCAGCAGTTCGACGCCATCGTCACCGGTGCTTCCGACAAAGGCATCTGGGTTCGTATCACGCCGCCGCCCGTCGAAGGGAAACTGGAGAGCGGCCCCGCCGGTCTCCGGGTCGGCGACCGGCTGCGCGTGCAGTTGGTTCGCACCGATGTAGAGCGCGGCTTTATCGATTTTAGAGCTATCCGGTAGCATCGCGCAGACAATCCTCGAAGTTAACGCGCTTTCTCGGCACGGCACGCGCTGTGGCGACGGAAGAAGCGTTTAATTGACCAGGCAGGCCTTGAAACCCTCGGTCAGGGCGGCGCGATCAAGGTGCTTGCCGATGAAGACAAGGGTGTTGGTGCGGTTCTCGTCAGTTTTCCACTCGCGGTCAAACTTGGCGTCGAAAAGCATGTGCACGCCTTGGAAGACCAGGCGCTTGTTCGTGCCCTTGACGACCAGCACGCCTTTCATACGGAAGATGTCGCCGCCTTTTTCCGCGAGCAGCTTGGAGATCCACTCGTTGAGCTTCTTGCCGTCGAGTTCGCCGGGTATGCTCAGACCAACGGACGAGACTTCCTCATCGTGCGAATGTTCGTGGCGGAAGGTCTTGTCCCAGACGTAGCGCACGACTTCGCCCGTGGGAGCGTGCAGATG
This sequence comes from Opitutaceae bacterium, assembly GCA_043741015.1. Classification (GTDB taxonomy): domain Bacteria; phylum Verrucomicrobiota; class Verrucomicrobiia; order Opitutales; family Opitutaceae; genus Lacunisphaera. The sequence goes on from JAYUBB010000229.1 coordinate 9,824, forward strand.
GGTCGGCACGTCGTGTCCAGTGAAGAGGAGATAATGCCCGGCCGCAGGAATGCTGACCTTGAAGCGGCCGTGCTCGTCCTTGAGTTTCAGGCGGTGGAGCTGGGCGCCGGTGGTGATCGTCTCGCCGGGTTGCGTGACCTTTTCCCAATCGGAGAAGGTGAGGACCGTGGCGTTGATGGAGGTGGCGAGGTCTTTCTCGTCCAGGCTCTTCAAGGGCATGACGACCACATCGAGTTCGTTGTGATCGTGGCCGCAGTCCTCGCCGCATTCATGGTCGTGATCGTGATCGCCGTGATCGTGTGCGCCGATGGCGAGTTCATAGTCTCCGGCGGGCAGCTCGTAGGCGCCGGCCCACTCGAAGGGATATTCCATCTCCAGGAACTGCGGATCCACCTCGACGGCGCGGTCGAGGTTGAAGCCGCCCACGTTGAGCACTTTTTCAATGGCAATGTCGGCATTCTTGGTGCGGTGGATCTTGGCAACGGCGTTGATCGAGCGGATGCGCTTCTCCAGGGCATCAAGCTCGGCCGGGGCGACGAGGTCGGACTTGTTGAGCAGGATGACGTCAGCGAAGGCGACCTGCTTCTGCGCCTCGGGCGAATCGTGCAGGTGCAGGTGAATATGCTTGGCGTCCACGAGCGTGACGATGGCGTCGAGGGAGAACTGCTCCTTCATCTCCGGGTCGGTGAAAAAGGTCTGGGCGACGGGCGCGGGGTTGGCCAGGCCGGTGGTCTCGATGAGGATGGCGTCGAGCCGGTCCTTGCGCTTCATGAGCCGGCCGAGGATGCGGAGCAGGTCGCCGCGCACGGTGCAGCAGATGCAGCCGTTGTTCATCTCGAAGATTTCCTCGTCGCTCTGGATGACGAGCTGATTGTCCACGCCGACCTCGCCGAACTCGTTCTCGATGACGGCGATTTTCTTGCCGTGCTGCCCGGTGAGGATGCGGTTGAGCAAAGTGGTCTTGCCGGCGCCGAGGAAGCCGGTGAGGACGGTGACAGGAATGGGGGAAGGCATCAGAGGACGGAGAGGAGAGACAGGAAAGTCTTCAACCGCGGGTTTGCAACCTGCGCTTCAAGTTATGAAATGCTTCAACAGCCCCAGGCCGGCGCTGGCGAGCACGACGGGGATGAGGCCGGCCTTGAAGCGCTGGAGGGCGAGGAAGGCGAGGCTCGCCACGATCACGACAAACCAGTCCACACGGTTGCCCAAGGGAAACACGATGTGCAGGCCGAACCAGACGGCGAGGTTGAGCACGACGCCGACGACCGAGGCCGTGACGGCGGAGAGCGCGCAGGTGAGCCGGGTCTGGGTGCGCAATTGTTCAAGGTAGGGGGCGCCGAGGAAAATCCAGATAAAGCAGGGGACAAAGGTGACCCAGGTGGTGAGGGCGGCCCCCAGCGTGGCGGCGAGGAGCGGCGTCAGCTGGCCGGGATGATTCCAGCCGCCCAGAAACCCAACGAACTGCAGCACCATGATGAGCGGTCCCGGGGTGGTCTCCGCGAGGCCGAGGCCATCAAGCATCTGCGGGGCGGTGAGCCAGTGGAAATTATCGACGGCCTGCTGGGCGACATAGGGTAGCACGGCGTAGGCGCCGCCGAAGGTGACCAGCGCGGCCTTGCTGAAGAAGAGCCCCTCTTGGGTGAGCGTGCCCTGCCCGCCCTGTGCGAGACCGGTGAGCAACACGGGCAGCCACCACAGCACCAGCCCGATCACCAGCACACGGGCGGCGCGGCCGGGCGAGGGCCGGGTGTGGGCGGGCGCGGCGTGGGTGTCGTCGATGACGGCGGCCCCGGCGGCGGATTGTTTGCCATGGCCGCGCACGACGTTGAAAAGATTCTCCCACCGGAGCCCGCCCACGTAGCCGATGATCGCCGCGGCGACGATGATCGCGGGAAAGGGCGCGCGAAAAAAGAAAATCGCCACGAAGGCCAGGCCGGCGATCGACCACATGACGGCGTTCTTCAGCGACTTGGAGCCGATGCGGAGCACGGCGGCGGCGACGATGGCCAGCACGGCCGGTTTGAGGCCGGAAAAAATTGCGGCGATCCACGGCACGTTGCCGAAGGCGACGTAAACATAGCTGAGGCCCCACAGCATGAAGACGGAGGGCAGCACAAAGAGCACGCCGGCGGCGAGGCCGCCCCAGGTGCGATGCAGGAGCCAGCCGCAATAGATGGCCAGTTGCTGCGCCTCGGGGCCGGGCAGGAGCATGCAGTAGTTGAGGGCATGGAGGAAACGCTCCTCGCCGATCCAGCGTTTCTTCTCAACCAGCTCGGTGTGCATGATGGCGATCTGGCCGGTCGGTCCGCCGAAGCTGATGAAGCCGAGTTTCAACCAGAAGCGCAGGGCCTCCTTGAAGCCGGGATGGGCCAGGGCGGTTCCGGGCACGGCGGTAGGTTTGTTCATGCGGCCGGCGAGAGATAGGTGGCAGCTTTGTTTGCGTCAACTGCCGGAGGGAACTGGGAGGTTGCCCGGCGACCGGTCATGACTAGAGTCACGCTATGATTACTCGCATCATCCTGTCATTCATCCTGCTGGGGGCGGTCGCTACGGCCGCCCAGTTGGACACCGCCCGTATCGAGCAGCTCACCGGCCTGAAAGGCACCTGGAATGCGGCCGAAGGCGTTTTCAAGGTCACCCAGCCACGCAATGATCTGCCCGTGAACGTGGACGGTTGGACGATGCCGCCGTTCATGGGGCTGACGACATGGGTTGCCTTCAAGGAAGGGACGAAAGCAGACGCAATGGTCATGGGCGACTTGGTTCTTTTCCAGGACGAAGTGAATCCGGTCATGAGCGCAGCGCTCGATGCCGGGCTGGGGGTCACGGCGCTGCACAATCATTTTTTCTATGACGATCCGCACGTATTCTTCATGCACGTCGGCGGGGAGGGCTCGCTGGAGCAACTGGCCGGCGGGGTGAAGGCGGCACTGGCCAAGGTGAAGGAAATCCGCACGGCACATCCGCAGCCGGCGAAGCTCTTTGGCGCCGCGCCCATGCCCGCGACCAACTCCATCTCGGGGCCGGTGATCGACGGCCTGCTGGGCACGCAGGGTCAGGCGAAGGATGGAATGTTCAAGGTCGTCATCGGTCGCAGCACCAAACTGCCGTGCGGTTGCGAAATGGGGAAGGAGATGGGCGTGAACACCTGGGCCGCGTTTGCCGGCACGGACGACAACGCGGTCATGGATGGCGATTTCGCCGTGCTGGAAAATGAATTGCAGCCCGTGTTGAAAAGCCTGCGCAGGGAAGGCATCAACATCGTGGCCATCCATCACCACATGACGCACGAGGAGCCGCGCATTCTTTTTCTGCACTACTGGGGCCGGGGCCCCGCCGCCTCGCTGGCGCACAGCCTGCAGAAAACCTTCGAAATCCAGGCCGCGGTGAAATGAGTCCCCTGCAACCCGGGCTCTATCGCCACTACAAGGGGAAGGATTATCGCGTGATCGGTGTGGCCCGGCACTCCGAGACCGAGGAGCCGATGGTCGTCTATCAGGCG
>JAYUBB010000230.1:0-13271 GCA_043741015.1 Opitutaceae bacterium
GGCGACCAACACGGGATCCCCGCAGCTCGCTTCTTCGCTGATCCTGCGCACCGATCAGGACGGCACGGTGCAGGCCTATTACAAACACGCCGGCACCCCTGAGACGCTCAGCCTGATTCACGCCGAGTCGGGCGATGGCGAAGTGCTCGCTCTGGGCACCCGCAGCGTGGCGCCGGGGGACGCCGACGGTGACGGTCTTTCCAACCTGTTGGAACACCAGATCGGGACCAATCCCAACAACCCGGACAGTGACGGCGACGGGTTGCCTGATGGCTGGGAGCACAACCACGGCTTGAACCCTCTGGTCAACGACGCCACTGCGGATGACGATGGCGACGGTCTCACCAACGCGCAGGAATACGCCGCTGGCACCAATCCTCATTTAGCCGACACGGATGGGGACGGCATTCCCGACGGCTGGGAAATAGCCCATGGGCTTAATCCTTTGGTCAACGATGCCGCGGAAGATCCCGACGGCGACGGCGTAACCAATCTCGCCGAATACCATGCCGGCACCGATCCCAAGGACTATTACAACGGTGTGTTGCCGCAACTGACCTCTACGGTCGGCAGCGACGGAGCGCTCGCACCGGATGGCTCTATCGGCATCACGGTCCGGGACGCCGCGGGCCGCGCTCTTTTGAACGCCCCTGTCAGTTTCCGGGTGAAGCTGGGTGATCACCACCTTTCAGCGGCACCCGGCGGACCGCCAGTCGATCAATTGACTGTGCGCACAGATGCGAACGGCCTGGCCAAAGTCTATATCTTGGGAGGAACCCAATAGTGAAGCAGCTTCGTTATTGCTTGTGGCTCTTGCTGACGGTCTGCTTTTCTTGGCCGTTGAGCGTAACCGGAAACGTCACCACTGCGGCAGCCACGGCTGGAGGGCAGGCAACCTCCGTTGACATCAACCATGGTGTGCCGGTGCCGGTCCCGCCGAGAATCATCTATTCGATTCAGGCGCTGCCGCTGCCTCCGACCCAAGAACGCCCTTGGGTCTCGGCCATTAACGACCTAGGCCAGGTTGTGGGCAGTACTTTCCCGCTAGGGAATTACCAAATCTCGTATGGAATTCTGTGGACCAACGGACAGCCGACAGTGCTGCCCAAACTCGGTGGATCCTTTGGAACGTATCCGATGGGTTTGAACAACAAAGGCGTCGTAGTAGGTTCCAGCTCGACGACCGCACAGTTCCAGCCTCCGCATGCGTTCATTTGGACATCAACGGGAGGTATGCGCGACATAAACGTCGGGTTGGCGCGTGAAGTCAGCGAGGCGGTTGGCATCAGCGAGGCGGGGCAAGTGTTGGTACGCCAAGATATTCAGGGAAGAGCCAACTGGTTAATTTGGACAGAAAGCGGTTATAACTTTCTGCCGCTTTCAGGGTATCGTTCAATCCAGCCGTACGCGATCAGTAGCTCGGGCGTCATTGCAGCTGTTGCCGTTGACGCCCAGAACTTTGACGATCATCCTTTCATCTATGCAAACGGAGTGATGACATTCCTGGCTGGCATGGGCACCCCATATGCGGTTAATGATCAGAAGGAATCGGTTGGCCAATCTATAAACAGCGATGGTAGCCTGGGTTCTCCTGCTTTTTGGGATGCCGGTGGCGCGCGTAGACTTCTAATCGATGCGCCCGGGACCTATGGATATAGCGCCTATGCGATCAATCAGGCAGGAGCCATTGTGGGCACCGCAGACGATTCCAACGGGAGTATCGCGATCTATTGGCGAGACGCGACCAGCCCCGGGGTGAACCTCAATACGATTCTAACACCAGAACAGGCGGCCGAGTGGCAACTCACGGAGGCTGATGCGATCAATAGCTGGGGACAGATCGCCGGCGTCGGCTCCTACCAAGGCAGTTTCGCAGTTTTTATCCTGACACCCCAGCGCATTTTCGTGGACACCAACCGAGATGGCACCATCAAACTCGACGAATCCGACGCCACCACCGCCACCAAACCCTATCGCTTCTGGCTCAATGATGATGTTGACCGGAAGGGCGTCGATCCAGACGAGGCTGACGTAGAGGACGACGACGATCCGTCCGGCCATTCCAGCGACCGCGACTGGATGGTGGATCAGATTCCTTGCAAGCGCGACTTGGAGGACTTCGCGCGGCTGTGGGTTTACACGCAGGGTCTGAACACGGCGTTTCAGAGCGGTGACATGAAGCTCGGGCTCAAATGGACGAATATCACGAGCGGCGCGCCTGCGATTAAGCTCTATCGCGAGGCCGACACCGATGGCGGCACGGGCTATTTGTTCGATCCGACGATTGCGCAAACGCAGATCGACCCGGCTGGTGCCGGAAAGGCGATAGCCATGACACCGGAAGGCGGCGGCGCGGCGATCACCGTGATTGAAGGTGCGAACGGCTTTATTTTCCCCAAGGAGGTATTTACCAATCTCACCGATGCGCAGCCGAAAACCTATCTGCTGTTCGAGGGCTGCAAGAAGGGTGCCGGGCAGCTCCAACTTGTTATTTACGACAAGAACGGGACCAAGGTTGGCGACGGTCCGGGAATCTATCTCGACCTCAAAAACATCAAAGAAATGTATGAGCGTTGGACCGTGGGCGATGGACCCAATCCGCTGATTGGTCAAAAAGGTGGCGGCGATCCGGCGACCACGGCCGCGATCTCCACGGCTCGTCTGCCGTCCGATGTCGCGGCTTTCCAATATGGGGCGCAGCAGACACCGGACGACAAGAACTACATCCTATTCGTGCATGGCTGGAACATGCCGCCGTGGCTAAAAGACGCCTGGGCTGAGACGACATTCAAGCGGCTCTACTGGCAGGGCTACAAAGGCCGTTTTGGCACCTTCCAGTGGCCGACCACCTATCATGATTGGAGCGCTTTGAGCGTGTTCGATTACGACCTGGGCGAACACACCGCATGGCGTTCGGCCCAGCCGTTGGCGGATTTGCTGAGAAACCTGAAGGTGAACCGCAGTTACACGGTGTCGGTGTTGGCTCACAGCATGGGCAACGTCGTGACGGGTGAGGCCCTGCAAGTCACCGGTCGCTCAAACCGAATCGACGCGGTCGCGAACTACGTCGCGACCCAAGCCGCGGCACCTGGGCACTGCTTCGATGGCAGTTTGGCCGGTGGCGATCTTCTCAGCTTCGGTTTCCTCGGGTTTGGCAGCGCTTCGACGCCGAACATTTACCGCGACTGGTTTTACCTCAGCAGCCTAGTCGCTCGTGCCCAGGCGAATTTTTACAACGTCAACGATTATGCGTTGTCTGGGCCGGTATGGCAGACTGATCAGACGTTGAAGCCGGACAGTGTGGTCGGATACTCGACCGGCACTTTTCCTAATCGCGTGAAGGCGCCGTATGGCTATACTGGCGACCCGGCTGCCGCAGCCGTCAAAACCGGGTTCTTCAAAACCACGTATGGGCCGGACGCGAACGGGAACGAAGTGAGAACGGGCACGACCTCGCTTAGCTTGGAGGACGTGGATGCCAATAACGGCAGCGTCACCAATCTGCGCGACCGTTATGAAATCATGGCGTTTGCTTCGCAGCCCCGGAGCAAGGCGCTGGGCGGAGTAACAACGGTCGCAGGCTTCTCCCCGCAGAGTCTGCAAAGTCTGTGGCCAGCAGATACGTTCCCCCAAACCAATGGGCCGTATAGTGCCCATCCGTGGCACAGCGCGCAGTTTCGGTTCACAAATGCCGATCAGGCGAATTACTGGAATAAGTTTATGAAGAAACTCGGCTTGCCGACGACCCAATGAAAAAGCGTTTCATACTGATCGCATGTCTGCTCGTGCTCGCGGGGCTTTGGTGGCTGTTTTCGGCGAAAGGGCCATCGAGCAAAGCTCCTGAAGCCAGCCAACCAAGTTCGGCGGCGCGTCCAGTTACGTCAGCGCCGGCACCGATTGCCCAACCGCCGTCCGTTCCATCCGGACAGACCACCGCCGGTAGTGCGGCTCCAGCCGCAACGCCGACTCCAAAAAGCAAGGACGAGATTATGCAAGAACAGTGGAATGCCGAGAATAGTAAGCCATTGGACTTCTACGGAAAGGTAGTCGATCAACACGGAGAGCCAATTACGGGAGTGAAAGTGAATGCACGGGTTGGCCTCTATGTCAGTTTTACGCGCAGTGGCGGAAAAGATTATTTTACGGAAACCGACTCAAGTGGACGATTTAGTTTTGTTGGCGTTCATGGCGCGGGCGCGGGCTTTGTCCTTAAGAAGGAAGGATACACTTACGATCAAAGGTCGCCCTCAAGCAGCCGTCCTAACGACTATGTGCCAGACGTGAACAAGCCGGTGATCTTCACGATGTGGAAGCTCCAAGGCGCGGAGCCGATAGTGCATACCAAAGTGCATGCGTATGTCCCGTGCGACGGCACGGCGATGAGCTACGACATTTTGACGGGGCACAAAGCGGCCAACGGCGATCTCGTGCTCACGCTTACGCGCACGCCGGTCGATATTGAGCGCGGGCGGCCATTTGATTGGAAGGCCACTGTGGAGCTGCGCAACGGAGGCGGCGTGATCCCAATCAACGAGGCCTACCCGAACGAAGCACCGGCCGAGGGATACGAGCCGAAGCTCACCGTCGAAATGCCCGCGAGCATGAAAGGCTGGGATGCGGCCTTTGAGCGCTCGTATTACTTCAAGAGCGGGAAAGTTTACGGGCGCATGACCGTCAGCATCCAGGCCGACTTCCAGCCGCCGCCGACGAGTTTTGACGTGGAAATCTACGCGAACCTGTCCGGCAGTCGAAATCTCGAATTTGACCCGGCGAAAGCGATCAAGCCGACGCCGTGACTGACCAGAGCAACCAGCGTCGAGGGACTGCGCGGCTCGTTAGTTCGGTCTGCATTTTGGCGTATGGGGCGCTTGTAACGTTTGGCGCAAACGTGGTGGTTGGAATCGGGAACGCCCTCGCAATGAATGCCGGGGATGGGGCAGCGTCGGTGCACCACACGTCGGGAAACATCGTGTGGCCCATCGCAGTTTTTTATGCGATCTCTGCGGCCGGACCCTACGTGAAGGACGCGGGGAGGCGCAGGGTTCCTCGGCTCGATTACACTCGTCACGTCCATCATCGTATGGGGGCCTCTGGCGGTGGCGTCAGCGAACCAGAGCAGGTCCAAAAAATCGTGACCAGCAAAGATACGAACGATCCGAAGGGCGCGAAAGCTCCGACCGACTTTTTCGGGAGTGCGTTCGTCGTCTTCGGCGGTGCGCTCGTGTCCGGTGCACCCAGCGCCGCGTATGGCGCACTGACGATTGGTGCCCTTTTTGGCGTGGTCGCCATTTTGGACAGTATCGTGGCCGCTATCCTCGTCGTTGTGCGTTTGAGAGACTGGCGCGCGTGGGTGTCACTTGGACTTAGCGCGTTGACCGTTGCTGCGAGTATGCTCCGCAGCCCTCACCAAATCGGCCCGTAAGGAAGCGCGTCGGACGAAAACCGAACCGCCTCCACGGACGGCGCGGCTGCGCTCCACGTCGCGCGTTCCGCTGCGCCGCGCCGCTCGTTACGGCTCGACTCTGCTGCCGCTGCGCGTCGCGTGGTCGCTCCTTGCGGCCTACGCCCCTTCGACTCCGCTGCGCTCAGGGCCGCCCGCTCACTTCGTTCGCGTTGCGCAGCGCCTATGGCTGCCCGGGCAGCCCAGCACGTGGGCCAGCCGCGGGCTGCCGTAGGTGTCGCGACTGCGCGCAAACTCCAGACGAATGCGCTGGCGCAATTGCAGGTTCGCGACCTGGCGCGGTCCCGGCCGTTGCCGGCGCCGCTGCCAGTCGTAGTAACCGCTGCGTGAGACCAACAGGGCCTCGCACAGCCATGCCACCTTGTATTGGCCGCTCATTTCTTTGATCCGGGCATACCTCTCGGCGGCATTTCGGAGAGGATGCCCAGCGATTTTTTTAGGACTTCACGCTGTTCGAGTAGCTTGGCGTTCTCGTCGCGCAAACGACTGATCTACGCTTCGAGTTCCTCCAGGCTGGGTCTGCCGGGCATCGGTCGACCACTTGTAGAGCAGCGAGGGCCGGATCCCCAGCTCCGCCGCCACCTTGTTCGCGCTGCGGCCGCTCTTGCGCCACAACTCCAGCGCCTGCTGCCTGTATTCCTCACTATACTTCGCCAGCCCATGGCTGGCTTTGCTGATCTGTGTCTTCATGTGGACTCCTTGGGTTTTGACCCCCAGTCCACTGTCCGTCAAATCAGGTGAACCCTAGCCTGACTCCTTCTTCATTCTTCCTCATGAAAAAACATATATTTACGGTCCGTCTATTCGTCATTCTTGGATTCCTTGTTTGGAAACTGTGGCCGACAAAGAGCACGACAAAAGCTGACCAGAACGAAGCGATTTCTCAAGGTTCTCCGAGGCCATCTGGTCCTCAAGCCAACGGACCGGCTGTACCGAGCTCGGTGGAGACAACAACGGCGACCTTCGCGTGATGCTCGTGCGCAACCCGCAACAAATCACCTACGGTCAACGCAACTATGAATGGACTCTCACCCTTGAGTCGTTGGACGGTGGGCTGATGGAGTCGAATGACGAGCAAATGTTTTTAGCTCCAGCCGAGGGTTACCAAACCAAACTGGTTATCCATATGCCAGCCGATGCCACCGATTGGACGAATGAGAAATCGTTCAATCTCTATCTCAAGCTTCGTGGCGGACAGCAATATGGTCGTGCTGAACTCAAAGTGCTCGTTGGCTCCGACCGCCAGGCTACACCGTTTTATATTATATCCTTCATCAATCCCGGTGGTTCGAGAAATCTGGAGTACGATCCGCTGCAAAACGTGACGCCGCCGTCAACGTCCAAGCCGTGATCTATGCTTCGTCCTAGAACTTGAAGCTGGCGCTGACTTCCAGCACGGCGGACACGATGGCGTAGGCGATCAGGCCGACGAACGAAAAAGCGAAGAGCAGGACGGTGGTGGAGATGACGCTGGTCAGGGCATGCAGCCGGCGGGTGTGGCGGGCGGCGTAGTTCTTGGCAATGTCGCGCAGGCAGGGCGCGAGCTTGCCTGTGCTTTCGCCCACGGCGAGGCGATCGAGGAGGAGGTCGGGGAAGAAACCGGTTTTGGTCAGAGAAGCGGAAAGGCTGGCTCCTTCGAGCACCCGGTCGGTGGCGAGGTGGAGCTCCACCTGCAGTGTGCGGTTGGCCACGGTGCGCTCGGTGAGTCGCAGGGCCTCGGCGGTGGGGATGCCATTTTCCAACAGCACGGCGAGAACCTGGGTGAAATTGAGCAGGGCGGTCTCGAGCACAAATTCCCTGACTAAGGCAGTCTTCGCCAGCCAGGCGTCGGTGGCACGTCGGCCGGGCTCGGTCTGCCGCCACCGCCAGAGTGCGATCAGGGCGATGATTACGATCGGCAGCAACACCACGCCATAATGCATCATGAACTGTGCGCTGCCCACGACGATGCGGGTCGCGAGCGGCAGCTTGCCGCCGAGCGAGGTCAGCAGGCCTTGCAACCGGGGCAGGAGGAAAAACACGAAGAAGAGGATGACGCCGAAGGCGAGCAGGCAGACGAACACCGGGTAAACCAATGCGGTGACGAGGCGCTGGCGCATTTCCTTTTGCTGGGTGAAGTGCTCGATCAGCCGCTGGAGGACCTCGGTGAGATTGCCGGTGGCCTCGGCCGCGCGGATGAGCGAGACCGTCTGCCGGTCAAAAGTGCGCGGAATCTGTTCCAGGGCCTGCGACAGGGGCAGGCCGCCACTGAGTCGTTCCCAGACCGCTGCGCTGAGCAGGCGGAGATTCTTTTCCTTCAGGCGCATACTTAGCAGGCGCACGGCTTCACCCGCCGACAGGCCGCTGGAGGTGAGTTCGTGCAGGGCTTGGAGAAAGGGGAGGTGTTCGCGCCGTGAGAGGGTGGATAGGTCAGCCGTGGCCGCCTTCGTTCCGGCCGGGCCGGTGCGCGGTGCGGCGGCATCATCGTCGAGCCGGACCGGCTGGAGCTGGCGCGCGGCGAGGATGCGCAGGGCGTCGCGTCGGTTGGCGGCATCGAGCACCGACTCGACCAACTGGCCGGCACGGTCGCGGGCGGTGTAACGGTAGCTTGGCATCCAGGGATTCTCGGTTTTAGGAAAATCCGGCAGATCAGTGGTCGGAGACCGTGATGACGCGCAGGACCTCGTCGAGCGTGGTGTGACCGGAGCGGACCCTTTCCCAGCCGGATTGCTGCAGGGAACGCATGCCGTGCTCGCGGGCGCACCGGGCAAGGTTGCGGGTGGATTCCCGGCGGATGACAAGGTCGTGCAACTCGGGGCCGGGCTCGAGGATTTCGAACAGGCCGATGCGTCCGCGGAAACCGGTCTGGCGGCAACGGTCGCAACCGACCGGGGCGACCAGTTGGTCGACGCCCTCCGCTTCGGCGTGATCAAGGCCGAGGATGGAAAGCGAGTCGCGGAGTTGGGCCGGGTTGACCGGAGCTGGGCGGGCGCAGTGCTCGCAGAGGCGGCGGACGAGGCGTTGGGCGATGACTAGTTCGACGGCCGAGGTGATGAGAAAGGGTTCGATGCCCATGTCGATTAGGCGGGTGATCGCGCCCGGGGCGTCGTTGGTGTGGAGGGTGGAGAAGACCAGATGGCCCGTGAGCGAAGCGCGGATGGCGATGTCGGCGGTCTCACGGTCGCGCACCTCGCCGACCATGATGACATCGGGATCCTGGCGCAGGATGTGGCGGAGGGCACTGGCGAAGGTGAGACCGATCTCGGGACGCACCTGAATCTGGTTGGCGCCGGGCACCTCGTATTCGATGGGATCCTCGACCGTGACGATGCGGAGGTCGGTCGAATTGATCTCACGGAGAAAGGCGTTGAGTGAGGTGGACTTGCCCGAGCCGGTGGGGCCGGTGACGAGGATGATGCCGTGGGGAAACCCGAGGACGCGGCGGATCGTGGCCTGCTCAGCGGGGTTCATGCCCAGGCGATCCATCGTATAGGCTTCGCGGCGGAGATTAAGGAGGCGCAGGCTCACGCTCTCGGCGTAGATGGTGGGGATGGTGGAGACGCGGATGTCGAGGGTGTTGCCGCCGGCCTTGAAGTTGATGCGGCCGTCCTGCGGCAGGCGTTTCTCGGAGATGTTGAGCCGCGCCATGATCTTGAGGCGCGAGATGACAGCATCCTGATAGCGGAGGAGGTTGTCGGGCAGGGGCACGGGCACCAACAGGCCGTCGACGCGGTAACGGATACGGAGCTGGCCCTCCTGGGGTTCAAAGTGGATGTCAGTGGCGCCATCCTCAATGGCTTGGGAGATGACATCAGTGACGAAGCGGACGACGGCGGCCTCCTCGTCGACCTCGCCATCAGCGGCGGCGCTGACCGCCAGTTCGGGCAGCTCGTCATCGCTTTCCAGACTGCCGGCACCGACACCATAGCTCTCGACGATCAACTGGCTGATGCGGTCGGCGGGGGCGAGCACCCAGCGCAGCGGGCGCGGCGTGAAAGTGGCGAGCCAGTCGAGCACGATGTCATCCACCGGCCAGGTCGTGGCCAGGGTCAGGGCGCCGGGCGCGGATTCGGCGGAGAGGATCGGTACGATCAGAAAATCCCGGACGAGGCGGGCGGGCAGAAGGGGCAGGGCCTCCGGGTCGGGTCGCAGATCGGTAATCACAGTCAGGCCGGTGGCGGCCCGGAGTTCCTGCAATGCCGCAGCCTGGTCTATCCCCAAGGCGGTGGAGAAAGCGGCGAGCCGTTGCGCGCGGGAAACTTCTGCCAAGGAGCGGAGCTGCTCCTCCTTGAGTCGCGACCGCAAGGCAGCAGGCAGCACTTCCAGGTCGGTCGGCATGGCGGTTACTTCTTGGGCTCGATACCCAGTGCTTTCTCGACCTGCTTGCGCTGGTCCTTGGGGAACCCCTCCACCTGCTTGAGCGCGGGGGCGTTATCCGCCGGGGTATTGGTCAGCACGACCGGGCGCAGAAAGAATACGAGCTCGGTGCGATCTTCACTGCGCGAGCGACTGCCGAACAGGTCGCCCAAAATCGGGATGGGCCCAAGGCGGCTGGTGCTCCTGGTATTGGATTTTTTCTGCAGGCCCCCGAGCACAAGAATCTCGCCGCTCTGGGCGGTGATGAACGAGGAAGTGGTCCGCTTTAATATCACGTTCTGGACATTGCCATCGATCGTCACCGGCTCGCCCACGTCACTGATTTCCTGCTTCAGGTCCAATTGCACCGAGCCGTCGTTGCCGATCAAAGGTTTTACTGTGATGGTGATGCCAACCTCTTGCTGGCTGATATTGGATGTCGTGTAGGGATTAGCGGCGCCGATTGATGCATTGGAAGAGGTGGAGCCGGTGATGGTAGGTCGGGTCTGCCCGACGAAGATTTTTGCCTCCTTGTTGTGCGTGGTGGTGATCGTGGGCCGGGAGAGGATGGTAGTATTGCCTTTCCGCGGAGTGGTTTTGATATTGATGACGGCGTTCAGGTTGCCAGCCAAAGTGGCGAAGCCTGAGCCGGTCGTTGCACCAGCGGCGGCGGGACCCGACAGGGTTTCCTGGCCCTTCGCGGTAGAACCAATTATGCCGACGAGGCGACCGTTCACGACTTGTAAACCGAGACTGTCGATGCCGGAGGTGGCCCCATCGCTCAGGGTTACCTCGGCGACGACAATTTCAATGCGGACTTGGGCAAGGATAATGTCGATTTTATCGGTGAGTTCCTTGATGAGGCGGATGTCATCAAGGTTGCCTGAAACAACGATGGCGTTGGTCCGTTCCTCGGGGAGAATGGTGATGTTGCCGCTGAATTGATTGGAGCCTTCGGTGGACAGGCCAAGGCTGGGCAGGGAGACTAGCGGTACGGGTGCACCGGGTTGGGCGGCGAACAGCTGGCCCGGGCGGTTGGGGGTTTCCTGGCCGCTCGCCTTGGCGGCGGCGGTTTGTCCGGAAACCAATTGACTGAGCACGCTGGCCACATCCTTGGCGGTGGCATGCTTAAGGTAGATGACTTCGTTGCGGTTGTTGGGGTCAGATTTTACGTCGAGCTTGGCGATCAGTTCGTCAAAGAAAGCGTGCTGCCGCGGATCGCAGACCAGGATGAGCTGGTTGGTGCGGTCGTCGGGGATGTAAGTGGTGGCGCTGCCAATCTGGTTTTGCAGGGGGCCGGTGAAGATGGTGCGGATCTTGTTCACGACATCGCTGGCCTTGGCGAAGTGCAGCGGGTAGAATCTCGGCTGCAGGCCCGAGAGCATCGGCTGGTCCAACCGGGCGATGAGAGTCTCGACCCGCTGGAGATTGCTGACGGAGTCGGTGATGAGGGCGGAGTTGTTCTTCTCGAAAATGACCGGGGGGCTGCCGGCGGCGGGGTTGAGCAAGCCGGCGATCTGCGGCATGAATTCACCGATGCGGAGGAAGGTTGGCTGGAAGAGCTTGCTGGCCATCCGGCCGCTGGGAGTGAGCTCCAAGGTTGAGCCTTCGATAAACTCGGGCGCCTCGGACTTGGCGAGGTTGAGGGGAGTGGCCTTGAGAAAGCGCGTGCCCAGCGGGGTGACGGCGATGCCGTTGAGGTTGAGCAAGGTCTCCACGGCCTGGATGGCCTCGGCCTTGGTGATGCTTTCGCGCAGGGACAAGGTAATGGCAGAGGTCGGCATGGTCTGAGGCCGCAGGATGGTCTTGCCGGTCCAGCGTTCGAGCAAGGCCAGCACCTGGTCGATACTTTCGTCCCGCAGGATGATCGGCCCAACCGAATCCGTGGGCGGAGCGGCGGGCGGGCCCCCGTTTGCGCCCTGCGCGTGCGCGGACAGATGCAGGCTGGTGATGGCGGCCGAGCAGAGGGCCAGCCGGAGAAAAAAAGAGAGATAAGTCTTCATGGTATCCGGCTGGCGCGAGAGGTTACGGGCGAATCATCAACGATACTCTTCGTTTGTGTTAGCGTTTATGATTTTGAAATTCTCAACATGATAGTTGGGATCGGCTCTAAACGCCAGTTTCACGCCGAAGAGTTTCTCCATGCGGACGAGCAGATCGGCGTCCTCGGAGCGCAGACGGTCGAGGATCGAGGGGTGCACGTGGACGCGGAGCGAGTACTCCTTGCCGTCGTTGCGGGTGATGAGGCGGCGGGCGACGGACGAGAGGCGGCGCTGGAGCTCAACCGACATTGTCGTGGCGCTCTTGACCGTGCCGCGGCCGTGGCAATAGGGGCAGCCGGTGTAGAGGTTGCTCGAGAGCGATTCGGACTGGCGCTGGCGGGTCATCTGCATGATGCCGAGCGAGGAGATGGGGAGGATGTGGGTCTTGGCCTTGTCCTCCGACATGAGCTCGACCATCTTGTCGTAAACCGAGTTGCGGTGGCGGCGCTCCTTCATGTCGATAAAGTCCATGATGACGAGGCCGCCGATGTTGCGCAGGCGGATCTGGCGGGACATCTCGATGGCGGCCTCCATGTTGACCTGGAAGATGGTGTTCTTCTCGTCGCCAGAGCGTGACTTGTGGGAGCCGGTGTTGACGTCGATGGCGATGAGGGCCTCGGTCTCGTCGATGACGATCTGGCCGCCGGAAGGGAGGGTGACCTTGCGCTGGAAGGTCTGCTCGATCTGGCGCTCGATGTTGTACCGCTCGAAGACGGGGATGGAATCCTTGTAGTAGGCGATCTTGCTGCGGGAGCGGGAGGAGATTTGGGAGACGAACTCCTGGGTGCGCTTGAAGTCGCTCTCATTGTCAATGAGCACGCGGTCGATATCCTCGGTGAGGAAGTCACGAACGGTGCGCTCGACGATGTCGGGCTCCTGGTAGAGGTTGGCCGGCGCGCGCTCGGTCTCCATCTTGCGGACGATCTCCTCCCATTTCTTGAGGAGGAGGTGGAGGTCGCGGACGAAGTAGCGGGACTTCTTGCCCTCGCCGGCGGTGCGGACAATGACGCCCATGCCCTCGGGGATGGTGAGCTCGTTGATAAGCGTCTTGAGGCGCTTGCGCTCCTGGGGGTCCTCGATCTTGCGGGAGATGCCGCAGCCGTCGGAGTAAGGCGTGAGGATGAGGTAGCGGCCCGGGAGGGAGAGGTTGGTGGTCGTGCGGGGGCCCTTGGTGCCGATGGGGCCCTTGGTCACCTGGATGACGATCTCGCTGCCCGGGGGATAGAGGCCGGGGATGTCCTTGACGGTGGGCTCGGCGCCGCGCGCCGGAGCGCCCTTCTTCTTGTTGACGCGCACGACCTCGACGGAGGAATCGGTCGCGGCGGGGAGCATGTCCCAGTAATGAAGGAAGGCGTTTTTATTGTAGCCGATGTCGACGAAGGCGGCCTTGAGGCCGGGATCGAGGTTCTTGACGCGGCCCTTGTAGATGCCGC
>JAYUBB010000231.1:0-4211 GCA_043741015.1 Opitutaceae bacterium
CTTCTCGGTCGCGGCCGCGGCGTTCTTCGCCTTGGTGATGACCTTCTCGATGAAGGGACGGAGGGCCTTGGCCTTGGTCAGCGTGGTCTCGATGCGACCATGACGGATGAGCGAGGCGCCCATGTTGGAGAGCATCGCCTTGCGGTGCTCGCGGGTGACGCCGAGGGAGGCGTGATGTTTATTGTGACGCATTGGGTTGGTTTATGGTCGGTCCCCGATCGGCAATTTGGTTTTCCGAGGCAGAGCAAACAAACGACGGTTTTGAGTTATCGTCAGCTTGCTCTGTTTGGAAAAACCGCTCGCAGCGTTGGGCGGCAGCGGACGGCGCGAGGATCGAATTAGTAGTGAGTAGCGGGTAGTGAGTAGAATAGAGTAGCGGGAGGAGCCATGCTCGCTACCCGCTACTCGATGCTCGTTCCTTCGGCTCAGGCTTCCTTCTTCGTGTCGAGGAGGCGCTCGTCGAATTTCATGCCGAGGGACAGGCCGAGGGCTTCGAGCTTTTCCTTGATTTCGTTGAGGGACTTCTTGCCGAAGTTGCGATACTTGAGCATCTCCTGCTCGGTCTTCATGGCCAACTCGCCGACGGTGGTGATGTTGGCGTTGTTCAGGCAGTTCGCCGCGCGGACGGAGAGCTCGATCTCGTTGACCGACATGTTGAGGAGCTTGCGGAGCTTGTTCTGCTCCTCGGAAACCTCGGCGGCCACGCTCTCGAATTCGTAGGCTTCCTGCGAAACGCGGTCGAACACATCAAGGTGGTGCTTGAGGATGGAGGCGGACTGCTTGAGGGCGTCATCCGGAGTGATACGGCCGTCCGTCCAGACCTCGAGGACGAGCTTGTCGTAATCGGTGATCTGGCCGACGCGGGTGTTCTCGACGGCGTAACGGACGAGGCGAACCGGGGAGAAGAGCGAGTCGATCGGAATGACGCCGATGGCCTGCTCTTCCTTCTTGTTGGTTTCGCCGGGGCAGTAGCCACGGCCGGTCTTGATCTCGATATCGGCCTCGAAGGTGCGCTTGTGGTCGAGGGTGCAGATGACCTGATCGGGATTGATGATCTTGATGTTGGCGTCGGCCTGGATGTCTGCAGCAGTGACCGCGCCTTCCTTGTTCACCTTGAGGTGGAGCCGCACGGTCTCGCGTTTCTCAGAGACGATGAGGATTTTCTTCAGGTTGAGAACAATGTCAGTGACATCCTCGACGACGCCGTCGATGGACTGGAACTCGTGGTTCACGCCCTCAATCTTGATCGAGCTGATGGCGCTGCCCTCGATGGAGCTGAGCAGCACGCGGCGGAGGGAGTTGCCGATGGTGTGGCCATAGCCAGCCTCGAAGGGCTCGGCAATGAACTTGGCGTAGATGTCGGTGGAGCCCTCCTCGATTTTGGTGAGTTTGGAGGGAATTTCGAACTTTCCGAGGCGCTTGGGCATGGGAGGAATAATATTTGAGTTTTGAGTGACGAAGAGTGGTGAAGCGACCGGCAGCGAGTGATTAGAAGCGCGAGTAGTATTCGACGATGAGCTGCTCGTTGATGGAGGGCTCCATCTCATCGCGGGTGGGCAGGCGGTTGACGGTGCCCTTGAGGGCCTCGTCATTGCGCGTGAGCCAGCCGGGGACGACGCGGGCGCGGTTTTCCTCGATGGCGCGGGTGGCGAGCTGGCGGGAGGAGTTGATGGCCTTGATCTCGATCTCATCGCCCTGGACGACGGTGTAGCTTGCGATGTCGACCTTGTGGGCGTTGACGCGCACGTGGCCGTGGTTGACCAGCTGGCGGGCGGCGGCGCGGCTCTTGGCGAAACCAAGAAGGTAGACGACGCTGTCCAGGCGGGTCTCGAGAAGCTGGAGGAAGCGCTCGCCGGTGACGCCGCGCTCGCGCTTGGCGATGGCAAACGTGCGACGGAACTGGCGCTCAAGCAGACCGTAGATGTAACGGAGCTTCTGCTTCTCGGCGAGGCCGACCGCGTACTCGGAGAGCTTGCGGCGCGACTTCGGGCCGTGCTGGCCGGGCGGAAAATTGCGGCGCTCGAGCACCTTGGCCGAGCCAATGATATACTGGCCGAAGCGGCGGCTGATGCGGGTGGATGGTCCTGTGTAGCGAGCCATGGTAGAAAATAGTTAGCGGGTTGGAAAAGGATTAGACGCGACGGCGCTTGCGCGGACGGCAGCCGTTGTGCGGCACCGGGGTAACGTCGATGATGGAGGAGATTTCGAGGCCGATGGCCTGAAGACCGCGGATGGCGGAGTCGCGCCCGAGCCCAGGACCGCTGACGCGAATCTGGACCTCCTTGAGGCCGTGGGCCATGGCATTACGGGCGGCGTCCTGGGCGACGACCTGGGCGGCATAGGCGGTGGACTTGCGCGAACCGCGGAAGTTGCATTTGCCGGCCGAGGACCAGGAGATGACGTTGCCCTTGGCATCGGTGATCGAGACGATCGTGTTGTTGAAGGTGGCGGCGATGTTCGCGATGCCGGAACTGATGTTCTTCGAACCCTTGGCCTTGCGGACCTTGATCGATGAGAGCTCCTCTTTGAGAAGATCCTCGGCCGTGACCGACTTCGGCACGCCACCGACGAGTTCAACGGGCTTGGCATCGGCCGCGAGAGCGGCTTCGCCCTCGGCGGGCTTGGCCGCCTTGGGGGCCTTGGCAGGCTTGGTGTCGGCCGCAGGAGCGGTGTCAGCGGCGGGAGCGACCTTCTTGGGCGCTTTTTCCTTCTTGGGAGCGGATTTCTCTTCGGACATGGAGATGGGGGATTAAGATTTAGCAGGTTCCTTGACCTTGGTGACGCCAACGGTCTTGCGCGGGCCCTTGCGGGTGCGGGCGTTGGTGCTGGTGCGCTGGCCGCGGACGGGCAGGCTGCGGCGGTGACGGATGCCGCGATAGCAATTGATCGCCTGGAGGCGCTTCAGATTGCCGGCAATGTCACGACGAAGATCGCCCTCCACCACCCACTTGTTGTCGGTGATGACGTGGAGAATTTTGTTGAGCTGTTCCTCGGTCAGATCTGAGGCGCGCATATTGGCATCAAGGCCGGCAGCCTCGATGATGAAGTCGGCCCGCGTGGGGCCAATGCCGTAGATATACCGGAGGGAGTATCCGATTTTCTTTTTGGCGGGGAGTTCTACGCCGAGGAGACGAGGCATGGTATTTTAGGTTTAAGTTGTAAGGTTTAAGGCTGGAAGCAGGGAGAATGGAAAGTGGGTCAGGAGGTGCGGGAAATGGTGAGAATTTCCGGGCCGGAATCGGTGGTGAGCACGGTGTGTTCGAAGTGGGCGGAAGGTGTCCCGTCAGAGGTGACGACCGTCCAACCGTCGGCGAGAGTGCGGACTTCGTGCCGGCCGAGGTTGACCATGGGTTCGATGGCGAGCGTCATCCCGGGCTTGATCTTCTCGCCCGAGTTGCGGCGGCCGAAGTTGGGGATCTGCGGTTCCTCGTGCATCGTGCGACCGACCCCGTGACCGACCATTTCGCGGACGACACCGAAGCCGCGGGCCTCGACGTAGGTCTGCACGGTGTGCGAGATGTCGCCGATGCGGTTGCCGGCGACCGCCTGCTTGATCCCGAGGTAAAGGGCTTCCTCGGTGACTTTCAGCAGCTCGGCGGTGCCGGGGGCGATGGCGCCAACCGGGACCGTCGTGGCATTGTCGCCGATGTAGCCGTTGTATTCAACGACCACGTCGAGCGAGATGATGTCGCCGTCGTGCAGGATGCGCTTGAGGGAGCCGATGCCATGGACTACCTCTTCGTTGACCGAAAGGCAGGTGTGGGCGGGATAGCGGCGCGAGTGCAACTGGTAGCCGTGGCAGGCGCTGCGGGCGCCGAACGAGGCGATGAGATCGCGGCCGATTTGATCCAAGTCGTAGGTTGTGATACCGGGACGAACCTGCTCCCTCAGCCGCGCCAGAACGGCGGCGGCGATGGCACAGGATTCGCGCATCCGCTTGATGGCTTCCAGGTTTTTAATCGGGATCATCAGGCGGCGGCAGTCAGGTCTCCGCGGAGGAGACCTTGGGTGCGGTAGTGGGTGATGACGGAATGGATTTGCGGCAGGTCCTCCTTCGCCAAGGCTACGGAGGACAGGTCGGCAGTGAAGCAGCCGGTGAGGGTTTCACCGCGAGCTTCGAGCCATTCGTCGAACACCAACGCTTGGAGCAGCGTAGCCGGGAAGCCTTCGAGAAGGAATCCCGCATCGGGTTTGCGCGCCCAGAACCATTT
>JAYUBB010000232.1:0-13192 GCA_043741015.1 Opitutaceae bacterium
CCCATATACTGGGTCTTGGAATTGCGAGGAACCGAGTTCTGCCTCACGTCGAGTAATTTCACCTCGTTTTCCGTCTCAAGCTTGTAGAAATACTGTAGATTCACCGCCAGCTGACCGGCTTTCAACATGCGGGACTCCATCTCCTTACTGAGCGTCTGGATCTCGGTCAGGTGCTCAGCCAGACCGTTGGCATTCCGAACGTTGGCAATCATCTTTGCCGCCTGGGCTGAGCTGGCCTCCAATTCCGCCTGACTGGCTGCAGTGATACCCCAGCGCATGTAAAGTAAGACCCCGCAGACCAAGGACACCAACCCACAGCCAAAGCCAATTGGGTGTTTTTTTAATAGCACTACTAGATCAGTGGAGTTCATGTTATTTCCTCTCAGACCTTACGGTAAGCGAAATGTCGAAGAGCATGTATCCGCCCGAGCTTCGATCCAGTCGATTGAGGGTAATGGGGTCAAACACCTTGCTCAACCTTGAGTCAGCCCGAAGAGTATCGACATAGCTCGACGCAATGCCACTGGCCTGATCCGGACTGCCAGCAACCCGACCCCTGATCTGAAATACTGAGTTTTTCGGATCCGTCATGTGCGTCTCGGCAGAATCGATCGAAATATCCTTGGGAAGAGACTGGCCGAGCAGATCAATGAACTCCGCAGGAGTGATCGGCACCTTGATAAATGCCACCACCTCGTTGAGCTTATTTTCCTCATTTAGAAACAACTTTGAGAGCTTGAGCGCCTCCGCATCCTGCCTTTTATTGCTGTCAATCTGTCGCTGAGCTTCTGCTTTTTGCTCTCCCAAGTTGTAATTGGTGTATTCGCGATAACCCAACCAAAGTATCAGGCAAATTGTTACTGCGATGGCCGCCGTGTTGATAAAAAAGGTGGTGCGGACCACCTTGGTATCCGGCAACCTATCGAAGTTGCGGAAATTGGTGTGCCAGAGCGGTGCCGTTACGGGCTCAGCGTCACTTTTTTTCGTCAGGGACAGCATTTTGGTGGGAGGCCAGGAGTGAGAATAGTCCGAACCAACGTTCTTCCGGTTGGCCAAGGGTCACTCCCTCGGCCAATGTGATATTTAATGATTCAAGCCAAGGAACTAGATCAATTTTAAGAGGGGCAACCCCGAGGGCACCGGCCATCGTCGTGCTCAACCAAGTCAGGCTGGACGGTAATTGTGTGCAAAAAACATTGCCAATCGACTGACCAGTCTGCACCTCGTAAAATCCAATGGATGATTGAAGCTCCTTCAGCAGCTTCTTTACGAGAGCTCCGCCCATACTGGTGAAATCAAAGGTGTTCGAATAAAACAGCTTCTTGGCCGATTCTTCATCCTTCAGGCCCAGTTCTTTTTGCACCACAGGAATCATGGCGGCAATACCGCTCGGGATAGGCCGGGAGATATCGACTCCGTCTCCGCTGAGAATGAAACTCTGGGTCGTATCCTGACCTATTTCGAGCAAGAGGACTGGCGTCTTGGTTTGCTTGAATTTCAGGTAATTTACCAAGCCACCTAATGTTGCCAAGGTGCCCAATTCAAGCTGTTCGGGATATATGCCCTGCTCAAGGAGCTTATCCTGCAGGGCAATCACATCATCAGAAGGCAGCCCACAGAAAAGCACTTCTTTTTGCGTCCCCTTCACCTGATCATATTCGCTACCATCTCCTGGGTTTAGCGCCTTAATGGTGTATTTTTCCGGCTCAATCCGGAACTGCTGGGCGTAGACCTCGTTAAAATAGGCCGGATCCTTAACCCGCTTTAAATCCAGTGTATGGCGACGAACTACCCGCTTGGGTGAATAAACTCCGCACGTGGCGTGAGCATAACCCGTGGATCCCTTGCCTTCCGTCCCCTTGATCCATGCGACAATACTATCCGGCTCGCTGGATGAGAGCTCTTTGAGCTCTTCCACAACAAAAGGTGCTTCCGGTTGAGATAGCCGCGCCAAAAGCGTGGCATGTTCACCGATTTCGGCGCAAAACCCTTTGGACTTTTTGGCAAAAAGCATGCGGGGGGAGAAAGTGTGGGCGAAGGTTTAGGAGGAATCTAATAAATCGTTCGGCAGCTATTAAGACTGTAAAGCGATTTGCAGGAGATGCTGGATATGGGGCACTTACCTACCTGACAAGCGCAAAACCATAATGCCTCCTCAAGGAGCCAATAGTTTCCCTTATGTTTTACCCTCTCGATCATTCAGGGGAGAAAATGTAAAACCCGTCTCAACGGGCGGGTTTTAGGTAAAAACAGCACTTTTGTGGGGAAAACTACTTCTGCCAGGTGCGCTTCTTGTGGCGGTTCGCCTTGAGGCGCTTCCGGCGTTTGTGTTTCGACATCTTCAGACGTCGTTTCTTTTTCAGATTGCCCATAGGTATAGGAGAGTGGTTTGGCTGCGAAACGTGCGGTCTCACTACTCCCCTGTAAAGCTGAATTTAGTTCGTTCGCGGCACTTCCACTGCAACGCAGCTATCCGTAAGCACCAGAGTACTCCTAATCACCTTTACCGGCAGCCCGGTCAAAACCGCCACTACACGCCGGTAAAGATTGAGCTGTCCGGAGTGCTTTTCGATCGCCACTGCCGCATCCAAGCCCGTCTTTGTCCGGTCAGTCTTGTAGTCAATTACCCAAGCCTTGACTGGCCGACCAACTGCCTCCCGCTCCACCACGACGCGATCCAACACCCCGGTCAGCCACACCCCATCCAGCACCACCTCAAATGCTCTCTCGCGCCAGACTTCCGGATTGCGGGCTGGACGCGCGAAAACCGCCGCCAGCCCAGCGCTCTGCAGACAGTTCAACGTCTCCCTTAGCGCGGCTTCATCAGCCCCCTCCTTCTTCCGGGCTGCCGTCCAGGCCGCCGCCTGCGCTGCCTCCCACCACTCCACTGTCTCGAACAACGTGTGGACCCGGGCGCCGAAATCCGCCGCGCCCGATCTGTCAGGCTCAAAAAGCTCGCCCAGCCGCGCCCCCGGCTTGGCATCCGACGGCCGGCGCGAAACCAATCGCTGCATCCGTCCCACCGCGGACTCGTCGAGGCGAGCCAGGGCCGCCAGCGATGGCTCGCTTTTTTTCTCCGGGCCCAAGGCTGTGAACCAGGCCGGATCGCCCGCCACCCAAGTCTCCCCCAAGGTCTGCTCGAGCAGTTTCGGAAAATTCCGCGATCCCGATGCCCCCACCGGCTTGGTGATGACATACATCGCCTGTTTCGCCCGGGTCATGGCCACATAAAATTTGCACAGCGCCTCATAGGCCGCGTCGGCTTCCTTGGCCGCGACATGCGCGCTCAGCACCGCATCGTGCTCCTGGAAAATCTTGCCTGGCAGTTCCAGCACCCACTCCACCGAACGATCCGCCGCCTTCTGCACCGCCAGCCCCTCCCGGCGCTGCGCCAGGGTCTGCCCCTCCAACTCCGGCAGGATGACCAGATCGAAACCGAGACCCTTGGCCTTGTGCACGGTCAGCACGCGCACGACCCCCGCCGTGTCCGTCTCGCGCACCGTGCAGCCTTCCGCCCACGACAGAAACTCCGCGACGTCCCGCTGGCCGCCTTCATCAAACTTCCGCGCCACCTCCACCAACTGACGGCCGCGCATCCGGCTGAACTGGTCCCCACTGGCGAGATGCGGCTCGAGCGTACGCAGCCAGTGCTCGATCGTTGCCGCAAAGCCTTCCGCCTGCAGGTCGCCCAACACCCGCCCGGTCAACGCATCACTGCCGTCCAGTCCGGCCGCTCCCAGCACTGCGCCCAGCGGGGTCATCGCCAGATGCTCGCAGGCGAACCTGTCACCCGGATGCGCCGCCGCGCGTAGTAGCGCGAGCACGGCGCAGGTCAGCGGATTGTCCCTCGCGATGTGCCGGTCGCTTTCGGCCACCGCGGGCAGATTACCCTCGCGCCGCAGGTAGTCGGCGAGCCGGGCGCCCGTGTCATTCTTCTGGACAATCACGGCCACGCTCAAGCCGCGCCGCCCCGGTTCGACCTCCTGCAAAATCCGCCTGGTCTCCGCAAACCGCCCGGCCTCGTCCTCGGCGTGGCGCAATTCCGCATAGCCGCCGAGTTCCGGCTTCGCGGTCGTGTGCGCCCGCCATTCCTGGGTCCAGCGTCCCGCCGCGTCCGCCGGCACCAGCGCGAGCAAAGCAGCGGCGTCGCCAAACACCCGGTTGACCATCGCGATCACCGCGGGCCCGGAACGGTGGGAATCCGTCAGGTATTTCTCCGCGATGGCCCCGGGCGCGGCCTGGTTGTAATGATTGAAAATCTCCCGGAAAAGCCGCGGGTCGCCCTCGCGCCAGGCGAAGATCGCCTGCTTCACATCACCCACATAGAACAGGCTGCGCCGCTGCTCCGCGTCCTGCACCGCCTCGTCGAGCAGGTTGCGCAACACGCTCCACTGCGCAAAACTCGTGTCCTGGAATTCATCGAGCAGCCAGTGGTCGAACTGCGCGTCGAGCCGCCAGTCGATGAGCAGCCGTCCCTCACCCGCGCCGGCGCCACTGAGAACCGGCGCCCCCGCCGCGGGCAGCAGCAGCCGCTGCACATCGGCAAAAGTCAGGCGGCCATTGCGCCGCACCGCGTCGTGATAAATCGTCTCGTAGCCATGCAGCACCGCAAAGAGACCGCGGGTCATCTCCAGCCGGCGCGCCAGCTCGGCCCCCACAATAGTCCGCACCATTGCCGCCAGGGCGGTGCAGGCATCGGGGGCGAGTGAAACCTTCTTCCGCTCCAGCGTGATCTCCGCCCGGCCCGCCCGCAGCTCACGCCAGACCGCGAGTGCGTTTTTGACCAGATACTCCACTGCCTTTGGCAACGGTGCGCCGGGCTGCCACGCCGGCAGATCGGCCATGAAATCATCGATCCTTTTCCGCTGGCCGTCGTTCAATCGTTCCCACGGCAGCGTCGTGTGCATGGCCCGCGCCGCCGCCGTGCGCTCCATCCTCGCTTCCAGCCATTCCGTGCCAGCCGGCCAGATGCGCCCTGCCTTGCCCCAGCATTCCGCCCGCGGCGCATCGAGATAGACCTCGGTGTGCTCGTCGAGAAAGGCGTCGAGCCGGCGCGCCAACTGTTTCTCCTCCGTCCCGAACGTTGCGCGCTTGAACGCCTCGATGAACTCCTTCTGCGCCGCGTCGGGCTCGCCGCCGGCGGTAAAGAGCCGCTGCAGCACGCGCCGCCGCTCCTGGCGGGCCGCCGGCTCCTCCAGCAGGGTGAACTCGCCCCCCAGGCCCAGCTCCAGCGGAAAGCTCCGCACGATGCGCGCGAAGAACGCATCAAGCGTGCCAAGGCTCAACCGGGGCATCGCCTCGACCATCAGGCGCAGCATCCGCAGAAAATCCCCCGGTCCGAGCTCCGGCGCTTCTATCTCCATCGCCAGCTTTTGCGCTGCGCCTGGTTCAATCGCGGCCTGCGCGAGCTTGTGGAGAATTTCATCGAAGAATTCACCCGCCGCTTTGCGCGTAAAGGTCAGCGCCACGATTCTCTCGGGCGCCGCGCCCCCGGCCAGCAATTGCACAAATCGGTTCGTCAGCGCGTAGGTCTTGCCCGAGCCCGCCGAGGCAAGGATCATGACATGCCCCGGCGCTTTCACCGCGCACCTCCCGGAGCCCAGTCCGCCGCCACGCTCGCCGCCGCGCCGTGGTGCAGCAACCCGGCCCAGTCATCATCTTGCCGGGGACTCAGCTCCGCCGGGGGCCAGTATTTACCTGCGGCCACGGCCGTAGCGACCCGCTGCGCGCAATCCTCCGCCGCCGCCTGCAATTCCGGCGTATAATCCTCCCACACACTGACGGTCGTTTCGCCCGCGGCCTTCGGCAAATTAAAATACCCGCACTCCACCGCCGGGCCGAACTCCGCCGCCACCGCGCGCCGGTAAAGCGGCAGCTGCAGGTCCCGCCAGGCGCGCTCCTTACCCTCGACCATGACGCGGGCCCAGGCCGGCACCATTTCATCCGCACCCACGGGCCCAAGATGCGCCACCGCCGGGGTTACGGGCAGGTCCGAGGTCTTGTAATCGAGCACCCGCACCCGTCCATCCGCGTGTCGGTCGAGGCGGTCGATCTTGCCCCGCACGGTCAGGCCACCCAGTGAGAAATCAAAGCTCCATTCCACCCGTTCGATGTGCCAGCCGGCCGTGCATTCACGGGCCTGCACCTCGGCCGCCTTGCGCAGTCGCTGGCGCGCGGATTCAAACTGAATTACAAGGGGTAGCGTCAGCATGTCGCCGTAGCGGTTGCGGACATTGCGCTCGAACTCCCCCAGCAAGACGCTGCGCAGCACCGCCTCGTCGGTGCAACTCCGCAGCTTTTCTTCCTCCCCCATCGCTTGCAGTGCGGCATGGAGCAGCGTGCCGAAGTCCCGTGCGTCCAGCTCGGTCTTCGTCAAATCGACCGGTTCCATCCGCAGCACCTGCTTGAGGTAAAAGCGAAATGGACACGCGAGGTAGTCGCGCAGGGCGGTCACGGAAAGCTTCGTCAGCGGCGGCGCAACCCGCGGACGCAGCGGCCACGACCGCGCCCACGGCAGGCTGGCCTGGGTCGTCTCGATATTGCGAAAGAGAAACCCGATGCGCCGCGGCAATTCCGTGTCTGCACAACGCAGCAGCAGCCGTGACGGGCGGAGTGGATCGCCGGCCGCGGAAACTTTGCCCAGGAGCAGGTCGAGCCGGCCCGTCGTCGCCCGCCTCGCGGCCATGGCCGCGAGCAGATAGGCGTCGCGCGCAAAACGCATGGCATTGGTCTTGAGGCCGAGCCGGCCGCGCAAGGCCTCGGGCAGAAAGGCATCGCCCACCACGGCATCAGGCACGCGTCCGTCATTGACTCCGGCCACGACGAGGTGGGGCGCATCCTCCCAGAGCAGTTCGAGCCAGCCGTTCAGCTCAAGCGCGCCCGCCGGCTTGTCCGCCGTATATTTGTCACCGGCGAAAACTTCCAATGCGAGTTCCCAACCCTCCGCCAGCGAGAGACCGGGAAAGGCCGCTAGCGCCCGGCTGGTTTCATCCATCACTTTCAGCCAGGCCTCGGCGGATTCCGCGCGCGGCGAATCCATCTCCACCTGGCACCCGGCAAACAGCGTGGCGAGCACGGTCTGCGCGTTGACCGGAAACTCACCCTGGGTGAGCGCGGTGCGCAATCCGGTCAGCGCGGCCAGAGCCGCGGCCGCGGCGGGATATTTCCCCGCCTGCTCGCGGGCCGCCGCCAAGGTCGGCGGCAAGTGCGCGGCATGCAGCGCATCGAGTTCGGCCAGCAATCCGGCCGGGGAGAAATCCGAACCAAAGTGGCGGGCCAGCCAGGCGAGCACATCGGGACAGCGCAGGAGGGCCGCCGCGGAGGCGAAAGTCTCAACGCCGGCAAAATCCGCCAACAAGATCAGCAGCGCGTACAGCCCATCGCGCCGCCGTGGTCGGCCATCGGGATTGAAAACAGGCACCCCGGCGCGTCCCAGCCCGTTTTCGAGCGGCGCCAACACCTCGGGGTCAGCCACCCCGACCGCCAGCAAGCCCTCAGGCGCTGCATAACTCTGCGCGAGCCTTACGATTTGCTCGGCTTGAGCGGACGGATCAGGACAGAGCCGCACCTGCCGTTCAAAATCCGGCCAGGCGAGCACGCGCTGAGCCCAAAGCCCGGTTTGCGGCCGGCCCCATTCATCGAACAGTGCCTCAACGGGTTCATCTGCCGGACCGCACACCACAATTTCCACCGACACACGCTCGGCGTGACGCGCGAGAATCCGGGTGGCCAGCGGCAGCGGGTCGGGCGTGGAGAGGACAATGATCCTTTTAATGCCCGGTGGCAGTGAGGGGCTGGCCGCGAACGATAATTTGGCCGCCTGGGCGTCGCTCAGATTGCACGAAGCGAGCTTCTCATCGTAGCCTTGTTCCAATGCGGCGAGCTGAATCCACCGCTCCGACTCGGGAAAATCCTGCCCCACGCGCGCCTTGACGTCAGCCATCCGCAGCCCGGCCTCAGCGAGAGTTGACTGCAAATGCATGAACTGACTCGCAAGTCGCCGGGCCCAGCCGAAATCACGTCCCGGTGGATCGATGGGGAAAACGGCGCGAAAGGTGTCGAGGGGCGCGGCGCGCAGCACTGTGATCCACGCCAACTGACTGGCCAGCCGAGCGGCGATCCCGGACTGCGGTGCACCGAGGGTCGCCAATGTTTCCGGCGGCACGACGCGCGGCGGAAACACGGCCTGACCGAGAGTGTGCGCATGCGCGGCGAGAGCTTCACGCAAACGCCGCCCTGACTGCCGGGTCGGCACGATCACCAGCAGACTGGAGAGATCCAGCGGTCCTTGGCCCGTCCAGTCGGCCGCAAGCATGCGCACCACTTGCGGAAGAAGCGGTTGGTCCCAAGGCAGGAGATGCAGGCGTGGAGTCATGCCGCGTGGCTTTGATGAACACGGAGTTCCGGGCGCGGCTCAACCTGTTTCAGCGCCGGCCCCTATTCGATGCGTGAGGAACGGCCAACAAAAAGCCCCGCGGCGGTGTGGTGCGCGGGGCTTGGAAAAGGGATCCGGCCGCTTACTTCTTCGCGACGAAGATGTATTTCGCGAACTGCGCTTTGTGGTTCGAAGCCGAGTTGCGGTGGATGACGTTGCTCTTGACCGCCTTGTCGAGGGCGGAACTGTAGGCGATGGCGGCAGCGCGGGTTTTCTCGGCATCGGTGCCGGCGGCGGCCTTCTGGACGGCCTTCCCGAGGGACTTCAGGCGGGTCTTGACGGCCTGGTTGCGCGCGGCGTTGCGCAGGGATTTACGGGCGGCTTTGATTGCGGACTTGGTGTTGGCCATGGGCGAAGATTGATTGGAAAGGGCTAAAACTCAGACGCCGGGCGGTGAGTCAAGGTAGATTTCCGTTGCCTGCGAATAAGTCCTGGATGCATTCGATCTCAGCGCCAGATGGGCATCCAAAGCCGCCGAGCATTTTTGCTTGGGATGCTCTTGGTAGTAATCTGAATTCGCTGCGGCGGGTGCAGGTGATGGATCATCCCAGACGAAAAATCTCCACTGGGAGTCCTTGGTGGCCAACAAACTAGCACGGGGCATGGGCTTGATCACAAAAACCATGCGCTGGTTTATTTCCTGCGGCTTGCCTAACTTGGCTGCACGTGCCACGGAGAGGGCGGGCTCCCTCCAGATTGACCCATCGCTTTGGGCGGAAATCCGAATTACTACGCAATTAAGTTTCGAAAACCCTGCATGAGCACGATCACATCTAAAGCCATCACCTTGCTCATCGTCGACGATAGCGAACTGGTTCGCGCAGGCCTGAAGTCCCTGCTCAGTGATACCGGCCACTCCAAGGTTTTTGAGATTGTCGGCGAGGCGCACTCCGTTGCCACCGCCATCAGCCAGAATGCCCGGCTCAAGCCCGACGTTGTATTGCTGGATATCCGCCTGCCCGATGGTTCCGGCTTCGAGGCCTGTCGTGAAATCCGCGCCCGCCAGCCAGACACCCGGGTGCTCATCCTGACCGCCGTGATCGATGACGACCTGATTTACGAGGCCATGAGCAGCGGCGCACACGGCTACTTGTTGAAGGAGATCAATACCCCGGCCCTCATCCAGGCGATCACCGATGTGGCGGCGGGCAAATTCATTCTCGATCCAGTCGTCACCACCCGGGTGCTCGCTCTCATGCGCAACGGCGCACCGCCCAATGAGCCGGGCAAGCTCGCGCAGCTTTCTGCCCAGGAACGGCGGGTCCTCGCCCTGGTGGCGGAAGGCAAGACCAACAAGGAGATCGCTGAGCAAATGACCCTCAGCGACAAGACGGTCAAAAATTACCTGAGCAACGTCTTCGAGAAACTGCAGATCAATCGTCGATCCCAAGCTGCGGTACTCTACACTGAGGGGCGAAAAACCAGCCCCCCCATTCGGCCCTAGCCCCCAGAGCCGTTATCGGCAGGCTAACGCCTGTTACCGCAAACGAAGGTTTCACTTATAGTGGCGGGGTGGAAACGTCCTCTCTCTCCCGCCAGTCGCAGCCGCTTGGCCTCCGCCACGGCCCGCTCCCCGTCAAACGCAGCCGCTTGGCTGCGTTCACTATTCTCGAAGTCGCGATGGCCGCCGCCGTGATGGCGCTCTCGATCTCTACGTCCATCTTGGTGATGAGCCGGGGCTTCTCCAGCCTAGATTCATCCCGTTGCATCAGCTACGCTTCGCAAATCATGCAGAGCGAGCTCGAGAAAATGCGCCTCACACGCTGGGGTGACGGCCTGACAGGAGCGGGCAGTGGCACCACTGGCGTCAGCGCCTACTCTACGACCGCGACTGTCATTCCCATCGACGCGACTTTTGCCAACGCAGGCGATGTGGGGAGCCGCATGACCCTGACGCGCATCGCGGCCAATGCGCCCGGGCACACGACGGGCATGATTCAAGTCACCTTGACGATAACGTGGACGACCTCCGACAGCCACACCTTGTCACGGAGCTATGTCACCTATTATGGGCAAAGCGGACTTTATGACTTCTTCATCGCATAACCCCCTGTCCCGCCCAAAGCGTTCCAAGCTGCGCGCGGGATTCACCCTCGTCGAGGTGATGATCGCCGCGTCAATCGGGTCGATGGTCCTGGCCGGGGTGCTTTCGACCTTCCTGATGCTGGTCCGCAGCGGTGTGAGAACCAGTAACTACTCCGTCATGGAGGCGGAGACGCGCCGGGCTTTCGAACAACTGGGGATCGATGCCCGCATGGCCAATAACTTCGTCTCAAACTACACCAACGGCGTAATCACTTCATTCACCCTTACGATCCCCAGCAATGATCTCACCAGCCAGAGGGAGGTGACCTACGGCTTTGATTCCAGTGACGGCACCAACCAAAAACTATATTATGTGCCCGGCCACGATCCGGCGGTGACGACAGGACGGCTGACCTTGGTGAGCAAGGTCACGGGTTTGACGTTCCTGCGGTATGACGGCACCGGCGCCCTGATTCCGGCGAGCACAGTCAGCGATGCCGGAGTCAAGCACATCCAGGCCTCGGTCAGTGTCAGTCGCGCCGACTCGGGAGTCGCTGCGGCCACTCAGGTCATCCGTTCCTCCGCCTTCACGCTCCGCAACATTTCCATATGAAAACTCCTGCCGTTTCACCTTCTCGCTTTGGAATCCGCGAACAGACCACGCGGGGCAGTGTGCTAATCACTGCAATGATCTTCTCCATTATCATCGGCATCACCTTGGTCGGCTACATAAAGCTTTCCACCAACTCCCTGAAGCTCTCGCACCGCACCTTTTTCGCAGATGCCGCCTGCAACCTTGCCGAGGCCGGAACGGAGGAGGCCGTGTGGAGCTTTAATAAAATGGGTAACTCCACCAACCCGACCGTCATCGCTGCCGCCTGGAGTGGCTGGACCATCGGTAACTCCATTTCGGACGTTTACATGACCAGCATGGGTTCCGGCTACACGTCGGCGCCCACCGTGACAATCAGCGGCGGCGGCGGCACAGGCGCAACCGGCACGGCGACCATTACTACTTCTTATTATACTGTCTCGGGTACCACCTACGCAGTCACAGGTGTTGGGCGCATCACTATCACCAACGCCGGATCGGGCTATACCTCGACCCCATTGGTCACGCTGACTGGCGGTGGCGGCACCTTGGCCACGGCGCAGGCTCGGCTCGCCGCGACACGCACCTTCACTTTCAACAATCTGGACCAGGGAGCTACTGGCACGGTCAAGGTCTGGGTCGATGGCTACGACGGCACGGCCGTGATACCGATCGCCGTGACACAAGCCACCATTACCCCGCTCGACGGTCCCCCCATCGTGAAGACCGTCAAGATCATCCTCAGCAAAACCGGCCTTCTGCCCAAGGGGCTGATCGCGAAATACGGGATTACTTGGAATGGTCATCCAATCGCCAACAGTTACCTTTCGAGCGCATCCGGGACCCCAGGTGTGCCCCCCTTCCTGCCCTACAATGTTAACACGGCCCGGGCTAACACTACGGTCGGAGCCCTTCAAGGTCCTCAGATCAACCTCGGGGCTCAGGGAGCCGTTTCTGGCAACGTCATGCTCGGACCCGGGGTGACTCTGACGGGTTCCGGCACAGTCACCGGCCAAACCATTGGCAATCTTTCCTACAATTTCACCATGCCGACCTATCCGACTGCCGGCTCGGTCAGCCAAAGCTATAATCTCAGCAGTTCGATTCCCGCGACCTTGCCGCGCACCGGGGCCACCCCCGATGTCGCTGCGAGCGACGGAAAATATTACTATTTCGTCAACGGCGCGACAATTGGCGCAGTCACCGTCACCGCCGGAGCAAATGTGGTGATCGTTGGCACCAGCACGAATATGGTCGGTGGGCTCGTGATCAACCCAACGACCGCGGGCGTGCCATGTGGCAAGGTGCAAATTTATATGGATGGGACCATGAGCCCCGGCAACAACGTCGTCAATCCAAACACTTGGGCCGGTGCGCTGGAGATTTACACGACCACCACTGGAACCTGTTCCATCAGCGGCAACGGCGCTTTTTATGGCTCCCTGTTCGCCCCTAATGCCCAACTGCAGGGCAACGGCGGCGGCAACAACACCCAAGATTTGTGCGGATCGTTCGTCGTAGGCTCGGTGACCAGCAACGGCCACTTGTCATTCCACTACGACGAAGGGCTGGCCAGTCTCACCAGTCCCAAAGCCTGGAGTCTCGCGCTGTGGACGGAAATGCAGTCGGCGGCGGACCGCGCGCTCTACGCTTCGCAACTCAGCTTCTGATCCCAGCGGTCCTTGATTTTTGGACTTTGGGCAGGGCGAGTCGTCCCGAAGGAACCGCAACGAGCCACACGACCCATCCAAGGGCTTCCGCCCTGTCGGGAACAGCCCATTCCCGAAGGGATGGTGGTATAAATGGAGCGGGGCGCGCCGCTTTCGCAACGCGCCCCGCGTATGAACTAGTTCCGAAGCCGATAAGCCGAATTCTGTCCGGCGCTTGCGCGCCGGGATCTTCATTTCTCTCAAGGTCCGCCGAAGCGGACCAGCCCCACCATGACGGCGCTTGCGCGCCAGCTGGCGGGATGCGACTAACCCGGGACTGTCCGACGGGCCGCCGAGTCCCCTATTTAGTCTTGCACCGGATTGGGTTTTTCGTGCCGCCGTCGTTGCCTTCGGCGCGGTGGGCTCTTACCCCACCTTTTCACCCTTACCCTGAACGAGACGCCTTGCGGCGGATCGAACCGGGCGGTCTGT
>JAYUBB010000233.1:0-4183 GCA_043741015.1 Opitutaceae bacterium
TTGGTCTTGTTCACCCGATAATCGAGGACGGGCTTCAGGAGCTTGGAGACCAGCTGCACGCGGTCAGAAGGAACGTCTGAGGTCTCAAAGATATTGTCCGAGCCGCGCGCGGCGATATAGGCGTCCATCTTCTGCATGCGGGCCAGCTCAATGTCGGCCGTGAGCTGGTATTGCTCGGCGCTGGCCCCTTTGAGCAGCTCGCGGGTGATCCGGGCGCGCTGGAGGTTGACGTAGGGAATGGCCCCCAGCGCCCGGGTGGCGCGCACCAGTGCCAGCACAAAGGCATCGGGCACGTCATAGGCGTCGATCAGCACGCGTTCGCCTTTTTTAAGCTGACAGGAAAAACCGGTCAGCACCTCGGCCAGCCGGACATAACGGGGGTCGCTCATGCAGTTACGCTCCAACGTGACCGAGGAGTCTTCAACCACAAAGACATGGATCCTTCGCTGCACTCAGGATGACCATTCTCCCAATGTGGGAGAGACTTTATGCCCCGACTGGTTTCATGCAATTTACCGGAGTCGGGACGTAAAGCCCCTCCCACACTCGATCCAATCCCCAATCTCACATCGGCGGCATCGTCGCCACCAGCGGCTCACCACGGGTGAAGCAGATCTTTTCGACCGCCTCGTCGAAGTCTTTGGCTCCACGCAGAATCTCAATCTCCAATCTCAGGTAATAGCAGGGAACGGGAATTTTCCAGCTGTCGTCCAGGCGCACGGCGTCCTTCTCGGTCGTGATCAGCAACTCCACGCCCGCGGCCATGGCTTGCACGAAGACTGTTTCCAGGTCGTCCGAGGTGAAGCGGTGGTGGTCGAGGAATCGCCGGGTATAGTCCAGCTTTGCGCCCGTCTCGCGCAGGAACGCCTCAAAGCTCTCCGGTGCGGCGATACCGCTGAAGGCGCCGATGCGCTTGCCCGCCAGGGTCGAGAGCGGGAGGCGTTCACCGTTGCCGATGCGCTGGAGGTATTGGGGCTTGTGGGCGCACTCGATGATCTCCGCCTCGGGATTGAAACGCCGGATCATCGTCTCGAGTTCGTCGTCGCGCACGCCCTTCGACTTGGTGAGAAAGACGTAGGAGGCGCGCTTCAGGTGCTTGATCGGCTCGCGGAGGATGCCGCGCGGCAGCAGGTAGCCGTTGCCGAAAGGATTCGTCTTGTCCACCAACAGGAGGTTGAGCCGGCCCTTGAGTGGCAGGTATTGGAAACCGTCGTCCAGCACCAGCGTGTCGCAGCCGAAGTGCTTGATCGCATAGGCGCCGGCCTTCACGCGGTCCTTGTCCACCAGCACGACCACGCCCGGCAGGTTGCGCGCGAGCATGAACGGTTCGTCGCCGGCCACCTCGGAATCGAGCAGCACGGTGCGGCCATCACTCACGATGCGCGGTGGGACGTCCTCGGTGTGATTCAGCCAGAACCACCACTTCTTCCAGAACGGCGGGGCCTTGCTCTTGTAGCCGCGGCTGAGGATGGCGACCTTGCGGCCGCGGTCGTGCAGGGCACGGGCGAATTTTTCCACGATCGGAGTCTTGCCCGTGCCACCGACCGTCAGATTGCCGACCACCACCACGAGGCAGCCGAGAGGCTGGTCGCGGAGGATGCGGTTGCGGTAAAGCCAGAGCCGGAGCTGCACAATCCAGCTGAACAGATACGAACACACCTGCAGGAATCCGCCAAACAGCGCCGCCAGTGTTCCCTCCCGCCGGCCCATGATGACGTCGATGACGAATTGCTCGAATTCATGGGTCTTATGACGAAACCAGCGGCGGAACATGAGTAAATTGGCTTTGACGCTTGGGAAGGGTCGGGTTGTGAGTCTGTGCTAGCTGCTGGTCTTGTGACATGCAATACCGGCCTAACAATCTTCCATGAGCTACAAACTCTTCATTCCCGGCCCGATCGCCGTCTCCGAAAAAACGCTGCGCGCGATGGCGCAACCCATGATTGGGCATCGCAGCACCGACTTCGTCGCGCTCTACCAGTCCATCCAGCCCGACCTGCAGGCGCTGGTCTACACCACGGACCCGGTCTATCTTTCCACCAGCAGCGCCTTCGGCTCAATGGAAGGAGCCATCCGCAATCTCGTTAAAAAGAAAGTCCTCTGCTGCATGAACGGCGCCTTTGCCGACAAATGGAACGACGTCGCCCTCCGCTGCGGCAAGCAGACGACCGCCCTGAAGTTCGACTGGGGCCAGCCCGTCGATCCCGAGGCCGTGCGCCGCGAGCTCGCCACGGGCGCCTACGACGCGATCACGCTCATCCACAACGAGACCTCCTGCGGCTGCATGAGCGACATTGCTGCCATCATGGCCGTGGTGCGCGAATTCCCGGACGTCGTCTCCATCGTGGACACCGTCAGTTCATTCAGCGCCCTGCCGATCAGGAAGGACGAGCTCGGCATCGATGTATTCATCACCGGCTCGCAAAAAGCCCTCGCCTTGCCTCCCGGCCTGTCACTCATCTCCGCTTCAAAGAAGGCGCTTGCCCGGGCGGCGACCATCACCGACCGCGGCTACTATTTCGACTTTCTCGAATTCCAGAAGAACCACGAGGCCGGCATGACCCCGAGCACGCCGGTCATCTCGCTCATCTACGCGCTGCAGTCCAAGCTCGCCGACATCAAGGCCGAGGGCGTCGACGTCCGCTACGCCCGCCACGCCCGGTTGAACAAAACCGTGCGCGACTGGGCGTTTGCCAAGGGCTTCAAGCTGTTCCCGAGGGAGGGCTATGGTTCGGTCACGCTCAACTGTTTCGCCAACACGCTCAATGTCGACCTCGCTGCGGTTAACAAGCTGCTCAAGTCCAAGCACGGCTGTGTGATCGACGGCGGTTACGGCAAGCTCAAGGGCTCGACCTTCCGCATCTCCAACATGGGTGACGAGACCGACGAAACCATCGCCGGGCTGCTCAAGGCGCTCGATGCGGTCCTCGCCGAACTCGGTGTGAAGTAGACTCCCATGCGCTGGCTGCTCCTCCTGCTGGTTTGTTTCGTGTGCGCCCCGGCCCACGCCAGCACGACCAGCACGGTGACAGTTGTGCCGGCGCAAAGCTACGAGGTGCGTAAGCGCAGTGCCTTTCAGCTTGTCGCGGGCAAGGATCTGGCGGCCGCTGGAGCCCTGCAAAAGCTGCTGGCGGAAAACAATAATGACACGGACATCCTCTTTGCGCTGGGCCAACTGGAGTCTAAGCGAGCCCAAGTGCTCAAACCTGGGGCCAAGCGACAGAAAGCACTGAAGGAAGCTCGCAAGTATTTCGTTCGGGCCAAGGAGGCCGGCTCGACCGAACCGCTTATCACAACCATCCTGGCCGAAATCAATGTCGATGGCTCGGAAAATCCGGTCGTTTTCTCGGCTGATGCAAAAATAAACGAAAAGATCCACCCAGCGGAACGGGCCTACGAACAACAGGCCTACGCCAAGGCCATCGCCCTCTACCAAGAGGTTCTTGCCATCGACCCCAAGCACTACAAGGCCACGCTGTATCTGGGCGATGCCTACTTTGCGAGCGGTCAGAACGCACCGGCGATCACTTGGTTTGCCAAGGCCACCGACTTGGATCCCAATCGCGAGACGGCCTACCGCTACCAAGCCGACGCACTGATGCGCCTCGGCAAAAAGGACCTGGCCCTGGAGCAGTATGTGCAGGCTGTAGTAGCCGAACCAAATAATGGGTATCCGTGGCGCGCGCTGCAGTCTGGCTGCACCGCTTTGCTCCTGAAACCGTGGACTGCCGCCGCGAAGGTCCCGGTCGTGAAGGTAGGGCCCGACGAAAAAGGCAACGTGAAGATTTCTTTAGCCGAGAATTTCACCGTGCTGGACGTGGCTTACGCCGGGGCCCGCGCCAAGTGGCAAACGGAGCATCCAGCCTCGCCCGATGGGAAGAAAATCCCCTACCGACAGACGATAGAGGAGGAGACGGACGCCTTGAAAACGCTGCTCAAGATTTGGCAGGAACTAAAAGCGTCCGGGAAAAAACCGACCGAGGGTCGCCAGGACGTCGGCCCCGACCTGGAGCTTTCCATGGCGCAGTTGCAGGAGATCGAGGCGGCCGGACTGCTGGAGCCGCACATTTTCCTGTTCCGAACCAACCAGGATATCGCCACCGACTACACCGCCTATCGCGAAAAACACCGCGACAGGATGCACGATTACCTGGTCCGTTTTTATCTGCGTTTGCAGTAGTTT
>JAYUBB010000234.1:0-4158 GCA_043741015.1 Opitutaceae bacterium
CCCGAGGGAAAATTCGCGATAGCGCGCGCCCCACATCGCCGGATCGTCGTAGCTGTTTATCATGGTAATGCCCGTCTGCTCGGGCGTTAAAGTCGTGAATAGCGTCGCGCCAAGAGGCTGGGCCGTTCGCGGATTAAGCGGAAAGGCCTGCAGACCGTCCGGCTGGCCGGCCACGAGCCTCGCGATCCCAAGCCAGACCACCATCGTCGCCCCGCGCGCGCGGCGCCAGGACGGACGGAAATCAACGAGGAGGTGAGACGGAACCATTCGGGATGGGCCTTGAGCGGCAAAAGGTCTCTGAGGCCGCAATTTGGTCTTGGCCAGCCGAAGGTTTATGGTCCAACACTAAACGTTAGAGTAATGCCCCCCTTGCGCCTTACTCTATTGAGTGGTCAATCACTCTCTCGGTCAGAGCTACCCCTTGGTTCGTCTTGGATGAATCGTTCCGCCAAAATCCCTCTCTCTCTGTTTGTCGCGCTGGCGGTCGTCGCCGGCGGCTATTTCGTGTGGCAGGATCAGGCTGCCAGCCGCCGGTGGGAGCAGCTTCGTCCGGCCACGCCTGGCCTGGTCGGACAGGCGGCGCCCGGACTTGATGACCGCCTCGCCACTTGCGCCGCCCGTTTTGCCCGCTGGCCAATTGATCAGGCCGCCCTCGTTGAGTTCTCTCTGCTGTGCCAGGCAAACGGGCTGCTTCCGGAAGCGATCCGCGGCTACCAAGCTCTCGTCGCCCTCAATCCCGCCGAAGCCCGCTGGCCCCACTTGCTCGCTGCCATTCTCTCGGGCTATGGCCGGATGGAGGAGGCGCTGCCCTTGTTGAAAACGGCCGCCCAACTCGCACCGGAGCAGACCATCGTGTGGCTGCGGCTGGGTGAAGCCCGCCTGAAGAGCAATCAGCCCGCGGAGGCCGCCGCCGCCTTCCAGGAAGTGTTGAAACGCAAACCGGCGGACATCCACGCGCTGTTCGGCCTGGCCCGTTGCGACCTGCAGGCCGGCCGCCTGACCGCAGCCCGCAGCCGGTTGCAAGAGGCCGTGGCGGCAGATCCCGATTTTCCCGGCGCCCAGTCCCTGCTCGCCACGGTGTTTGAGCGCCTGGGCAACCCGGCCGCCGCGCAGGTCGCGCGGCTGCGTGTCCGCGGCGACGGCCACTACACCGAGGCGGCCGACCCGTGGGCCGTCGACCTCGCCACCTATTGCCACAACCCCTACACCCTGCTTGTCGCCGCCTCCGCCCTCTCCTCCGACGGCCTGCACCGGGATGCCCTCCCCTTGCTTGAACGCGCCGTCGTCCTTGATCCGCTGGATGCACGGCTCCACCGCCAGCTGGGCAACGCCCTCGCGCGTCTGGGTGACCTGCCCGCCGCCCGCCCCAAACTCGAGCACGCTCTCGCACTGGACCCAGCGAATGAAAAAATCCGCACCGACCTCATCAATGTGCTGAAAGGCCTCAAGGACAGCCCCGCCGTGGACCGGACCGTGCTCGCCGGGCTGGCGGCCAGCCCGTCAAGCACCGCCTTCCGGTTCGAGGCCGGTCTTATCGCGGTGCGCCGCGGCCGCACGAGCGAGGCAATCGGGTTTTTTGAGGAAGTCTGGCAACAGCAGCCGGAGCAAACCGCCGCACCCTGCGAACTCGCCGCCATCTATTTCGCCACCGGACGGGCGGAAACCGGTCAGGCTGTGCTCGAGAAGGTGCTCGCGGCACACCCGGATGATCCCGCTACCCTGACCTTGCTCGTGCGCCGCGGGATCGAGGTGCACGACCCGCGCACCGCCGACTGGCTGCGTCGCGCTCAGGCCACGGGCAAAGCGCTCACCACCCTGGCCGAGCTGCGGCAGGCTTATTTCGCCAGTTTCGGCACCCCGCCATGAGCCTCACCCCCGAACTGGAGTCACTCCCCGCCCGCCGCCCAACCCTCAAGGATGTGGCCCGCGAGACCGGCTATCACATCACGACGATCTCGCTGGCCCTGCGCGGACACTCCAGCATCCCGGTTGAAACCCGCCAGCGCATTGAGGAATCCGCCCTACGCCTGGGCTACCAGCGCAACCCGGTTTTCCACGCCCTCAGCCGCTTCCGCCAGCAGGGCTGCGTGCGCGCCCCGTCACCCCGCATCGCCTATCTGGAAAATCATAACGCCGGTTCCGGTGTTGCCCGGCAACCCCATCACCAGGTCATGTATGAAGGCGCCCTGCAGCAGGCGGAACTGCTCGGCTACCAGCTCGACGTGCTCGGAGTCGGAGACGACGACCACGATGCCCGCAGCCTGAGCCACTACCTGCGCGACCACCACATCACCGGGATTGTGATCGGCGCCTTCCTGCCCGGCTTTGCCGAGATCGCGCTCAACTGGGACGACTACTCTGTCGCCAAAATCCACTCCCGCCACACCGAACCCAATGTCACCGTGGTGGCCAACGATCAGTTGCGGGAAGTCCGCATGGCTTTCCGCCAGCTCTCCGCCCTCGGCTACCAACGCATCGGCCTGGCCGTGGGGCGCGCCGACGAGGATGCCAGCGGCCACCGGCATACCGCCGGTTACCTCATGGAGCTGGCCTCCATCCCGCCCGGTCGACATGTGCCCCCGCTCATCTTCCCCTACAACACCAGCGGCGAAGTGCTGGGCGGCATGATTGCGCGCTGGGTCAAGCGCCACCAGGTCGACGTTGTCCTCTGCAATTGGATCAGCATCCGCGAGATCATCGAAGGCTCCGGCCTGCGCGTGCCGCAGGATGTCGCCTGCGCCTGCCTGTGCCTGTGCGATCCCGCATCTGAGAACCTGGCCGGTGTGCGCCCCCATCTCCATCTTGTCGGTGAGCGGGCCGTTTCCATTGTGGTGACCCAGCTCAAATCCGGCCAGCTCGGCCCGCCCGAGGTCCCCTCCTCCATTTATGTCCAAAGCACCTGGCAGGACGGCCCGTCCGCGCCGCCCCGTCGCTGAACCCGCCGCCGCGCCCAAGAAATACCACACCCTGGCCGACATCGCGGCCAAGGCGAAGGTGCATGTCACCACCGTCTCGCTGGCCCTGCGCGACCACCCGAGCATCCCGCCGGCCACGCGCGCCCGCATCCGCGCCGTCGCCAAGGAATTCGGCTACCAGCGCGATCCTCTGCTCGACGCCCTGAACTTCCACCGTTCCCGCCGCAACCCGCAATCCCGCCGCTCCAGCACCGCGTTTGTCGTTCACGCCGGCACCACCCGGCTATTCAGCGGCAATCATTACCAGCCGCTCGTCTACGCCGGCGCCAAGGCCGCCGCCGAGGCCCATGGCCATTCGCTCGAGATCTTTGTCGTCGGCCAAGGTCACCTGGCCCCGGCCCGGCTCAACACCATCCTCAGCGCCCGCGGCATCACGGGCATATTGCTTTCGACGTTCGAGATCGACATCGAGCAGCTCGACCTCGACTGGAGCCAGTTTTGCGCCGTGAAGATCGAGTGCCTGCACCTCGCACCCAACCTCGACGCCATTTCCAACGATCAACTCCAGGTCGCCCGCCTCGCCATGCGGCGCCTCCGCACCCTCGGGTACCGCCGCATCGGTCTCGCCACCGCCCGTGAGGACCAGACCCGCCTCGGCGAATCCTTTGGCATGGGCGTGCTCGTCGAACAGGCCTCGCTCCCGGAAAACGAGTGTGTGCCTCCGCTCATCTTCAGCCTCGCCGATGTGCCCATGCTCCCGCGCCTCATCCCCGAGTGGATGCACGCCAACCAGGTCGACGTCGTCATCTCCAATTGGAATGAGCTTTTTGATGTCTTTGCCACCGCGCGGGTCAAACTGCCCGATGATGTCGCGTTCGCCTCCCTCGACGTGCCGCCCAGCATGCCCCACATCGCCGGGGTTGTGCAGAACCACCGGCTCGTCGGCCAGCGCGCGATGGAGCAGCTCGCCATCATGACCGATGCCTACCAGCGCGGCGTGCCCGAGGCGCAGTCCATCACCTTTATTCCCGGCTACTGGCAGGACGGTGTCACGGCCCCGAAAAAGCCCCGTCGGGTCGTCACTGCGCTCGAAGCACTCTAACGTCGGGCGAATAAAGCCCCGCTGGAGCAAGCCGGCTGCATTTAACCCAAACGATGCAGTTGAAGAAGTGCCACCGTTTGGGAAGTGATTGGGATTGATGAAAAAGAACCAATCGAAGGGCGACGGCCCGCTTCACCAAAC
>JAYUBB010000235.1:0-4157 GCA_043741015.1 Opitutaceae bacterium
GTTCATGAAAGTCCAGTCGCGTTCCGTATGGTTCCGGGCCAGCCGGCCATACCACCAGCGCCAGATCAATCTCCGCAGCAGCGGCGAATGCTCGAGCAGGAAAACGGCGAGGCGGATGAGCATCGGGCAAACGTGCAAAAAATAACCCGGGCTGGCGAGCCCGGGTTGCCCGGCAAAGTTGTCTGGACTACACTTTGGGCTCCAAGTAATCCTTTTGCATCCCATGCTGTCCCCGGTTACCCCCCTCCAGGAGTTTTTCTGGGACGACATCCTTGAATTCATCGAGGTAGGTAAGGTCATCCCCATCATCGGGGCCGAGTTGCTCAACGTACCGGACGGGTCCGGCGGTGAAATACCCCTGCAGCGGCTGCTGGCCATGAAACTGGCCGAGCGCCT
The DNA here is from genome assembly GCA_043741015.1 of Opitutaceae bacterium. GTDB lineage: Bacteria > Verrucomicrobiota > Verrucomicrobiia > Opitutales > Opitutaceae > Lacunisphaera. The sequence goes on from JAYUBB010000235.1 coordinate 397, forward strand.
GCGCCTGCCGGTGACCGACTGCCAGGGGGACGATGCGCTGCATCAGGTCGTCTGCCGCTATCTGCAGGGCGGCGGGCGGCGCGAGGAAGTCTACCCGCGCATTCGCAACCTGATGAAGGAGCTGGCTCCGGCCGTTCCGGAACCGCTCCGTCAGCTGGCCCGCATCCGGCACTTCAACCTTTTTGTCACGACCACGTTCGACACCCTGCTCGAACAGGCGCTCGATGAGGAGCGTCATGGCGGGGCCGCCAAGACCGTTTCGCTGGCCTACGCGCCCAATCACACCCAGGATCTGCCGGCCGACGCGCGGAGCGCGGCCGTGCCGACCGTGTTTCACATGCTCGGCCGGATCTCGGCCTCGCCCGACTTTGTCATCACCGAGGAGGATACGCTGGAGTTCTTCACCTCCATGCAGGGGGAGTCGAAGCGGCCGAACGTGCTGTGCGACGAACTTAAATCGAGCCACTTGCTGCTGATCGGCAACACCTTTCCCGACTGGCTGACGCGCTTTTTCATCCGGATCGCCAAGAGCGGCCGCCTGTCCCTCCAGCGCGAGGAACTGGAGATCGTCGCCGATCGCCGCGTGCGCTCGGAACCAAACCTGATTCTGTTCCTGAAGAACTTTTCCTACCGCACACAGGTCTTCGAGCAGGGCAACGCCGCCGATTTTGTCCGCGAGCTCTCTGCCCGCTACCTCGCGCGGCATCCCGCCGGGTCGGCCGCGCCCGTGGCGGCCCCGACCGCCGCCGCGGCAGTCGTTGAAATGAACCCCGGCTCGGTATTCCTCAGCTACGCGAGCCAGGATGCGCCCGCCGTGCGCAAGTTGCGCGACGCCCTCGATGCCGCCGGCATCGAGGTCTGGTTCGATGAACGCCACCTCGAAGGCGGCGATGACTTCGACCAGCAGATCAAGCGCAACATTCGCAGCTGCTCCCTGTTTCTCCCGGTGATCTCGGCCAACACCCAGGCGCGCCACGAGGGCTATTTCCGCCTGGAATGGAGCCTCGCCGCCGAGCGCGCCAAGCTGATCGCCGACACCATCCCGTTCATTCTGCCGATCGTGATCGATCCGGTGACGGAAAAGGACGCGCTCGTGCCGGAACGTTTCCAGCAGGTGCAATGGACCCGGCTGCCCGGTGGCGCGCCCACGGCGGAGTTTGTCGAGCGCATGGTCCGCCTGATCCGTGATTATCGCAAACGCGAGAAAGGACTCCTGTGACCGAGCCGACCATCACCGGGGCGGCCCCCGAGGTTGACCGCGACAATCCCTGGCCCGGCCTGTCGTCGTTCACCGAGGATCTGCGCGGCTTTTTCTTCGGCCGGGAAAAGGAGACTGAGGAACTGGTGCGCCTGGTGCGGCGCAATACGCTCACCGTGCTCTTCGGTCAGTCGGGCCTGGGCAAGAGCTCGCTGCTGCAGGCCGGCGTGTTTCCCCTGCTGCGCGAGGTGGACTGCCTCCCGCTCTACCTGCGGTTGGACCATGATCCGTCCACGCCGCCGCTGGCCGACCAGGTCAAGTCTGCAATCGTCGAGGCCATCAAGCTGGCCGGCGCCGATGCGCCCGTGCCGCGCCCGGACGAGTCGCTCTGGGAATATTTTCACCGGAAGGACATCGACATCTGGAGCGCGAAGAACCGGCTGCTGACGCCGGTCCTCGCCTTCGACCAGTTCGAGGAGATTTTCACGCTGGGCCGGGCCGACGACACGCGCCGCGATCGCGGCCGGACCTTCCTCACCGAGCTGGCCGACCTCGTCGAGAACCGGGCACCGGCGGCACTGCGCGCCAAGTTTGATTCGGGCGAATTGGACACGGCCCGTTACAACTTCGACAAGCCGTCCTGTCAGGTGATTTTGAGCCTGCGCGAGGATTTCCTGCCGGACCTCGAGGGCCTGAAAACCGAGATGCGCTCGCTCCTGCACAACCGCATGCGCGTGCGCCGGCTGACTGGCACGCAGGCGCTCGAGATTGTCACCCGGCCAGCGCCGCATCTGCTGTCGGAGGGAGTCGCGCAACGCGTGGTGGAATTTGTCGCCGGCGCGCGCGGCGGCTCAGCGGAGCGGTTGGAGGAGATGGAGGTCGAGCCTTCGCTCCTGAGCGTCATCTGCCGCGAGCTGAACCAGCGCCGTCGCACGCTCGGACAGGAGCAGATCACGGCCGATCTGGTCTCGGGCAACCGGCGCGAGATCCTCAATGATTTCTACGAACGCAGCGTTGCCGACCTGTCGCCGGCGATGCGCGAATATGTGGAGGATCATCTCCTCACCAAGTCCGGCTTCCGCGATAATGTCGCTCTCGAAACCGTATTGGAGGCGCCCGGTGTCACCCGCCCGCTGGTGGACACACTGGTATCGCGCCGGCTGCTGCGGATCGAGGACCGCCTCGGCGTGCAGCGCGTCGAGCTGACGCACGACGTCCTCGCCGACGTGATCAGCGCGAGCCGCGACTCGCGGCGCGAGCGCCAAGCGCTCGATGAAGCCCAGCGCCAGTTGGCGGCGCAAAAGCAGCGCGAGGCCGCCACCCGCCGGGCGCTGGTCCGGGCGCGCGCCATCGCGCTGGTCGCCATCATCGTGATGCTGCTGGCGGCCGGCAGCGCGGTTTTCGGCTGGATGAACATGCGGCGCGCCCGGGCGGCCGAGCGGCAGGCGGAGCAGGCGCAGGCCGGCGAAACCAAACTCCGCGAGCAGGCCCAGGCGCAGGAACTCGCCGCCCGGCAGCGCGCCTATGCCTCGGACATGAAAGTCGCCCTGCAGGCGCTGCACGGTGATAATTTCGGCCAGGCGCTCAGCCTGCTGAACCGCCAGCGGCCGCAGCCCGGCGAGAAGGACCTGCGCGGCTGGGAGTGGCGCTACCTCTGGCAGCAGACCCACAGCGACGCCCTCGCCACCTTGTATCAGAACCACCAGTCCGAGATCAGCTCGGTGGTGGTGTCCCCCGACGGCCGGTGGCTCGCGACGGGAATGCTTCACCGCGACGGGCTCATCGTCTGGGACCTCGCCACCCGCGAGCAGGTGGCCGCGCTCGCCCCCGGGCAGAGCGGGATTCGCGCCGCCTTTTCTCCGACGAAGCCCTTGCTGGCCTTCGTTTCCACCAATTCCGTTCCACTTGCCGACGGAGGGACGCCGCCCACCACGCTGCATTTTTGGAACACCGCGACGCGGCAGCTGGTGGCGGAGTATCCGTTCGAAGCCACCTGCCATGGGCTGGCCTTTTCCCGGGATGGACAGACGCTGGTGACTTCGGCCGGCTTCAATGCGAATGGCGACAAACTCATCACCCTGTGGCGCGTGCGCGACGGCGCCAAATTGGCTGACATTCCTTCCACCCAACAACAACTTGGAGTGCTCAACGCGTTTGCCGCCACGGCGGACCTGAGGGTCGCGGCTTACGGAACGGTGAACGGCACAATTCGCGTGATGGATCTGCGCGATGGGCATGATCTCTGGACCGCCCCCGCGACGAGAAACGTCATCACCGCGGTGGCGTTCTCCCCCGACGGGAAAACCCTGGCGACGGCCGCGGGCTGGGAAGAGTCGGACATCCGCCTGTGGGATGTGGCGACCGGAGCCGAGCTCGGCCGGTTGGAAGGCCACGGTGCCTGGGTCAGCACCATTGTCTTCTGGCCCGACGGCACGAAACTGGCCTCCAGCAGTGCGGACCAGACCATCCGCACCTGGGACCTCGCCAGCCGGAAATGCACCGACGTGCTGCGCGGCCATCGGCAGGAAGTCTGGCGGCTGGCGTTGCTGCCGGATGGCCGGAC
>JAYUBB010000236.1:0-4134 GCA_043741015.1 Opitutaceae bacterium
CCCAGCCCGCCGAGGGCAAACGAGGCCGCCATCAGCCGCATGAACTCGCGTCGATCAACGCCATTCATGGACGAAGCACCCTCCGGGAACTCGCGGGCGATATGCTCGCGGAAGCCGGGCGTATCGGCGAGCTCGTCGAGGCTGCGCCAGTATTTCGGGCCGGTCAGCTCGCGTTGCGCGGGGGCGGAATGGTCAAATTTGCGTTTCATCAGCGATGGCAGCCGGAGCAGCTTTGCGGGGGCTTGATCTTCCAGGCTTCGATATTTTTGTGCGCCTCGGCCAGCCGGCCTTGTTCGGCCAGGGTCTTCGAGTTGAGGTTGAAGACGTCCTTCTGGTCGCGGATCCGCTCGGCTGGATTGCGGTGGCAGTCGAGGCACCAGCTCATGCTGTGGGGCTTTTCCTGCCGCACGACCTGCATCTCGTTGACCTTGCCGTGGCACTCGACGCAACTGACGCCACGGTTCACATGCACGGAGTGGTTGAAATAGACGTAGTCGGGGTTCTGGTGGATCTTCACCCACGGCACCGGGTCGCCGCTCTGGTAGCTCTGGCGCACGACCTCGAGCAGCGGGCTCTGCGTCTTGATCACGCTATGGCAGTTCATGCAGGTCTGCGCGGCGGGCACGCTGGAGGTGGCGGATTTCTCGACGGACGCGTGACAATAGCGGCAGTCGATGCCGAGCTGGCCGGCATGCAGGCTGTGTTCAAACGGGACGGGCTGGACCGGCTGGTAACCGACGCGCAGGTAGGCCGGGGTCGCGTAGTAAGTGATGCCCGCCGCCGCCACGCCGCCGAGAATGCCAAGAAAGATCAGGATCTGCAGGGGCAGAGCATTGGCAGACTTCGGGAAGATCTTGGACATGGAGTGGCTGACGGTATTCGCCCGGACGGAGAGGGATCGGCTGGCAAGCCCTCAGGTTAGGCGAAGAATACTAACGAGCGGTGGGTGTGCGGTAAAAAATACCCCCCGAGCAAAGAAGGCATCCCGTTAATGTAAAACAAAATTTCCTCCCAAACTGAAGCCGCGGAGAATATTAACCTGCCTGCCTGCCTGATTTTTCCTGCTAATTACCCGAAATTCACCGCGCAGGTGCCCTGTAACTTATTGTTACTCCACCTCTGCAGGCAGACTTCGTAAAGGTGCGTGTCTTTTTCATTCAATTCCAGAATCTCCCGGCGAACCCCGGGGTCGAGTTCGTAGCGACCAGGCTGCTTCTCCGGATTGACGTTGTCCCGCCGCGGCGGAGCCGCCGGGATGCCGAGCAGTTGTGCCATGCGGGCCAGCGATTGATTGAATTCTTCCACGATGCCGATGAACAGGAAATCCTCGGGTTTCTTGCTGCCGAAGAAACGAGCCATTTCGTTTCGCACCAGGGGCAGGGAGGCGTATTCGGTCAAGGAAAGCCCCTTGCGGTGTAATTCAAGACATACGGGATGCCGCGGATCCGGGTCACGGAGTCGATGGTAGTAGGACGAGACAACTCTTTCGACCGGATCCCTCACCCAAGTGATCAAGGCTGCCTCGGGGAAAATACGAGTGTACTGATCCGCTTGATAATGGCCGTGAACGCAAGTCGCCTCGGCGGGCACTTTCCCGACGATGCGTCCCGAGGCATCGGTTATCTGCCAGTAATGCAAAACGAACCCGGGCCCGAAATGCCCCTTCAAGATATTGCGGATGCTGACACCCGCGGTCTCGGGAATATGAATGCTGAGGTACTTGTTATGGCGCAGGCCTGGTTTCATCTTGAAAAATGACTGTCGTTGATCGTTTAAATCGCTGCTTGATGGCCCGTTCAAGCAGCAGCAGTTGCCAAGCCAAGACGCCTGTTCTTTGAACGGGTTACAACCCTATTCAATCAATCCAGCGACAACGGCAATAATTCTCCAATTCGGTGCATGATTCGATTGCCGAGTGCTGGTCGGTCCGCACCCGCAGGTCATGGCCGGTTGGCTCCTCAAAGATTGAATTCACCCCGGTGAACAAGGGCAGGTTTCCGGCTGCTGACCGCTGGTAGAGGCCCTTGGGGTCACGCTGCCGGCAGACCGCAAACGGGGCGTCTACCCAGATAAGATCCAGTTTGTCCCGGCCGATGATCTCCCTTGCCAGGCTCCGCAGGTCCTCCCGGGGCGTGATGAACGCCGCGATCACGATTTGTCCCTGCGCCGCCACAAGCTTGGCCAGTTCCGCCGCGCGGCGGATGTTCTCGGCGCGCGCCTCGTCGGAAAATCCCAAATCCCGGCACAGACCGGCACGCAGCACATCGCCATCCAGCAGCAGCACCGGCCGGCCTTGATCCTCCAATTTCTTTCCCAAGGCTGAGGCCAGCGTGGTCTTGCCCGCCCCGCTCAAACCGAAAAGCCAGAATACATGACCCGAGTTCATACGTTCAGCCTACAAATTCCCCGTCCCGCATCGGCTTGATCTCGTCGCAGCGGCTGGCGATGTCGGGATTGTGCGTCACGAGGACGACGGCCTGGCCGTTTTCCTTGGCCAGCCGAGTCAGCAGGTCGAAAACGATGCCCGAATTCTTCGCGTCGAGGTTGCCGGTGGGCTCATCGGCGAGAATGATGGCCGGCTGGTTGGCCAGGGCGCGGGCTATGGCCACGCGCTGCTGCTCGCCGCCGGAGAGCTGGGTCGCCAGGCGGTGTGTCTTGTCGCCCAGGCCGACATCATTCAGCAGCGAGCGGGCCCGCGCCGCCATTTCCAGTTCGGAGAGACGGCCCAGCTTGCGCATGGGCATCATGACGTTGTCCAGGGCCGAGAACTCCTGCATCAGGAAGTGAAATTGGAAGACAAACCCGATGTGCTCGCCGCGGGCGGCAGTGCGGTCCATGTCGCTGCTGTTGGACATCAATTGGTCGCTGATCCAGATCGACCCGTCGTCCGGCTGGTCGAGCAGGCCGAGCAGATAGAGCAGCGTGCTCTTGCCGCAACCGGACGGGCCGACAATCGCCGTGACGTTGCCCCGGCGGGCGGCGAAGGACACCCCGCGGAGCACATGCACCCTCCCCTCCCCCTGGCCGAGATAGCGGTGGAGGTTATCGCAGCGGAGCGCGATGCCCTCGCCAGGCGGGGGAGGAGGGAGAAGAGAGGAGGGAGAAGGGAGACCGGAGGAGGAAGCAGGGGGCATGGAGCAGAGTTTAGTTGAATTTTTCCCGGCGCACATCAATCAACTTCTTGATCCGCCTCGAGATCCTCCGGGCGTGCTCAATGAGTTCGGCCGCCAAGCGGTCATCGATCAATTTTACCCGCTGCGCAAGGTAGGCTTGGGACCTGACCTCACCGCAGGAGGCCTTGGCGATGAACAGAAACCGGATGAACTCGACGTTGGAGTCACGTTCGTAACCCTCAGCGATGTTGCTCGAGACCGAAACAGAAGCGCGCTGGACTTGATCGCGAAAGCCGAAATCCCGGCATCCGTGGAAAAGGTCATAAACCCGAGCGGCCAGTTCCACGGCCTCCTGCCAGATTTCAAGGTTCTCGAAGGTATTGCCGTCCTTGCTCCCTGCTTCCTGCGCCTTGCTCCCTGTTTCTGTGTTTTGTGTTTTCATGCCCCCTTCTCCTTTGTCCTTGTTCCCGTCGCTACTGAGACGTCCCCCGGATGATATCCCCCGGCTCCAGGCGCGCGGCGCGGCGCGCCGGGATGATCGCCGCCGTCATGACCACCACGGCGGCGGTGACGGTCGCGACCACATAGTGCCAGATGGACCAATAAACCTGGAAACTGTCCGCCGAGAAAATGCCGCGGATGCGGATCGGGAACTTCGATACCCCATAGGTAACACCGGCGCCGAGCGCCCAACCCCCGATGGTGCCGATGACCAGCACGATCGTGCCCAGCCAGATGAAAATCCGGGCGATATCCTGCCGGGTATAGCCCATGGAGCGCAGGATCGCGATCTCCTTGGTTTTCTCGATGACGATCATCGCGAGCGTGTTGAACATGCCGAGGCCGGAGATCAGGATGATGGTCGAGACCGTCAACGCCGCAGAAATCTGCAGGGCTTTGAAGGCCTGCAGCCAGCTTTCCTCACGCTCCTGCCAGCTCTTGGCCCCATGCCTGAGCACCCGTTCCATCTGGTCGGCATCCTGCGGGGCGCGCTCCCGGTCGAAGAGCGCCACCTGGATGA
>JAYUBB010000237.1:0-13027 GCA_043741015.1 Opitutaceae bacterium
GTGCCGTTCGCCATGCAACAATGCGAGGAGTCGGGTCGGTTGAAAAATTTCGATCTGGCAGCCGAGGTGATGCGGCGGCGAGCGGCCGGGGAGAAGGACTTTCAGATCAAGCCGCCGACGATCTATCCGTTCGACGACACCGATGCCTACAAGGCCATCGAGGGCGCGTCGTATGTGCTCAGCATGCAGCCGGATGTCGCGTTGGAGGCGAAACTGGACGGCTGGATCGCGCGGATCGCGGCGGCACAGGAACCGGACGGCTACCTCTACACGTTCCGGACCATGCACCCGGATTCGCCCGGGCAGGAGTGGGTCGGGCAGGAACGGTGGGAGAAAGATCCGAAGCTCAGCCACGAACTCTACAACGCCGGTCATCTCTATGAGGCGGGTGTGGCGCATTTCCAGGCCACCGGCAAACGCACCCTCCTCGACGTTTGCCTGAAGCATGCCGAACTGCTCTGGCGCGATTTCGGCGACGGGAAGCGGCGCATCGCACCGGGCCATCAGATCGTGGAGATGGGCCTGGTGAAACTCTACCGGGTGACGGGTGACCAGCGCTGGCTCACGCTGGCGCAGACCTTTCTCGACGTGCGGGGGCCGGGCGGGCCGTCTTACAACCAGCAGCACAAGCGGGTCATCGACCAGGACGAAGCGGTGGGCCACGCGGTGCGGGCGAACTACATGTATTCCGGGATGGCGGATGTGGCAGCATTGACGGGTGACGCCCGTTATCTCGCGGCGATCACCAAAATATGGGAGAATGTCGCGGGCAAAAAACTCTATCTCACGGGCGGGGTCGGCGCCCTGTCGAAGGGCGAGGCCTATGGCGCCGACTACGAGCTGCCGCACGACGGCTACAACGAGACCTGCGCCGCGCTGGCCCTCATGATGTGGAATCACCGGATGTTTCTCCTCACCGGCGACGCCAGATACATGGACGTGTTCGAGCGCACCGCCTTCAACGGGTTTCTCAGCGGCGTATCGGTGTCGGGTGACCGTTTTTTCTACCCGAATCCGCTCGTCTATGACGGCAAGGCGAAGAACAACCATGGGCACGCCGGCCGCGCGCCGTGGTTCGGTTGCGCCTGCTGTCCGCCCAACCTCATGCGCACGCTCGCGGCGCTGACGGGCTACTTCTACGCCGTGCGGGACGACGCGCTCTATGTGAACTTCTACGCGCAGAGCGAAGGCGAGCTCACGATTGCGGGCACCAAGGTGACGATTGTGCAGTCAACCGACTATCCGTGGATGGGGGCGGTGAAGTTGACGGTGTCGCCGGCGGCACCGGCGACGTTCACCGTCAAGATTCGCATTCCGGGTTGGGCTCAGGGCCGACCTGTGCCATCTGACCTGTATAGCTATAAGTCTGCGGAGCCGACTGCCTGGCGGGTGCGGGTGGCAGGAGCCGACGCCAAGGCGCAACTGGAGCAGGGCTACCTGGCTATCACCCGGGAGTGGCGGAAGGGCGACACGATCGAACTCGATTTCCCGATGCGGGTGCACTTGGTGCAGGGCAACGCCAAGATCGCAGCGACGCGTGGGCAGGTGGCGCTCGAACGCGGACCGGTGGTTTATTGCGTGGAGGAGATTGACCAGAAGGTCACGGCGGAATCCCTCGCCACTCCACTCCAGATTTCGACCAAGGTGCGGCCCGCGCTGCTCGGCGGCGTCACCGTGCTGGAGATTCAGGGCGCATCGGCCGCGCCGCTGACGGCCATCCCGTATTTCTCCTGGAACAACCGCGGGCTCGCCCCGATGACGGTGTGGCTGCCGGTGGCTGAGTGAGGCGGGTCGCCCGGCGCGCAGGTTGATTGAGGGTGGGAGCGGCTTTAGGCCGCGACTATCTTTGTCGGGGCATAAAGCCCCTCACGCATTTCAATTGGAGGGCCCGTCTCCCGACGGGTTGCTCACCCCGATCTCGTGCGGTTCAGTCCGGCCAGTTTATCGAGCAGCGCTTGGTCGTCGAGTTCCGTGGGCCAGCCGTAGGCGGTGAGGACGGCGGAGTTGAGTTGTTCAACATCGCTGTTGCGAGCGGCGCGGGCGATGGCATGGCGCTGCTCCTCCTGCGCGGCGGTGAGGGCACTGAGCGCGGTGGCGGGCGGCCACGGAAAGGGGAAGGATTCGACGGCCAGAGGGGCATCGCGGGCCACGATGATGAGGCTGGCGTCCGGGAGCAGGTCGTCCCCGATCCACCGCCAGTCGGGCACGACGGCACCGGCGGGAGCCCGCGAGGGTGCGCGAAATCCGGGCGAGAGCCCGGCGCAGGTCGGGGTTGGCATGGGGATTTCGCCATGAATCCTTGGGCGCTTTCCGCTGTAATTGAGCGAAAGGTTGCTCGTAGAGCGCAGCTTCCTGCGCGGTGAAATGATCCGGAAAATCAATCTGCCAGCTTTCGACCGGCTGGCCGCTCACCAGGGCGATGCGCCGGCGCAGAACATCGGAGTTGGGCCGGCCGCAGGCATTGGCCGCGGCGGCGAGTTTCCCTGCCTGCCGCTCTGCGACCACCGAAGGCGGCCACGCCGCCTCGCCGAGGAAGGCGAGGCCGGCGTTTTCCCGGAGAAGGGTGGGCGCGGGGTTCATGTGTCGGGAATGCAGGCAAGAAAAAGGCCGCGCGGCGAGCGCGGCCTGAGTGGCAAAAGCGGTTCCCGCAAGACTTACTTCTTGGGGGCGTTGGCCTCGACTTCCTGCAGGCGCTTATCGAGCGCGTTCATCTCGCTGACGAGGCGTTCCTCAATCTTCTTGCGCTCGCTGCTGTTGACGATGCTCAGATTGGCGGCGTCACGCACGATATTGGCGGGCAGGGAGAGGAGGCGGGTGATGAGGCCCTGGTCCTTGAAGCTGCTGAGGTAGAGGGCGGTGATCTCGTGGGAGAGTTTCATCGAGTCCTGCGCGACGGCCTGGGAGGAGAGGAGCTGGGTGTTCAGCGCCTGGTTGCGGGACATCTCGGAGGTCAGCACGCCACTGATCTGGTCGGAGATGCGCTGGCTGTAGCCGTTGATGGAGTCGCGGGTGAGATTCTGGTCCTTGGACATCTCGGCGAGGATGGGGGAGATTTTCTCGGCCATGCGGCTGGAAACCTTGTCGACCTGCTCGTTTTGCAGCTTCTCGGCTTCCTCGGGGGTCTTGGGGAGCGGGTTGTAGGGCTGCACTTTCCGTGCGATGGCTTCGGCGAGGGCATTGACCTTCTCGGCGTTGAGCTTGGCGACTTCATCCTCGGTCATAAACACGTCGGCGGAGCGCTTGGAGATGGCATCCTTGAGCAGCTGGTTGACTGACTCGATGTGCCGGCGGGTTTCCTCGGCGGAGGCCTTCATCTCGGCGTTAGTCTGTTCGCGCAGGTCGGACATTTCTTTCTGCTGCCTAGTTGCCAGGTCAGTCATGGTCTTCTGGTTCAACCAGAAGGCGACGCCAAGGATTAGGGCGGCGGTGAGAATGATCGCAGGAATTTGGTCTTTTAACTTTTGCCACATGGTGAATATCGGGGTTGGGTGCGTGCTCGGACATCGCTAGCAGGAGTTAGTTCAAAAGCAATGCCTCGCTTAACACCCGCAACAGCCCGCAATGAGTCTAAACCGCTACGAACAAGCCATCTTTGACTATTGGGACAAGCAGCCGGATGAGCGCCGTCACTGGATGGCGAAAGTGGCAGAATTGGCCCGCGGCCGGCAGGCAGGCGAGGTCGCACGGCCGTTGGAGCGCGAATTGTGGGACTACTTCATAGAACGCAGCCAGCATGTACCCCAGTTGCGCGCCCCGGGTCTCCAAGGGCTGCCGCGGGTGAGCCTGTTGAACCTCGCGGAGCACTTGATCCGGCTTTGGGGGCCGCCGCCGAAGCCGCGCAAGCCAGCCGACTCACGCTAATACCGGAGCGACGTAAACGGAAGTGTTCACAATTTTGCAATTACTGTATTTACAAAACGACCAAGAGGATACATTCCATATTCACAAGTTATCCACTCGATGGAAAACACTACCAGCTCGGTTGAGCAACCACCGCAGCGTCACGTTGAAGTAAGGGCTAAGACTTACGTTCTGGATACGAACGTCCTGCTGCACGACCCACAATCCATCTTCAAGTTTGAAGATAACAACCTCGCGATTCCCGTCGAGGTGCTCGAGGAGCTCGACGCCATCAAGGGCGAGCAGTCCACCGAGCGCGGGCGCAATGCCCGCCGCGTGCACCGCATCCTGCAGGAGCTCCTGCCGGACTCCCGGTCCATGCATGAGGGGGTCAAGTTGCCTAACGGCGGCACGCTCTCTGTCATAATCAACCGATACCTCGTGGAAAACAACTGGTCGTCCCCCGCCATGCAGCGGTTGCGCGCCGTGCTCTCCGACTTCACGAAGAAGGACAACCGCATCATCGCCTCCGCGCTGTTTGTCCAGGAAACCTTCCCGCCCCCGACTATCCTTGTCACCAAGGACGTCAACGTGCAGCTCAAGGCCCGCGCCGTCGGCCTCGAGGCGCAGGATTACCTCAACGACAAGGTGCCGGAAGCCATCAGCGATGACGATGGCTACCAGACCATCGCGCTCGATGTTTACGACATGCAGCGCTTTTGCTCCGAGGGTGAACTGGAGCTGGACGAGGACGTCGCGAAAAAACTCTACCTCAACGAATACGTCCTGCTCATGACCCCCGAGGGCAAGACGATGCCCGGTCGTTACTATGGGGCCAATATCGTGCGCCGGCTGCAGATCCCGGATTTCGTCAAGGCCCCCGGGGGCATCCCGATCCGCCCGCGCAATCTCGAGCAGCAGTTTTTCGTCGATGCCCTGATGGACGACAGCATCTCGCTCGTCACTTGTTTCGGCAAGGCCGGCACCGGCAAGACCCTGCTCTCGACCGCGTGTGCGCTCTTCCAGACGACCGACGAGCGGTCCATGTACGACGGGCTCTCGATCTCCCGCCCGGTCATCGCCCTCGGCAAGGACATCGGATTCCTCCCCGGCACGCTGGAGGAAAAGATGAAGCCCTGGCTGCAACCTTACCATGATGCGCTCGAAGTGCTCATGCCTTCGAAGCCCCAGAAGGAACCCCAGTTTGTCAGCAAGAAGACCGGCAAGAAAAAGAAGAAACACGACGACCAGCATGCGATGATGAGCTCGGCCCAGCCATCGCATGGCGGCAATGGCAACGGGCTCCCGCCCATGAAACCCTACGAGCGCCTGATCAAGAACGGCGTGGTGGAGATCGAGGCGCTCTGTTTCATCCGCGGCCGCTCGATCGCCCGCCGTTTCTTCATCCTCGACGAGGCCCAGCAACTCACCCCGCATGAGGTGAAGACGGTCATCACCCGCATTGCCGAGAGCTCGAAGCTCGTGCTCATCGGCGACCCGGCGCAGATCGACAATCCCTACGTGGACTCGCGCAGCAACGGCCTGGTGTATTGCCACAACCGCATGAAGGGCCACGCCCTCGCGGCGCACGTGAAGCTGTCAAAAGGCGAGCGCTCCAAGCTCGCCGAGCTGGCGGCGGACCTCCTGTAAGGCCAGTTGCGCCGCGCCACCGCGATTCTCGGCTTGCGGCCCGCCGCCTCCCGGGCGGAAGCTGTCCGTCTGTGGACAAGGCGCTGATTGCAATTCAACCCGACCCGACTTCCGATCACCAGGACGAGTCGCTGGAGACCCAGCGCCAGATCCTGCAGCTGAAGGATACGGTCGCGGCGCTGCGCCTGAGGCTGGAAGGGGCCGAGGCCAGCCGGGCCGAAGCGGTGCAGGCGGCGGTGGCGGCCGGCGCCGACGAAATCCGCATCCTGCGCACGACCATCGCCACGCTGCGCGATGAGCTGCAAGGCCTGCAGGCCGCCAAGGAGGCCGCGGTGCAAGCCGCGGTGGCCGCCGGCCAGAATGAAGCGCACCAGCTGCACCTCACCATCCAGACCCTGCGCGACCAGATGGAGCGTGGGCTGTTCGAGCATCAGGATGCGACGGCCCGCCAGCAGAAATCACAACAGAGTGAGTTAAAGCAGTTGCACGACACGATTGCGGTCCTGCGCGCCGAACTGGAACGGAAACATGGAAACTGAATCACCAACCAAGCCCGGGGCGCCCCGGCGCGCCAACCGCGACACCCTGGTCGGACTGCGGGCCCAGCTCCGCCGCTCCGAGATGCTCCTCAAGCTCACCCATCAAGTCGCGGCCATCGACAACCTGGACCAGCTGCTGGCCACCATCATCGAGCTCACCGCGAACGAGACCGACGCCGAGCGCGGCTCGCTCTTCCTCAATGATGTGGCGAGCGGCGAACTCTGCTCACGCGTGGCCCAGGGCACGTTCAATCGCGAGATCCGGCTGCTCAACACCGAGGGCATCGCGGGCGCCGTCTTTCAGGGCGGGCAGGGCGAGATCGTCCATGACGCCTATGCCGACCCGCGGTTCAATCGCGACATCGACGACAAGACCGGCTTCCGGACCAAGTCCATCCTGTGCGCGGCGATCAAAACCGCACGGGGCGAGGTCATCGGCGTCATTCAGACGCTGAACAAGCGCTCGGGTCGCTTCACCGCCGACGATCTCGTATTGCTCGAGGCGATGGCGCAGCAGGCCGCCGCCGCCCTGCAAAGCACGCAATACATCGAGCGGATGAAGAAGACCCGCCAGCAGGAGATGGAGTTCCTCGATCTGATTGCCGACATCACCAGCTCGCTCGAGCTCTCGGTGTTGCTGCGGCGGGTCATGAGCGAGGCCACCCGCATGCTCAAGGCGGACCGCTCCACGCTTTTCCTCAACAACGAGAAGACCAACGAGCTCTGGTCCGAGGTGGGCGAGGGGCTGAACGCCGTGCAGATCAAGCTGCCCAACACCGCGGGCATCGCCGGCGCCGTCTTCCAGTCGGGCAAGACCATCAACATCCCGCACGCCTACGCCGATCTCCGCTTCAACCCCGCCTTTGACAAGAAAACCGGCTACTTCACCCGTTCCATCCTGTGCGTGCCCGTGGTCAACAAGACCGGCAAGGTCATCGGCGTCACCCAGGCCCTCAACAAGCGCGGCGGTCCGTTTACCGCCGAGGACGAGTCGCGGCTCAAGGCCTTCACGGCCCAGGTCTCCATCGCGCTCGAGAACGCCAAGCTCTTCGACGACGTGCAGAACATGCGGAATTACAACCAGTCGATGCTGGAAAGCATGTCCAACGGCGTCATGACCTTCACCGAGGAGGGCCGCATCCACACCTGCAACGCCGCCGGCTACCGCATCCTCAAGGCGCGGGAGGCCGACGTGCTGGGCAAGCCCGCCGCCGAGTTCTTCACCGGCGCCAACGCCTGGCTGGTCGAGCGGCTCAAGGCCCTCGAGGCTCCGGGGGCCAAGGGCGACCTGCTGATGGACGCCGAGATGGAGGCCCGCGGCGAGAAGCTCAGCGTCAATCTCACGCTCCAGCCGCTGATCAGCCTCAAGGGCAAGCGTGTCGGGTCGCTCCTGATGATCGAGAACATCAGCAACGAAAAGCGCATGAAGTCCACCATGGCACGCTACATGGACCCCGGCCTGGCCGACCGCCTGCTCGCGGGCGGCACCGAGGCGCTCGGCGGCCAGAGCATCGAGGCCACCGTGCTCTTCTCCGACATCCGTTCCTTCACCACGTTGACCGAGGAGCTCGGCGCCCAGGGCACCGTCGCCCTGCTCAACGAATACTTCACCCTCATGGTGCAGTGCATCGCGGCCGAGGGCGGCATGCTCGACAAATTCATCGGCGATGCGATCATGGCCGAGTTCGGCATTCCGGTCCCGCGGGAGGATGACGCCGACCGCGCGCTCCGTGCCGCCATCTCGATGATTACCGAGCTGCGGACGCTGAACGGGCACCGCCAGCAGCGCGGCCAGAAGCCGATCCTCATGGGCATCGGGCTCAACACCGACACGATTGTCTCCGGCAACATCGGTTCGCCGAAGCGCATGGACTACACGGTCATCGGTGACGGCGTGAACCTGGCTTCGCGGCTCGAGAGCGCGTGCAAGGAATACTCCGCGCAGATCCTCATCAGCGAGTTCACCTACCGGAAGATGAAGGGCACCTACCGCACCCGCGAGGTCGACCGCGTCATCGTCAAGGGCAAGACGGAACCGATCGGCGTCTACGAGGTGCTCGACTTCCACACCGAGGAGACCTTCCCGCACCTGCGGGAGACGGTGAACCAGTTCCACGGCGGCCTTGCGCAATATCGCAAGGGCGACTTCGAGCGCGCCATCAAGGGATTCCAGGAGGCACTCGCGCTGCACCCCGGCGACAAGCTCAGCCAGACCTATATTGACCGCTGCAAATACCTCATAGCCCACCCGGTCGAGGGGAAATGGGACGGCGTCTGGGTGATGAAGTCGAAGTAGGGCGAGATTTGGTGGAGGTGGGACTACCAGTCCCGCCTCCAAAACTATTCCTTGGCTTCAACTTCCACGGGTTTCTCCTCGGACTCCTCATCCTCGGCCGGTTCCTCGTCGAGCAAACTTGGATTACCCGCGCGTTTAGCCAGCCATTCCATGACGCCGGCGAAGAGACCGGTGAACATGAGGTCGCCGAAGAGCGTATTGCGGAAGAAAAATATTGTCGGAGGATATTCGGGGTGCCCTACGGTCAGCGCCTGCCACCAGCCGGCCACGGTCTTGGCGTAGAAGGCATCGGCGGCCCACGACTGCGTGTTGGTCACGATGTAGAAGATCAGCGCGCCCAGCAGCGTGCCGTTGAGGAGCCAGAGCCAGGATTTCTGCCGCGCCACCCACGCACCGAGGCCGAGCCCGACGGCGAAGCACGCCGCCCGGGCGATATAACCGTTGAGCTCCCAGTGGTAGCCGTATTCACGGGCGTAGAACCAGTTGATGTAAAGGTCGGTCAGGCACAGGCCGGCGAAGGGCAGCAGCCAGAGACGGCGGTCGCGAAAGTACACCGATCCACAGAACGCGACCGCCATCAGCGGGGGAAAATTTGACCACGCGAGGTCCATTGTCGGCAGCAGCCGGTAAACCAGAGCCAGGACGATGAGAATGATGGCGGCGGTGCGCATGGGGTGATTCTAGACAGAATTCACAGAATGAACAGAATCGTTCTGATAGGGGCCTGTCGGTCAATTCTGACCATTTTGTTCATTCCGTCTAAGGGGTTTCCGCCTCACGCGCCATGAGCCACAGCAGGTCCGACACCCGGTTGATGTATTGGAGCAGGAGCGGGCGCAGGATGCGGCCGTGGGCGGCAAGGCCGACGAGCCGGCGCTCGGCGCGGCGGGCGGCGGTGCGGGCGAGGTCGAGGGCGGCGGCATGGGGATTGGCGCCGGGTGTGGCCCAGCCGTCAAATTTGGGCTGGTGCGATTCCATGGTCGCGACGGCGGCGTCCACGCGCGCCAGGGCGGTGTCGCCGATCCGGACAAATTTGGAGGCGGCGTGGCGGGCGGTGTCGCTTTCGGCGCAGGAGACCTCGCCCATCAGCGCGACGAGCTCCTGCTGGATGGATTCGAGTTCGCCTGCGTCGCCACCCGGTGGCCGGCTGGCCTTGGCGAGGCCGATCGCGGCGTTCAGCTCGTCGAGCGCGCCGACCGCCTCGACCTGGGGATGGTCCTTCGGCACCCGCTGGCCATAGAGCAGGCTGGTCGTGCCATCATCGCCGGTGCGGGTGGCGATGGAGCGGGGTTTCATGAGGAAAAAGTGAAAGTGAGGGTGAGAGGGGAAGAAACTAGCGGAAGGTAAAGGGATTGGTAGTCCGGTCCACTTTCATTTTCACTCTCACTCTTCACTTCTTCGCGGCCTCGCGGGTCTGCTTTTTCAGGGCCTTCAGCTCCGGATCGATGGCCACCAGGGTTGATTTATCCATGTGATCGATGAAAAGGATGCCGTTGAGGTGGTCGGCCTCGTGTTGCACGCAGCGTGCGAGCAGACCAGTGCAAATCAGGGTGTGGGGCACCCCCATGAGGTCCTTGAATTTTACCGTGATCTGGTCCGGCCGGACGACATCGCCGCGAATCTCAGGAAAGGACAGGCAGCCCTCCTCATAGGAGGTGGTCGGCTCCGGCACCGTGACCACGACCGGATTGACGATGGTCAGCGGCATGAAGAGCTCCAGCGGGGGGCTCGCCCCGTCGAATTCCCACTGAAACTCGCTCTCGGCTTCCCGGAGGTCCACGACGCAGAGCTGGATTGCCTGGCCGATCTGCTGGGCGGCGAGGCCGATGCCGGCCGCGGCGTGCATCGTGTCGATCATATCCGCAGCCAGACGCGCCAAAGCCGCGTCGAAAACCGTGACCTTGACGCCTTTTTTGCGCAGAATCGGGCTGTTGAATTGAACAATGGGCAGGGTCATGGGTCAGGTAAGCTGCGCAGCGTATTTGCCTCCGCAAGGCGGCGGCAAATAAATTTGTTTCTGCCGGCCCAACTGTTATGCCTCAATCCATGTCCACGTCCACCTCCGGCGACCGATCTGCCCTCTGGCAGCTCTGGCTCGGGCTGGGCATCGGCCTGCTTTTGATAGCCTGGCTGCTGCCCGTGAACGTGAAGTCGCTCAATACGGCCCTGCTCCGCGAGGCGGGGCGCGACACGACCTCGCTCGCCGGGTTCGGCCGCGACCTGCTGGAACTGGATAAACCCGGCCCGGCTGCCCTCGTGCTGGAGGCGGCCCGGAAGGTCGGCGATCCTTCGGCCGGCGCGTTCGGGGTGATTTACGACTCTTACGCGCAAAAACATCGCGACCTGCTGCCGTGGGGCGGGTGGGATGTCGCCCTCGAGCCGCTGCTCGCCAGCCGCAATGCC
Organism: Opitutaceae bacterium; assembly: GCA_043741015.1. Classification (GTDB taxonomy): domain Bacteria; phylum Verrucomicrobiota; class Verrucomicrobiia; order Opitutales; family Opitutaceae; genus Lacunisphaera. The sequence goes on from JAYUBB010000237.1 coordinate 10,729, forward strand.
GCCGCCCCGGCCGATTCACAGCCGGTGCTCAATTTCATGGTTACGCAGCAGGCGCGCGAAAATCTCCGACGCTACCTCTCGGTCTCCCGCCTGCCCGGGGTGCAGACCCTGCTCAAGACCGCGGCCCTCACGTCAACCCAGCGCTTTGTGCCCGCCAGCCGGCCGGGCGGCCAGCCGCTCGACGCGGTTATTCTGCTCTCCGCCTACCTCTGGCAGACCGAGCATCTTTCGGCCGGGCTCCAGCGCGACGTGCGTGCCCTCGCCGAGGCGGCGGTGTCCAGCGGCCACATGGGTGAATTGGAGGATTTTTATCTGGATATCCTGACCCTCGGCAAACGCCTCAACTGGGTGCAGCTCTCGGAGCTGCTGCGCACCGCGGGCAACCTCGGCACCGTCGGGCAGTTCGCTCACCTGACGCGCGTCGCACCCGAGCACCTGCCGGTCATCTATGCCGCGGCCCTGATCGCCAGGTCGGCCGACGGCGTGGCCAACTACCTCATCGCCTACGGTCAGCCCGGCGCGGGGCATCTGCAGCTGGCTCTCTCCTACGGCGAAGGTGCGGTGAAGCAACTGATCCTGCGCCAGGTGCCGGTCACGTCAGGGGCGCAACCGGAGTTTGAGCTGGGCACGGCCTTCGCCCTCCGGCATCCCGAACTGGCCCTCGTGGCCAAGTATGCGGCGTTCCTCGGCGGCATCTTTCTCCTGTTGCGGGCGATTGACCTGCGCCTCTTTTATTCCGTCGAGAAGGCGCTCCGCGGCGCCTTCCCGCGCATGGGCAGCGGTCTCATCGCCGCCATCCTGACCTTTATATTCTTCGTCTTCTCCGAACCCTTCCTGCTCAAGGCCGCCCCCGTTTCCGACTACAAGATCAAGCTCAGCATCCCGGTCATCGGTGCCGTCACTGCGCCGGCCATCACCCATTCAAACCCACCCACCAACATGGACATCACCACCATCCTCTCCATCACCGTCTTCGCTGCCATCCAGCTCGGCATGTATGTCATCTGCCTGCTGAAAATCTCCGAGGTCTCCCGCCAGCCCGTCCCGGCCGCGACCAAGCTCAAGCTCATGGAGAACGAGGAAAATCTCTTCGACGGCGGCCTCTACATCGGCATCGCCGGCACCGCCACCGCCCTGGTGCTCCAGGTGCTCGGCCTGATCGACGCCAACCTGCTCGCCGCCTACTCGTCCAACCTTTTTGGCATCGTTTGCGTGGCGCTCGTGAAGATCCGCCACGTCCGCCCCTGCAAGCGCCAGCTCATCCTTGAGATCCAGAAGTCCACGTCGGCATAAGGAGGCCGCCTCATGAACAAGACCCTGCTCCTGATCATGTGCGACTTCATGTTGCTCAATCTCCTGGCGCTCACCCGCTGGGAGAAGGCCGAGCCGTCGCACACGCAGCTCGAGACCGCCGCGCCCCGCTCCGCCACCAACGCCCCGGCCATCAATGCCGACATGGTCGAGCTCATGCGCGTCTCCCTCGAGGATGAGAAGGCCGCGCGCGAGCAGCTTGCCGCCCAGCTCTCCTCCGCCCAGGGCACGCTCACCGAGCGCGAGAAGAATTTCGCCGCCCTCCAGCAGCAGAAGGGCCAGCTCGAGGGCGCCCTCACCGCCACGCAGACCAGCGCCCGCGAACTGGAGAAACGCTACAGCGCCGCCTCGCAGGAGGCCTTTCTCTCCAAGGAGCAGCTCGCCAAGCTGCAGCGCGAGCTCGAGGAGCGCCGCGCCGAGGCCGAGCGCCAGCAGGCCGAACTCGCCCGCATGGAGCGACAGAACGCCGAGGCCCGCCAGCGCATCGAGAACCTCAATGTCGCCGTGCGCGTCTCCGAGCAGGAGAAACAGCTGATCGCGCAGAATCTCACCGAGGCCAAGCAGCAGGTCGAGGTCGAGCGTCTGGAGCGTGTCAAGGTGCAGGAGCAGACGACCCAGCTCACGCAGGGCGTCAGCCAGCTCACCGAAAAATCCGGCGAACTCAGACAGGAGATCCGCGAGAACCGTCCGATCAATCCGAACGTAATCTTTTCCGAGTTCCTCGCCAACCGCGTGGGGACCAGCCTCACCGCCCGCCGCCCCGGCCTCTTCAGCCCGACGGTCAAGAACAAGGAGGCCCAGACCGTGCTCGTGAGCGATGGCAATCGCGTTTATGCGATCATGCACCTGAGCGACACGCCGTTCACGCTGAACGAGATTCCGACCGATTACGACCAGGTCTCCGGCCGGCTGACGCGCGGTTCGTTCAGCGCCCCGATCACCGAGCTGCAATTCCTGCGCCTCGACCCGCGCGTCATCGTGGCCCCGA
>JAYUBB010000238.1:0-4106 GCA_043741015.1 Opitutaceae bacterium
CGTCTGGAAGGTGCCCGCTGGCATGGACCTCGACGCCGTGTCCTGCTTTGATCCGCTCGGCAACGCCGTGCACACCACCCTGTCCTTCGACATGGTCGGTGAGGACGTGCTAATCGCCGGCGCCGGCCCCATCGGCTGCATGGCCATCGCCGTGGCGAAACACGCCGGCGCCCGCAAAATCGTGATCACCGACATCAATGACGGACGGCTGGAGCTGGCGAAAAAATTCGGTCCCACCCGCACCGTTAACGTGACAAAGGAGAAGCTCTCCGAAGTCTGGCACCGGGAACTCGGCATGACCGAGGGCTTTGATGTCGGCTTGGAAATGTCCGGCAGCCCGGCGGCGCTCAACCAGATGATCGACAACATGGTCACGGGCGGGCGCATCGCCCTGCTTGGCGTCCACCCAGCCGAGGCGACAGTCGACTGGAACAAGATCGTCTTCAAGATGCTTCACTTGAAGGGCATTTACGGCCGGGAGATGTTCGAGACATGGTATAAAATGACCGCGCTCGTGCAGGGCGGCATGGACATCACGCCCGTCATCACCCATCGCCTGCCGGTTGCAGAGTTTCAGCGGGGCTTCGAGCTCATGGGCTCGGGTCAGTCCGGCAAGATCATCCTGAACTGGGAGTAATACTTCACCACAAAGTCACGAAGGCACAAAGCCCGACCCTTGGATTGCTCCGTGCCTTGTGTCTCTGTGGTTAAAATTGAAAACATGAACCCCGCCTTCACCGCCCATCTCAAGCAGATTCTCACCGAGATCGACTCAGCCGGGCTCTACAAGCGCGAGCGAGTCATCACCACCCACCAGACGGCCCATATCGCCGTGGCCTCGGGACAAAAGGTGTTGAACCTCTGCGCCAACAACTACCTTGGCCTTGCCGATCACCCCGAATTAATCGCGGCGGCGCATGCCGCGCTCGACCGCTGGGGCTACGGGCTAGCCTCCGTGCGCTTCATCTGCGGCACGCAGCAGATCCACAAGGACCTTGAGGCGGCGATCTCCCGGTTCCTCGGCACCGAGGACACCCTGCTCTATTCCTCCTGCTTCGACGCCAACGGCGGCCTGTTCGAGACCCTGCTCGGCGCGGAGGACGCCGTCATTTCCGACGAGTTAAACCACGCGTCGATCATTGACGGCGTGAGACTGTGCAAGGCGCAACGCTATCGCTATAAAAACAACGACCTGGCCGATCTCGAAGCCAGGTTGAAGGAGGCCGACGCGGCCCAGGCCCGGTTCAAGCTCATCGCCACCGATGGCGTGTTCTCGATGGACGGCACCATCGCCAACCTGAAGGGCATCTGCGACCTTGCGGATAAATATCAGGCACTCGTGATGGTCGACGATAGCCACGCCGTGGGCTTCATGGGAAAGACCGGCCGTGGATCGCACGAGCACTGCAACGTCATGGGCCGCGTGGACGTCTTCACCGGCACGCTCGGCAAGGCGCTCGGCGGGGCTAGCGGTGGCTACACCAGCGGCCGGAAGGAAATCATCTCACTCCTGCGCCAGCGTTCACGGCCCTATTTGTTCTCCAACACCATCCCTCCGGCCATTGCCGGGGCAACGCTCAAGTGCCTGGAAATGCTCACTGCCTCCACGGCGCTCCGCGACAAGCTTCACGAGAACACCCGGTTCTTCCGCGAGGGCCTCACCAAGGCCGGCTTGAGCATCCGGCCCGGCACGCACCCCATCGTCCCGATCATGCTGGGCGACGCCGTGCTCGCCCAGAAAGTCTCCGCCCGTCTGCTCGAAAAAGGCATCTACGCCATTGGATTTTTCCATCCAGTAGTGCCGCAGGGCCTAGCGCGCATCCGCACCCAGGTGTCCGCTGCGCACAGTCGCGAGGACCTGGCCTTTGCGATTGAGAAATTCACCGAAGTGAAACAAGAATTCGCTTTCTGATGCCCACTCCCGCCCAGCTCCGGAAGCTCACGGCCGGCGCAAAAGCCGCTGCCGGACACGCCTACGCCCCGTATTCCAAGTTCCGCGTCGGCTCCGCCGTGCTCACCGGCTCGGGAAAAATCTTCACCGGATGCAACGTCGAGAACGCCTCCTACGGCCTGTGCAACTGTGCCGAGCGCACGGCCATCTTCAGCGCCGTGGCCGCCGGCGAACGAAAACTGAAGTGCGTCGTGGTCTACACTCCGACCAAAAACGCCACGGCGCCTTGTGGCGCCTGCCGACAAGTCATCTTCGAGTTCGGCCCGACGGTCCGCGTGGTTTCCCTCTGCGACGGCCGAGATCAGATCGACGGTTCCATCCGGTCATTGCTGCCGGCCGCTTTTGGCCCGACGGATTTGTTGTGAGATTTGTCAGCGCGCCCGCACAACGGACGTGGCGATCCAGTTGGATTGCTTCGTCGTTCCGTCGTGTGGAACTCCTCGCAATGACTATTGCAGCGAATTCGTAAACTTATTCAGTTCCTCGCTGTAGCGCGGGCCGGTGAAATCCGCCAATCCAGCGTGCGGTCCGCCTTCGACAAAGAGCTTCGCCTTCCGCACGGTGATCGCCTCGTAGATTCTCTGGCCGTGCCAGAACGGAACTGTACCGTCGGCGGTGCCATGGATCACCATGACCGGGCAGCGCAGTTTCGACACCTTGCTAATGTTTACAAACTTATCGCCGGGAAACACCGGGACTCCGGTCATCACCCGGTAGGCACTGAGGAACGGCCCCTGCAGCACGAGGCCTGCCACCGGCTGATGCAAGGCGAGCTCCACGGCGGGTCCGCCGCCGAGCGAATAGCCGAAAGGAATGATCCGGTCAGCCGGCACCCCGAGCTTGGTGCGCATGTAATCATAGGCCAGTTGAGTGTCGGCATAGACATTGGCCTCGTTGGGCGTGCCGCCGCTATGCCCGTAATGACGGTAATCCATCGCAAAGACCGCATAGCCGGCCGCAAGGAATTGGGGCATGTATTCCCCAATGCTGCCGAGGTCCTCGTAGTTGCCGTGCAGGTAAAGCAGGGTGTATTTCGCCTGCGGGTTCGGCCAGTGCCGCGCGGCGATCTTCACCCCGTCAGGTGCCGTCAGTTGGACGTAGTCGGGCCCCAGTTCATATTTCACCGGTGGCCGGGGAAAGATCATCGTCAGCGACCAGTAGTGCGCGCCGACGGCGAGCAACGTGTAGATTATCACTAGGACAATGAGTAATCGTCCGGTGACCGCGATGACTTCCATGGGAGTCGATTTGTCTGGATTGCGCCCTGAATAGTGACGCATATCGCTTAGTCGCCCGAAAGAGAATCCCGCACGGCCGCGACCACCTGGTCACGCGGCACCTCGTGCTCGGTGCGGTCAGTCAGGTTGCGAATCTTGACCACGCCCTTGGCCAGCTCGTCGCCGCCATAAATGAGGGCCAGCTTCGCACCCGACTCGGACGCCGCCTTGAACTGCTTGCCGAAAGCCAGTTCCTTGAACGGATATTCGACCTTGAAGCCGGCAGCGCGCAACGCGTGGATGTCGGCAAAGGCCGCCTTCCGTTCCGCCCCACCGCCGATCACAGCATAGACTTCGGGCGCCGTCACGTAAGCCGGCGCCAGCCCGCGTTGTTCCAAGAGCAAACCGGTCGTCACGTCGCCGATGGCGAAGCCCACCGCAGGCAGGTCGGAACCGCCGAGTTTTTTCACGAGATCGTTGTAGCGCCCGCCACCGGCCAGCGCCCGCAAGTCGCCCTTCCGATCGAACGCCTCGAACACGAAACCGGTGTAGTAGGCCAATCCGCGCACGACGCTGAGGTCGACCGCGATAAAGTCAGCCAAGCCCATCGCAGCGAGCCCAGAGATCACTTTGCGCCAATCGGCCAAACGAGCGTCCAGATTAGGTCGGCGGAACATCTTAATCTCTTGCTCCAAAACTCCGAACGTCCGGATTTTCATAAATCCGGTAATTGCCTCCAGCTTGAATGGCCATTCTTCAAGCTGAAGACCTGAGAGCGACGTCTTAAATTCATCAAATGCCTTGTCACCCGCCTTTTCAAAACGATCGACCGCCGTAAGCAGGGACCGCGACTGGACGTCGCTGAAACCGAGGGCCTCGAGATAGAAGAACCACAGGTCGCGGTCGCTGAGCCGGACGTAGAAATCATCCTTGGTCAG
>JAYUBB010000239.1:0-12856 GCA_043741015.1 Opitutaceae bacterium
CTGGATGTCGCTGGCTACCGCACCATCGGCCAGCACACCCAAAAGGCGCTGGGGGTGGATCCGGAGGGCGAAACCCAAATCACCCGGCTGGCTCCCTACTGGCGTGTTGCCTTCGTCCGGCCGGTCGGGACGGGCATGTGGGAAATAGGCACCTTCGGCATGGCGGCTGACACCTATCCCGGGCGCGATTCCAGCGAAGGGCACGACCGGATCACGGATGTCGGCATTGACTCGCAATACCAGATTTCCTTCGGTCAATCTGATCTCACGGCCATGGCCTCCCTGGTTCACGAACGTCAGGACTGGCAGGCCAGCGAGGTGCTCGGCCTCACCAGCAATCAGTCGGGCCGGTTGAATGACTTCAAGGCGACAGCCGTCTATCTCTACGACAAGACCTACGGCTGCACCGCGCAGTATTTCTCCAAGTCCGGGGGAAGTGACGCGCTTTTATATGCCGGCAGTGCGAACGGTTCACCCCGGAGCGACGGCTATGTCCTGCAAGCCAACTATCTGCCCTTCAACAAGGGCGGCGGCCCGGCTTTCTGGCCGCGGAGCAACGTCAAGTTCTCCCTGCAATACACGTTCTACAATCATTTCAACGGCGCGAAGACGGATTACGACGGCGCCGGAGCCAATGCACGCGGCAACAACACGCTCTACTTTGAGACGTGGATCGCATTTTGAGCCCTACCGCCTAACCCATCTATGACCTCAAAAAAAAGTCTCCTGATAGTCCTTGGCCTTGCGATTGCGGCTGTCACGCCGGCCGAGGCTGCTGCTGATCCTGTCCTGCAGGTCAGCCTCGTGGCGAACGACCAGATGAAATTCAGTGTCACGCGAGTGGAAGCCCGGCCGGGCCAGACTGTTCACGTGACGCTCAACAATACGGGCACAATGCCAAAGGCCGTCATGGGCCATAATTGGATTCTGTTGAAGGCGGGGAAGGATCCCATCGCCTATGCCAACGCAGCCATGTCCGCGGCAGGTGAGGATTACCAGCCCAAGGCCCTGACCGACCAGGTAATCGCGTCCATTCCACTCCTCGGCCCGAAGCAGGACGGTGAGACCACTTTTGTGGCGCCCGCTGCGCCCGGCACGTATTATTTTCTCTGCTCCTTTCCGGCGCATTCCCAGGCGGGCATGCGCGGAGCATTGATCGTCAAATGAAGGGCGCCACAGGGCAGTGGGTGTAGGGTGGGGAAGCGGGCCGGCTGGATTTGCCTCCGCTGCCTGTGCCACTGAGATACTTTAGACCTGTCCTCCCTTGGCCCGGCCTCAGTCGCCGGCTTTGAAAATCTCCTCGATGGATAGCTTGAAAAGCCGGGCGATCTTGAAGGCCAGCGGAAGACTCGGGTCATACTTTTCGGTTTCGATGGCGTTGATGGTCTGACGCGAGACACTGAGCCGGTCCGCCAGATCGCTCTGGGACCATTGCTTGAGCGCCCGCAGTTCGCGCAGTTGGTTTTTCATTTGTAGCGGCAGTTGGCGATGGCCGAGCCCACCAGCCAGAGGGCAAAGGTCAGGGCAAACGTTCCCCACAGGCTCAATCCGTGCTCCGGTGCTCCCCAATGGACGCCATTGGCGTTCAGGGTATTGATGATTGTCCCGATAATCAGCGACCCCAGGGCGGCAAACAACCAGGCCTCCATCTGAATGCGTCTTTGCAACTCGTCCATGCCACGAATGAACCGCAGGCAGTCTCGCACGTAGAGCACACCGGGAAGCAGCGGAGTCAGGGTGAGCAGCGCCCGGCTGAGCGGACTCCATTCAGGATGTCGTTTGAGCAGAACGTCAATGACCAGACAGGTAGCCGCCGCCACCATGAACCAGGCGTTTAGCCGGAGATCCTTTTTCAGGGAATAGTGCCCCGAGAGTGGTTGAACTGATTCGATCAAGTTTGGTTTGTCCATAAACCCGACTGTAAAGCATGCTTGTCATATGTCAAGCATACTTTACAAGGTAACAAGCCTGAAAATGAGTCCGGCCTGATATTCTGGGCTAGTTCACGAACGGCTTTCCGCTTTAAGCTGATCGCAGTAAAGATTCTCCAGGCAAGCCCATCCTGACCTCTTGGTTCGGCTCAGTCCCATAACCCGGCGCGAGCGAGACCGTAGATGATCACGCCGCAAAGGCAGGCGAGAACGAGTGCCCGGCCGACGCCGCCCCGTTCCACGCAGGACAGGCTGCGCCACGCCGGACAGTAGTAGACATCAATCTCCGCGCCTTGCTTGAATCGCCGCGCCAGGGTGCGCTCGGCTTTTGCCGAGTTGAACCCCAGCGGCCGGATGCGGGTTCCGCTGAATTCCCGGCCGGCCACCACGTAGGTATAGACGAGCGTGAGCGTCCAGATCTGGTTGAGCGAAACCGTGTGGGAGTTCTCGCCTTCCCGCAGCGTGCGCTCGTAGGTCAGATATTCGATCCGTCCCTTCACGGACGGCCAGGCATACGACCCGAGCGTCACGAGCAGGGTGAGGATGCCCGGCAAGGCGATGATCCCGGGCACGAGGATGAGCGCGGCGGCCCCGTGGACTGTGGCGTGAAGGATCAGCCACTGGCCCGTTCCATGTGCCACCGACCGGCCGGCCGCGCGCAAATCGTGGTTCCAGGCATAGACTCCGGCCACGAGGCAACCGGCGGCCATAACCGCGAAAAATCCCAAACCGCGCCAGAATGCCCCCGGCGTATCTTCCCTGGTCGCAACCGCACCCGGCGTGCCGTCCTCATCGGCTTCGTCCTCCAGGATACCCTCGCGATATCCCTTGATGAGCAGGAAAACGAAAACGCCGCTTAGGCCGAGTAAGAACAGGGCAAACTCTCTGTTTTCGCTCATCAGGGTTGAGTGTCCCGAAGCTGGGCCGCGCGGCCTGGGCACGCGAGCCGTATTTCCCACCGGAGCTGCGGCGCGGACCTCCGACCCCCGGAACTACCGCCAGCGATATCCGGCACCAAGCAGGAACACGTCGGAATCGCGGTTGTAATTGGTCATCACGCGATCCCAGACGACGCGAACGAGCCAATTATCGGAAAGCTGCACCGCGAAAGTCGGCGAAATCAACGGGGCCAGCGCCGGGGTGTTGGTCGACACGCCTGCGGGGAGCTGGCGGCTCGCGCCCGGATGCTTGTTGTCGATGTAAACATATAGGCCGAGACCGATGCCGATGGTGACGCGGGCGTTGAAGAAGGTGTTCACGGGCCAGACCTGCAACCCGAGACCGCTGCGCCGGGTGACCTTAGGATCGCCCTCGTAGATGAAGGACACGCTGCCGTCGAGGTGGGGTGCCAGTCCCCGCCGATACTCCGCCGCACCGGCCACGCCGTGCTCGCTGTAGTAGGTGTTTACGACGCTCCGCCCGCCATAGATCGTCAGTTCATTGGCGGTGATGTAGGCGGCATCCGCCGGTTTCGCGCCCATTTTGCCAGGCGTGGGGCGCTTGTCCTGGCCGAACCAGTAGCCGATGCCGAGTAGCTCCGTGTTGGAATGAAAGTCATCGTGCGGGCTGATCCGGTTGATGAGAAAACGCGCAAACCAACGGTCCGAGATGTAAGCAGTGGCCGAGAAGCTGTAGATCGGCGCGGCGCCGTGCACGTCAAGGGAATCGCCGGTGCCCAGCGGCTGGGTGTCGAAATAGTAATAGCCGCCAAAGCCCGCGGACAAGGTGTAGCGGCCCCGGAGCCAAGGAAGGTCCACCCAGAGCTGGGCGGCCGTGCCGTCGCGGTGGTGGCCGATGATGTGCCCCTCGTTGATCCAGCTCACCGAAGCACTGAGGTTCTTGTAGAGATGCTGGCGGTAATCGATATCCCATGAATAGTTCGACGACCGCAGGTTCGACAGGCCGGCGACGCCCGGGAGGAATGACACCTCCTGCGCCCGGAGCCGGGCGGCACTGAAAATGGCAACCAGGCAGAAGAGCAGACGGAACGACACAAGTGTGCCGACCGCCCCCGAGGACGCTGATGAAGGTGTGGTCATACGTTTAGGATTCCCCGGAAGGCATGGGGGTTCCCGGGGAAGTTTGGATTGTGGTGTTCGCCCACCACAGACACCGGGCCGGGTGTTCGACTGGCCCAGTTGTCTGGCTGGTGGCGTAACGGCTGTAGACTACGGAGTTTTGGTCTCAGCGGCGGTCGTCTTTGTTGTCGTTCTTGTCGTCGTCCTTCCTGTCATCCTTGTCGTCGTGTTTCCGGTCTTTCTTATCCTTCTTATCGTGCTTCTTCTCGTCCTTTCTGTCGTTCTTGTCGTTCCGGCGATCGTCCTTGGCGTCCTGCCTGTTAGCCTGTCGCTCGTCCTGTCTGTTGTCTTGTCTGTTAACTTGCCGGTTGTCCTGGCGATTCGATTCCCTGGGATAACTCCGGACCACGTTGTCATGATGCCGTTCCGGCGAGTCATGGAAGTCCAACCGCACTGATGGCGTGGACAGGAGGACGTTGAGCGAGACACCCCGGGGCTCGGAGCGCCGGACCCACTGGTTGCCGTCGCGATACACGTATTCCCGCCGGTTGCGACTGTAGTAGACCTCGTAGTCGGGATAATAGTCGTAGTCATCCTCAAACGACACCACGGCCTGCACTTGCACCGAAGGGGAGGAGCGATGCCAGTTTCGCGGGTAGCTCCGGACTACATTGTCATGGTGCCGCTCCGGTGAGTCATGGAAATCCAACCGGATCGACGGCATGGCCAGGAGGACGTTGATCGAAACATCCCGGGGTTCGGAGCGCCGGACCCACTGGTCGCCGTCGCGATACACGTATTCCCGCCGGTTGCGGCTGTAGTAGACCTCGTAGCCGGGATAATAATCGTAGTCATCCTCAAACGACACCGAGCTCTGTGCATAGCCTGTCGAGCCCCCATACAGGGTTACCCGGCCCGAGCCTTCGGTATCGCAGCCAGTCAGCAAAATCAAAAGGGCGGCGGCGCCCATGAGAGCAGTCGTACCGGCGAGAGTGGAGAATTGAAGTTTCATGGCCCGACCCTACGCCGGCCAAGGTGTGGTTGCTATGGGGTGTTGTCCTGCTGCCCGCCCGGAAATCCGTTTCCGGCCATCAGTCCGTCATTCGCTCAATATTTTTGAAGGCAGATCACATCCTGCCGTCTATCCCAGCCAGTTTCGTGATAGCCAATAAGACGACACCCGGAGCGGGAAATGAAATTGGCCACCACGAAGGAAGGGTGGGCGAGGCTGAAGCCGTAGGCCGACTGGGATGAATAGTCCACGTAGCCGAACCCCTTCTCGCGGTAACCGTGCAGCAACTCCGCAATCTGCTGATCATTGATGCCGTGTGGATTTCTCCCGGCGGCCAGTTCGCGTTCGTAGTGCCGGCCGTGGGCGGTGAAGACCAGAATCCCGCGGTGGCCAAGCAGCCGGTGAAAGAGACTGAGGAACGCCGCCCACTTCTCCGCGGGAAGATGGGTCAGCAATGAGCCGCACCAGATCAGGTCAAATGTCCCGTGGAGCGGAATGGCGTCGACCTCCCTCCGTGACAGCACTGGCACGGCGCCGAAAGCCCTGGCGCAGTACTCGACTCCGTCCTGATTCAAGTCGCAGGCGGTCAACCGGGCCTCCGGGAAAGCCTTGTCGAGAAAGCGCAGCACGCGGCCATGGCCGCACGGCAGATCGAGGATCTCCCTGATGGTGGACTTTGTCCTTCGCGCGGCGAAGAGCGCGGTCTCGATCGCATGCAGGGCTGATTCCCCGACGTCGAAATAGTGGGTTTCATTTCCGATGAACATCTCGTCGCCGGAGGCGATTTCCCGCTTCACCCCGCGAAAAGGGTCTGGCCGTGAAATCCATTGCCGGCCTTCGGCGAAACCGTTTTGCGCAAAATGCTGCCAGCCCGACTCAATCCTCCCGGCGGAAACTCCCTTGGCGATATCGGGGTGGAGCAGGAGGTACCCTTCTTCGTCAAATTCGTTTCGCGAGGGAAGCGGGCAGGCGACTAACGGACTGATGCCATCATCATCCATAATTTCCGCGGGATGTTACAAATCCTCCGGCCGGGACAAGCAAAAAAATGCAGCTTGCTGCCCGCCTTTGGCCGGACCCAAAAATGGCAGAGGAAGCATCGATCCAACAGCCGGCTTGAGCCCGAGAACCATCCGCCTCCAGTCGGTAATGGTATCGTATGCCTTGTCGTTGCAAGTCGGGCGCAGCCGGTCGGGGGATCCATCCAGCTGGATTGCTTCGTCGGCCCACTCGGTGGGCCTTCTCGGAATGACAAACTGTACCACTACCCTCCAGTCTTAGGAACGCGCGTTTGAGCTGAGCGAAAAATGCTCGACCTGGACTCGTGGCATGGCCTTGGGATTGACACATTTCGGGAATATTCTTTCCTGAAAAACATGGCTGATACGACGACTCCGCCGACCAAGACACTCTGGCACTTTCGGGTGCTTGGAGTGGTTTCCCTGCGCTGGAATGCGATTGGCACCATGCTCAGATCGCACCCATGAAACTCAAGGAGGTGATGGCGGAGCTGGCTGCGAAGGGGAGCGAGTCCACCAAACGTATTCTGCTCAAGCACGGGGCAAAGGAGCCGTTCTTCGGCGTGAAGATTGCCGAACTGAAGGTCATTCAGAAGAGGCTGAAGGGCGGGCAGGCGCTCGCGATCGAACTCTACGCCACAGGCAACGGCGACGCGCAATACCTCGCCGGCATGGTGGCTGACGGGACGAAGATGACGCGAGCACAAGTACAGTCGTGGGCAGACAAGGCGGCGTGGCGGATGATCTCGGGCACGATTGTGCCGTGGGTGGCCGCCGAGCATCCCGACGGCTTCACCCTGGCCCGGGAATGGATCGACTCGCCCAAGGAGCACGTGGCGATTGCGGGCTGGGCCTCGCTCGGCGCGTTGGTGACGGTACTCCCGGATGAGCGCCTGCCAATGAAGGAGTTGGGGGCGCTGCTGGACCGCGTGGTGAAAACCCTGCCCGCCGCGCCCAATCGCGTACGCCAGGCGATGAATAACTTTATCATTTCGTGCGGCGCCTACGTCGCCCCGCTGGGCGACAAGGCTATCGCGACCGCCCGGAAGCTCGGCCAGGTACAGGTGGACGTCGGTGATACTGACTGCCGGATCCCCGATGCGGAGAGTTATATTATGAAGTCCCGCCGCGGCGCGCCGATCGCCCCCAAACGCAAGACCGTGCGCTGCTGAAGCCTTTCTCCGCCGATTTTGTCACTCACTCCTGACATAGGGTTGTCAGGGCCTGTGGTAGAATGATACCAGCAATCCAACCCCCAACAAAACATGACAACCAAAGCCATCGCCAAGCAACTCGTCGCCCTCTGCCGCAAGGCGCAATGGGAGACCGCTCAGAAGAAATTATATGCCAAGAATGCAGTGTGCATCGAAGCCGAAGCCATGCCCGGCAAATCCCGGGAGACCAAGGGCCTGAAGAAAATCATCGCCAAGGGCCAGGCATTCACCGCGATGATTGAGAAGCTGCATTCCCTGAAGGTTTCGGCGCCGGTCGTGGCCGACAAGGCCTTCGCCTGCACCATGAGCATCGACATGACGATGAAGGGGCAGGGGCGCATGAAGCTGACCGAACTCTGCGTTTACGAGGTCAAGCGCGGCAAGATCGTCTCCGAGCAATTCTACTACTGAGCCGGGCCTGGAGGTGTGGTTCCGCACCGGCCGCTGATCGGCGAGGGGGCTGAATGGTTAACGTGCTCCCTTGGCCCGGCCTTCAAATACGCGGACGGGAATCCTGCTTGAAGTGCAGAACGCGCAAAACTGAAACAACCTGTCTGGGTTCGTCCCAAATAAAGTAGATCGCGTAGGGGAAACGCTCCGTGGCGGCGAGGCGACTGAGGCCGTGCCGTACACGGAAGAGCTGGGGTGATCGGGCGATCTGCTCGAACTTCGTTTCTGCGCGATAGATGAAGTCGTGCCCCAAGCCGGCCGACTTTTGCTCATACCATATAAATGCATCCCGCAGGTCGGCCTCAGCCCGTGGAGCGACAATGAGCCTATGGGTCACGTCTTCCGGGTGATGCGGGCTTTGACTTCAGGCCACGGTGAGCCTGCGTCGGGATTGGCTTTGTAGGCGGCCTGGGCCTCATCGAGAGCCTGGGCATGCCATGCGGGAATGGGGAGTTGGTCCGGGTTGGCCGCGAGGGTGTCCCAGAGTTCCTCCACCAACTTGAGCTTGTCCGCCGGGGTGAGACGGCTGATCTCGGTGGTGAGCGCGGCGTTCATGAAGGGCAAGCTACTGGTTTCCGTCGCGGATTCAAGCCCTGTGCTAGGTGGGGCTTGGCACTTATTCTAATCATCCAATCCCTTTTCCCTGAGGATTTGCTGGATGTATTTTCCAATCCTCGACTCACGGGTCTTGAATTGTTTGGCGGCGGAAAAATAGAGGATGTAGGCTCGTTGTCGTCCCGGCGTCAGGGCGGCAAAAGCCGTTTTCAATGCAGGGACTGCATCCAGTCTGTTTCGAAATTCCCGCGGGACAGGTTCCGGGTTCTTTTTGAAACTCACCTTCAAACCGGCTTTTTCCGCGGCAATGGCTTCACGGATATAGGCCTTCAGGGTGGATTTCATACCGCTTATTTCTCGGACACGGGTGAACCGGATCCGTCGGGCTCCCTGCGTGTTCTCCCCGGGTTTTTCTAGGACACCCTTGGGATCCTTCAATAGGGCGCCTTTGCAAAACAGCAGCGCACAGGATTCCTTGAATCCCTGGATGATGACCACGTTGCTTCCCTTAAACGAGTAGCACGGTTTGCCCCACTTCAATTCCTCGGTCAGCCCGCAGCCGAGAATTATCTTTCTCAGTGCTTTCGTTTCCTCCCGCCACTCTTCGTCCGTACTCAAATAGGCATCAATCTTGGGATTCATCCTGGCCATTGATTAACCGAGGCAGAGATGTGCTCAAGATGGAATTGCTTATGGCAACCGGTGGCAAAACACGGGAGTAGGATGGGTGAGGGGATCGAGAGACTTGCGGCGTGGCCCGCGGGCTGGGATCTGCAGCGGCACAGCAATTCCCGCATCTGCCTCCTTGGCTCGGCTCAAAGCACGCGGTTAAATACCAGGATGTTCTTGATTCTGGGGTCGGCGTTTTCGGCGCCGGCAAATGCTGCAACCACGCTGTCTGCAGTCGCGTCAACCTCATTGAGGAACTGCCCACTCCGGGCCCTTCCGTCTTTCTCCTTTTCTCCTGCTCGGCGGAGCGCTTCGTGAACTATGCTCAGATAAACGGAATCAGGAATCTGATCTGCCTGCTCGAAGACTCTATTGTTTTTCAGCTCTGATTTTAGATAGGAAACCGCGCGATTCACGATGCGATCGGATACGACGAGCCGCTTCGCGAATGGACCTAAAAAAACACTGAGCAACATAACGGGAAGTTCCCTGAAGAGCTTCCCAAACGCTTTGAATGTTTCCCGATAGTCATTGAGCAACCGACGAAGCGTTGAGAGAAAATCATCTTTGGGGTAGTCCCTAGTCTGAGATACCCAAAGAATATAAACCACCAAGATAGAGAAAATCAGGAGCATCGGCTGTCGCATTGCTCGCGACCAAGGCTCATCTCGAAAGGTCTGGTTGATGCTGCAATGCTAATCGCTGCGGCCGGAGGACGATGCCTGCGAGGGGACGGAGGGCGGCGGAGGCCTTGGCTTCGTCGGGCTTCAGCCTTCGCCGGGCCTACGGCTGACAGGGTCCGTAGCCGCCTAGAGTTGAGCGAGGATCGTGTTGAGCGTGGTGCTGGGACGCAAAGCCGCAGACGCGAGCTTATCGTCAGGTTGATAATAGCCGCCGATGTCGGTGGGTTTGCTTTCGGCCTTCGCGCAAGGCTTCGGCCCGACAAGTGGACGGCTAGATTGTTGCAAGGATTGCATTGAGTGTTAGACTGGGACGTAAAGCCGAAGCAGCTTTGCCATCATCCGGCTGGTAATATCCACCAATGTCCGTTGGTTTTCCCTGCACACTGATCATTTCCTGAACAATCTGCTTCTCGGAGGCCGTGAGCTTCTCGGCGATGGGCGTGAATATCTTCTTGAGGTCAGCGTCGGCGTTCTGTGCGGCCAGAGCCTGTGCCCAATACAGCGCCAAGTAGAAATGCGAGCCGCGGTTGTCGATGCCGGCGCCGACCTTGCGGGCGGGGGACTTGTCGTTCTCCAGGAACTTGCCGTTGGCCTCGTCGAGCGTGTCGGCCAGGATCTTGGCCTTGGCGTGCTTCTGCGTGATGGCGAGGTGCTCGAAGCTCGCCGCGAGGGCGAAGAATTCGCCGAGGCTGTCCCAGCGGAGGAAATTCTCCTGCGTGAACTGCTCGACGTGCTTCGGGGCCGAGCCACCGGCACCGGTCTCGAACAGGCCGCCGCCGTTCATGAGCGGGACGATCGAGAGCATCTTGGCGCTCGTGCCGACCTCGAGGATCGGGAAGAGGTCGGTGAGGTAGTCGCGCAGGACGTTGCCCGTGACGCTGATCGTGTCCTGTCCGGCCTTGAGGCGGACCAACGTCGCAAGGCAGGCGTCGGCGGGCGGCAGAATCTTGAGGTCGAGCCCGGCGGTGTCGTGCTGCGCGAGATAGGTTTTAACTTTCGCAATGATCTGGGCGTCGTGGGCGCGATTGGCGTCGAGCCAGAAGATGGCAGGGGTGTTGCTGAGGCGGGCGCGGGACACGGCCAGCTTCACCCAGTCCTGGATCGGTGCGTCCTTGGCCTGGCAGGCGCGCCAGATGTCGCCCTGCTCGACGGCGTGCTCGAGGAGTACCTTGCCGGTGTCGTCCACGACGCGGACCGTGCCCTTGCCGGAGACGACGAACGTCTTGTTGTGCGAGCCGTATTCCTCGGCGGCCTGGGCCATGAGGCCGACATTGGGGACGGTGCCCATGGTCTTCGGGTCGAAGGCGCCGTTCTTTTTGCAGAAGTCGATGACGGTCTGGTAGACGCCGGCGTAGCAACTGTCGGGGATGACGCAGAGGGTGTCCTGGCCCTTGCCCTGGGCGTTCCACATCTGGCCGGAGGTGCGGATCATGGCGGGCATGGAGGCGTCCACGATGACGTCGCTGGGAACGTGGAGGTTGGTGATGCCCTTGTCGGAGTTGACCATCGCTACGGCCGGCCGGGACGCGAAGACGGCGGCGATGTCGGCCTCGATCGCGGCCTTCTGGTCGGCGGGCAGGGTGGCGATCTTGCCGAGGAGGTCGCCGAAGCCGTTGTTCAGGTCCACGCCGAGCTTGGCGAGGGTCGCGGTGTGCTTGGCAAAGAGGTCCTTGAAGAATACGCGGACGCAGAGGCCGAACATGATGGGGTCGGAGACCTTCATCATCGTGGCCTTGAGGTGGAGCGAGAAGAGGACGTCGTCCTTCTTGGCCTTGACGATTTGCTGGGCGAAGAAGGCGCCGAGGGCGTTCTTGCTTATGAACGTGGCATCGAGGATCTCTCCGGCCTTGAGCGGGGTCTTTTCTTTGAGGACGACGGTGGGTTGCTGGGTCGCACCCGTCTTCAGCATGGCTTCCGCGGGGGCAGCGGGCACGAACTCGATGCGCACCGTCGTGGCGGCAGATACGGTGACTGACTTCTCGTTGGAGAAGAAGTCGTCGTGGCCCATGGTGGCGACGGAGGTTTTAGAGGTGGGCGACCAGGCACCCATTGAGTGCGGGTGCTTGCGGGCGTAGTCCTTGACGGCCTTGGGGGCGCGGCGGTCGGAGTTTCCCTCGCGGAGGACGGGGTTGACGGCGGAACCCATGACCTTGGCGTAACGGGCCTTGGCGTCCTTCTCGGCGTCGGTCTTGGGCACCTCGGGGAAGTCGGGGAGGGCGTAGCCCTTTTTCTGGAGCTCGGCGATGGCGGCCTTCAGCTGCGGGACGGACGCGCTGATGTTGGGCAGCTTGATGATGTTGGCCTCGGGCTTGAGGGTCAGGGCGCCGAGCTCAGCGAGGGCGTCAGGCACGCGCTGGTGGGCCGGGAGGACATCAGAGAAGGTGGCGAGGATACGACCGGCCACGGAGATGTCGCGCGTCTCGACGGCGATGCCCGAGTGCTTGGTGAAAGCCTGAATGATCGGCAGGAGGGAATAGGTGGCGAGGGCAGGGGCCTCGTCGGTTTTGGTGTAGATGATGGTGAGGTTGGCGGACATGGGAAAGTAGCGAGGAGTGAGCAGCGGATAGTTAGTAGAGGGGCGGGGGATGGGACGGTCAAAAGCAATGTGGGGCCCGGCGGGTGCCGGATGCACCTTGCAGCCGGTCTAATCATGTCCTGAAGCCAGATGGAATCTGGAAGCAGGTAGGAAAACACAAAGGAGCGAAGAAGCCAAGGCGGAGGGAAAGACATGGCGGTTTGATCACGGATCGCGCTGATGAAGCCCGGATAAATTCGGTCCATCCTCGCCTATCTGCGGAATTTGCGGGGAAGGCCGTCCGTGCTCCTTCGCTGCTTTGTGTTCTCTGCTTATTTATCTGCCAGCACCCGCTGGCGCAAATCGGCGGCGTTGAGCGTCTCGAACAGGGTGATGATGTTCGGGAACGATTTCTCGTGGTAGCCGAAGCCACCATGCCGCAGCTCGTCGAGTGCGGCGGCCGGCGGCCAGTTCTGGAACACGATGCGATACGCGGCGACCACCGAGCCGGTGCGGTCGCTGCCGTGCCAGCAATGCACCATCACGGGCTTGGGTGCGGCGCGGAGCAGCCGGAGCGCGGCAACGAGGTCGTCCACGGTGAGTTCATCGGCCTCCATGCGCTGGAGGAGTAGCTGGAAACCGGCCTGTTCGAACACCTTCGAGTCGGTGTGATAGTGGCGAAGATTGAGGATGGAGCGGACCTTGAGCGCCTTGAGATCGGCAATGTCGTTCTTGCCCGGCTGCTCGCAACGATAGACTTCGTCACTCACGCGGTAGCAATTCTCCAGGG
>JAYUBB010000240.1:0-4045 GCA_043741015.1 Opitutaceae bacterium
TCTTCCGCCCGCTGGGCCGCCATCCGCCTGTTCGCCATGGATGTGGACGGCGTCCTGACCGATGGCACCGTCGAGATTCACTCCGATGGCACCGAGTCGAAGCACTTCTCGATCCTCGACGGCATGGGACTGGTTCGGCTGCGCAACGCAGGCATCACCGTGGCCTGGATTTCGGGGCGAGCCTCGGGCGCCACTACGGCCCGGGCCACCGAATTGAAGATTCCTCATGTGGTCCAGGGCCGCACCGACAAGCTCATGGCTTTGCAGGAGCTGGCCAGTCAGCTCGGCCTCGTCGCCGCCCAGGTGTGCTACATGGGTGATGACGATATTGATGCGCCCGCCATCGACTGGGCCGGCATCGGCGTGGCCCCTTCCACCTCGATGCCCGCGGCCCTCAAAGTCGCCGCCCTCGTGCCCAAACGCCCGGCCGGTCTCGGAGCGGTGCGCGAAGTATGTGAACATATCATGGCCAAGAGCGGTCAATAGCGCCGTCATGCCCTCTTTGTCCCAGTTCACCTTGCTTCTGCTTTTGTCCGCCACTGCCGCCTTGGGCGCGACCACCAAGATTGCCCCGGACCGGCCCATCGTGAACTTCCGCCTGGCTGACTTCACGCCCGAAGGCAACCGCTCGTGGCTGGTGCGCGGATCCGAGGCGCGCTACGAAACTCAGGGGCAAGTTGATATCATGGGCCTGAATCTCTCGATCTTCACCGGCCTGCCCGATGGCAAAGTGGAGACATCAATTCTAAGCCCGACCGCCCAGGTGTGGCCCGGCGAAATGCAGGTCCACGGCACCGACACCATCCGTGTCATCAACGACCGCTTTGAGGCGACCGGCTCCGACTGGAACTACAGTTACCGGGATAAAAAGGTTTCCATCGGCAAAAACGTGCACGTAGTTTTGCATACCCAGTTGAAGGCCATGCTCCAATGAAACTTCTCCGTTCCACTCTGCCCCTTTGCCTTTTGGCCTGCTGGGTGGCTATTCCGCTCCGCGCCCAGACGGCCGAATCTCAAAATACGGTTATCGAGAGCGAGCAGTTCGACTGGCGCAGCAGTGACAAGGAAACCACCTCGGTCTTCACGGGCCGGGTGGTTGTGACCGGCACCAATCTCAAGCTCACCTGCGACCGCCTGGAGATTATCGCCACCCGCAAGGGCGACCCGGCCGCGACCATCGGCAAGATCGACAGCTTCAAATCACTCGTCGCCACCGGCAATGTGCGGATCATCCAAGGCGACCGTGAGGCCGCCTGCGGCCGCGCGGAGGTTCTGCCCGGCGACGACAAGATTATTCTCACCGGCCAGCCCGTGGTGGTGGATCATGCCGTCAATTGGACCTGGACGGGCGACGAACTGGAGATGCTGCGCGGTGAGCGCCAGATCCGCGGCAAGAACGCCCGCTTCACGGGACCGCCCATCAAGGACCTTGGAATCGACAAGGTAAAGTCCCCGGCTCCCGCCACTGAGGCGCCCAAGCAGCCCTGAGCATGGAGACCGTCATGGAAATCCGCACCGAGGGCCTGGTCAAAGATTATGGCCAGCGCCCGGTCGTGAACGGCGTCAACATCCGCATCCGTGCCGGCGAGATCGTCGGTCTGCTCGGCCCCAACGGCGCGGGCAAGACTACCACCTTCTACATGGTCGTCGGGCTCGTGCCCGCGACTTCCGGGAGCGTCTTCATCAATGGGCAGGATGCCACTCATCTCCGCATGCATCGCCGGG
This sequence comes from Opitutaceae bacterium, assembly GCA_043741015.1. Classification (GTDB taxonomy): domain Bacteria; phylum Verrucomicrobiota; class Verrucomicrobiia; order Opitutales; family Opitutaceae; genus Lacunisphaera. The sequence continues at coordinate 1,726 of JAYUBB010000240.1, forward strand.
CGCGTCTCGGGGTCGGCTACCTGCCCCAGGAGGCGTCTGTTTTCCGCAAGCTCACAGTGGAGGAAAATATTCTCGCCATCGTCGAGACCCTGCGGATCAAGTCCGCCGACCGCCCCGCCCTCGTCAAGCATCACCTCGATGAGCTAAGCCTCGGCCACCTGGCCAAGCAAAAAGCCTACACCCTGTCCGGCGGCGAACGCCGCCGCCTCGAAATCGCCCGCGCCCTGGTCACCCGCCCCCAATTCCTGCTCATGGACGAGCCCTTCGCCGGCGTTGATCCCATCTCCGTCGCCGAGGTGCAAAAGATTATTCTCCAACTTAAGCAGCGCGGCATCGGGGTCCTCATCACCGACCACAACGTCCGTGAAACCCTCCGTATCGTCGACCGCGGCTACATTATCCACAAGGGCAAGGTCATGACTGAAGGCGGCAGTGACTTTCTCATCAATGATGCCCAGGCGCGCGAATTGTATCTCGGCAAGGATTTCAACCTCTAGCCCGCGCAACCTCGACTTGCCACCGGGCGGATTTGTTCAACACTGGCTGCGTCTGCCCCTCCCATGCCCACCAAAGCCATCAACGGCATCACCGTAGCCCATTTCTACGAGACCTACCGGGAGAAGCTCCAGCTTGAGCTGCTCAACGGTGGCAACGGATTGCACCGGCTTATCCGCGAGGGCTCCATCAACCGCCCGGCGCTGGCGCTCACCGGTTTCTTCAAATACTTCGCGAACAAACGCATCCAGGTCTTCGGCGCGGCCGAGATGACCTACCTCAAGACCCTCTCCCAAAAGCAGCAGATCGAGACCTTTGGGGAGATGGCCAAGCGCGGCATTCCCGCCATCGTTCTCACCCGCAACTACACGGCCAGCCACCCGATGCTGGCCGTGTCCGAGGAGATGCAGCTGCCCATCTTCCGCACGCCGCTCATCACGATGCACTTCGTCAATGCGGCGACGCTCTGCATTGACAACGAGTTCGCCCCCTCCTCCACCGAGCACGCCACCACCCTCGACGTCAAGGGCATCGGCGTGATGATCCGCGGTGACAGCGGCATCGGCAAGTCCGAGTGCGCGCTCGCTCTCATCGAACGCGGCCACTCCCTCGTCTCCGACGACCTCACCTGCATCCGCCTGCTCGACGAACGCGAGCTCTCCGCCAGCTCCCGCCCGCTCAACCGCGGCTATATGGAGTGCCGCGGCATCGGCATTATCAACATCGCCGAAATGTTCGGCGTGAAAAGCATCCGCCTCGAAAAGCGCATCGACCTCGTCGTTTCCCTCCGCGAATGGTCGCCCGATGTCGTCGAGGAGCGCACCGGCCTGGAGGAGAATTACTACAATATCCTCGGCGTGAAGGTACCGCACATTGAGTTCTACGTCCGGCCCGGTCGCGACATCGCCCGCCTCGTGGAGGTCGCGGCCCTCGTGCAGGCGCTCAAGAACATGGGGCACGACCCGGCCAAGACCTTCAACGAACGTCTCATCGCCCACATGGCCGAGCCAAAGCCATCGAAGACGACCATCCACAAGGTTTCCTCACATTCTCCGTTTCCCGGGGATGACGAACCCGATGAGGAACACGCCTAAGTTTCATGCCTGTCACACGCTCCGACTCACGCCACGCCGCCCAGCTCCGCCCCATCACCCTTGAGGCCAACATCGCCCCGCACTCCTCGGGCTCCGTATTGATCGGCTTCGGCTCCACCCGCGTCATTTGCGCCGCCACCATTGAAGCCAAGGTGCCCTCGTGGATGAAACAACAGGGCGTCAAGGGTGGCTGGCTCACCGCCGAATACTCGATGCTGCCCTACAGCACGCTCGACCGGAAGCCGCGCGACATCAGCAAGGGCAAGATCGACGGCCGCACGGTCGAAATTCAGCGGCTCATCGGCCGCTCGCTCCGTGCCATCCTCAACTTGGATAAACTCGGTGAGCATACTCTCTGGATCGACTGCGACGTCCTCCAGGCCGACGGCGGCACCCGCACCGCCGCCATCACCGGCGCCTACCTCGCCGCCCGCCTCGCCATCCAGAAGCTGCTCGACGCCAGGAAAATCTCCGAGAATCCGCTGACCGACTCCGTCGCCGCCGTCAGCGTCGGCCTGTTCAAGGGCGACGCCCTGCTCGACCTGAACTACCTGGAAGACAAGGACGCCGAAGTGGACGCCAATGTCGTGATGACAGGCCGCGGCCAGTTTGTGGAGGTGCAAAGCAGCGGCGAAGAATCGACCTTTTCCCACGAGCAATTGCAGGTTCTCATCGCCCTTGCCCAGACCGGCATTCAGGAACTGACGACCATCCAGACGGACTTCCTCACC
>JAYUBB010000241.1:0-4045 GCA_043741015.1 Opitutaceae bacterium
GGAGTAGAACGGGCCCTTGGCGAGCGTGAGTTCGTTGTAGGGGCCGAGCCATTCACCGTGGATCAGGTGCTGAGCCAGCTCGACAAAAAGGCGGTCGTCATGGCCGGCGCTGCCGAGGGCAAACACACCCTGGCCGCGGGTGAGCCAGAGTTTGAGGGCCGTGAGTGCGAGGGCGACGGCCAGCCAGAGCCGGTTGCGTTGGACGGCGGGGGCGATCATGCGGCGTCAGTGCGCGTATCGAGCCGCAGCACGCCCAGGAAGAAGCTGGTGAGAATCATCTGACAACCCAGCACAAGGCACAACGCGCCGGGAATGACCCAGCGGAGTGTCTCGGCGGGTTGCAACGGGCCGAAGCCGTGACCACCCCAGATCCAGACGGCACCGATGGACAAGGCGAGGCCGATTACGACGAGCAGTGCGCCGGTCACGAGGCCGGACTCGAGCGTGACGTGGCGGAACCAGTCATCAAAGCCCGCCTCGGGCCGGCGCAGCCCGGCCCGGGTCGCGACGAATTTGCTGAGCACGGCGAAGGACGCGGCCTGGAAGCCGATGAGCACGGCAACAGCGGCAAAGAGGAGCGTATGGACGTCGAGCGTGATGCGTCCGAGGGGCAGCGGGCCGCGCACCAGGACGCTGCCCGTGATGATGCCGGCCGACATCAGGAGAATGCCCGGATACCAGAACAGCCAGCGCGGGCTGAAGAGCAGCATGAAGCGCAGATGCCGCCAGCCATCGCGCCACGGGCGGAGATGCGGCGGCCGGTCGCGACCATCCTTGCGCAATACGGTGGGCACCTCCTCGATGCGGAGACCGAAGAGCACGGACTTGATGACGATTTCCGAGGCCAGCTCCATGCCGGTGGTGCGCAGGTCCATCCGGCGATAGGCGTCGGCGGTGAAGGCGCGCAGCCCGCAGTGAAAGTCGCCGATGCCTGTCTGGAAGAACAGGCGGCCGACAAAGGAAAGAACCGGGTTGCCGATGTGGCGGTTTTTCCAGGGCATGGCGCCGGGCTGGATACCGCCAAGAAAACGATTACCCATGACCAGGTCGGCCCCCGCGCGCAGGCGCTCGACAAAGCGGGACAGGTGGGAGAAATCGTAGCTGCCGTCGGCATCGCCCATCAGAATGAAACGGCCGCGCGCCGCCGCAATGCCGCCGCGCAGGGCGTTGCCGTAGCCTTTGATTGCGATGGGCACGACCCGGGCGCCGGCCCGGGCGGCGAGGCCCGGCGAGCCATCGGTGCTGCCGTTGTCGGCGACGACCACTTCGCCGGTGATGCCCGAGGCGGCGAGGGCGTCCATCGCCTCGCGTACGCAGCCCGTGATGGTGAGGGCTTCGTTGAGGCATGGGATCACCACGGTGAGCTCAAGCGGCGCGGCGGAGGTGGACGGAACAACAGACACGGCCCGGAGCAAAGCAGCCGGGCCGGGCATGGCAAAGGCAGAAATGCCGCCGGCTAGAACTCCCAGCGGAAGCCGGCGGACAGGTCGGAAGTGGTGGCAGAGTTTCTCCCGCGGGCGAGGCCGGCATTGAGGGAAAAGCTGGCTTGGCGGTTGATGCGCCAGTCGAGACCGAGGCTGGCTTGCAAGAGATCGGTCTCGGCGGGGCGACCCGGCGCACGGTACATCGCGCCGCCTGCGCCGACCAACCCGGTCGAGAGGCCGCGCTCCTTTTCCAGTTCATGCAGCCAGGCCACGGAGACGTGCGGAATCGCCCGGCCGCGGGTGGTGACGCGGGTCAGGTCGAAGCCCGCACGGGTGCGCTGCGAGCCGACCGACCAGTGACGGAAGGCCAGCTCGGTGCCGGTGTTGCCCGAAGCACGAGTCTCGGCAAAGTTGTCGAGGCGGACCAGCGAGGAAAGAATGCCGACGTAGGAAGTGACATTCCAGTCCTTGCCCTTGAGGGTGGTGCCAGCGGTTAGGGAAAGGTCCGTGCGGCTGCCGTTGACCTTGGCCGAGACCCGGGAAGGGCGGTAGCCAATGCCGCTGTCGCGGAGCAGCGTATAGTCGTCGTCGCTCTGGCTGGCGGCGGCCTGCACGAAGAACCGGCCCGCGTCATACTGGGCAAACAGACCGGGGGTGGTGGACCTGATCCGGGCCTGGCTGCCCAAACCGTCCAGATCGGCGCTGGTGCGGTCCTGGGCGACGCTGGCGCCGACGGTCCAGCGGCCCTGACGCCACGCCGCGCCGGCCAGGCTGCCGCTGCTTTTCATGGCCACCTCGGGCAGACCATCGAGGGCGGCGAATTTATTCTGCAATTGTCCACCTTCCACAAAGACGGTGAATCCCTTCGCAGAGGCCGGGGTCGAGCGCAGTGCGGCCAGGCGGCGGTCGATGGCGGCCTGACGGGCGGCGGCGGTGGCGAAGCCCTGTTCGTTGAGCACGGCGTAACGATCGGGGGCGAGTTCACCGAGGCCGGCCGCGATCAGGACCGTATCCTGCATCGTGTTCAGATTATAGATGACATTGTAGTGCGCGCCGGTCGCATTGGCCAAGGTGGCGTCCAGATGCGCGCCGAGGGCCTGCTGGCTGGGCGTGGCCCCGGCGTTGACGAAGGGGCGCTGGGTATAGGCGAAGAAGACTTCGTTGCCGGTGTATTCGACGCCGACGGAGAGCATGGGGCTGAGATTGATATTGGGCGCGGTGTCAAACCGGCCGGTAATTGAACCGGCTTTGAGGATCGAATAGCGTCGGGAACCAACGAAGAAACCGCTGCCGGAGGTTTGTAGCGTACCGGCCAGCGAAGCCTGACCGGTGATATCAAGGTGTGGCACGCCGAATCCTGAATAGGGCACATACGCCGACAGAGTGCCGGTGCCCGTCTGGGTATAATCGCCGGTTACCGAATACGTCTGGTTGGTTAACGCGATCAAGCCACTGTTCACAATGGATGCGGCAGAGCCTGAGCCCAGGATCAGGCCACCACCCGGATTGACGGCCACGGGGCCCAGTTTCTGCCGATACGTGAAGACGTTGCCGCCGTTGATGGTGAGCGGAACCGCGTAGGGGGAAACGGCATTCGTGTAACCGAGAGAAAGGGTGCCGTAACCGCTCTTGATGATGCTCCCGCCCGTGAGATTGGATCCGGCGGACGAGAGATAGGCGCCGCCGACATCGCTGATATAGGTCAGATAACCTCCGGTGAGGTTCACCGAGTTGGAGCCCAACAGGAGGTCTGTCACATTCACAAACCCGAGATAAAGCGTGCGGGCGTCGTCGGCCACGACCGAGGTGGCGGCGGGGGTGTTGACGACGGCACGTTGCCGGCCGGTGGTGCCGGTGCCGGTCGTTGCGCCCGTGACATCCAATTGGCGGACATAGGAGATGCTGAAGCCATTCGCCACGGCTTGATCGGTGAATTCAACGACACCAGAGCTGCCCGAAGAATACACCGACCCGCCCTCGACGTAGGCATTGCCCGAGAAGCGGACAATCGAGTCGTTGATGAGGCCGGGGCGGTTGAAATAAATATAAGGAGAGATGACCATGCTCTGCCCTGAAAAACTGATAAACCCCGGCCCATAGACATACAGGCTGCTGTTCAGCAGCGAACTCTGGTCGGCGAAGGCGATGTGTCCGCCATAGAAACTCAGGCTGCCATAGGTCAGCTTGGCCCGATTGGTGAAATCCAGCCGGGAGCCAGTATTGAGGGTGATGTTCAGGTAGTTTGCGATGCTGCTGTCCCGAAACCAGATCCGGTTGGTGCCGCTCGAGGCATCGATGGTGGTCGAAACGGAAATGCCCGCGTTGTTGGAAAACAGCAGGGTGCCGTTCCGCAGACGGAGGTTGGGGCCCGGGTAGTAGTAGCCGAGCGTATTCGGGCTGCTGATTCCTGTGCCCACAAATTCCAGGCTGCCGTAGTCGCCGGTGCCGGTACCGCCGACCGTGATGCTGGGAACGTTCAGGTAAGGGTAATAGTAGTAGTAAGGGACGGATAAGCCATACTGCAGCCCGTCCAGCGTCACCGCGGAGTTTAGAATCTGAAGTTTGTCCCGGGCGATCAGTCCACCGGAACTATAGAAGGCCTGATCGACCTGCGCGACGGC
>JAYUBB010000242.1:0-4040 GCA_043741015.1 Opitutaceae bacterium
AGGACCTCGGCCGCACCATCCATGCCCACCCGACCATGGGCGAAGCGATCAAGGAAGCGGGCCTCGCGGTCAACAAGGCCGCCATCCACGCGCTGTGAATAAACTCATCCTCTGGGACATTGATGGAACGCTCATCGTTTCGCACGGTGCAGGGTTCCGCGCCATGGAGCGGGCGATGCAGCAGCGCTTTGGCTGCAGCGCAAAGCTCGATCAGATCGACTGGGCCGGCCGCACCGATTCCTGGATCGCCCAGGAGGCGCTCCGGCACGGCGGCCTGCCGCCGACGCCACAGAATATTCACGATTATCTCGAGGCCTACCTCACGCTACTGCCGCTTGAGCTGCAGGCCACTCAGGGCCGGGTGCTGCCCGGTATCTTGGAACTGCTGGAGACCGTGCACCGGCGCACCGACGTCGCACAGGGACTCCTGACTGGTAATCTTCAGCGCGGAGCCCAGTTAAAACTCACCCACTACAAAGTCTGGCACTACTTCGAGTTTGGCGCCTACGCCGACGACAGTCCGCGACGCAATGACCTCGGGCCGCACGCCCTGCGCCGGGCAAAGGAGAAGCACGCGGTCGAATTTGACCCCAAAAGAACCTTCATCATCGGCGACACACCGCACGATATCGAATGCGGCAAGGTTATCGGCGCTCGGACCATCGCTGTGGCTACGGGGAAGTTCAGTGTCGAAGAACTGGCCGGGCACAACCCCACCGCGGTCTTCCAGAATTTCGCCGACCCAGCGGCTTTCCTGCGGGTGATCGGCCTGGACTGACGTTATTTCGTGCGGGTCTCGATCGAGCTCACTTTCCCGTCTTGGAAAATAACCCGCATGACCTCGTCGTCGGGATTGGCCGCCGTGCTCAGGCTGATACCCGTGTTCACACCGCTGTAGCCACCGCTGCTGACTCCGAAACTGACACTGCCATGGGGCTCACGCTTGAAGTAGACCCAGACCTCGGATTCACCCTCCGGACCTGTATGAGTGAATTTCCGGCCGGGTTTGCCCAAAGCGAGCGTCACCATTTCCTCCGTGAAGCCGATATCCACCTCGCCGGCACTGATCTTGCGCTGCGCCTCGGAAAGAAAACGACTGTAGGCCTCGCGGTGCTGGCTGATGCGGGATTGCGGCGTAGAGGTGACACAACCGGTCGTGAGCAGGACGACCGATGAAAGCAAAGCGGAGACAAGGGGGCGACGCATGGAGGGAAAATGTTTGCTGCGGGGGAGTGTGACCCAAATATCGACATCCGCAACACCCCGGGGTTCATTGTTTCAGCTCAGCCCATGAAAAAATTCAACATCGCCATTGGCTCCGACCACGCCGGTTTCGCCTACAAGGAGAAGATCAAGGCCCTGCTCCTCGCCGACGGCCACACCGTGCGCGACTGCGGCACAACTTCCGACGCTCCCTGCGATTACCCGGACTTCATCCGGCCGGTTGCCGAAGCGGTCGCCCGCGGCGAAGTCGAGCGTGGCATAGTGCTGGGCGGCTCGGGCAACGGAGAGGCGATCGTCGCCAACCGCGTGAAAGGTGTCAGATGCGGCCTCTGCTGGAACGAACAGGTCGCAATCTGGAATCGCTCCCATAACGACGGCAACTGCCTCTCCTTGGGCCAAAGAACCATCACCGAGGAGGAAGCCATGAATATCGTGAAAGTGTGGCTGGCAACGTCGTTTGAAGGCGGTCGTCACCTGGCAAGAATCACTAAAATAGATCAGGGTTAGGTATTTACGTTATAATTAGGCATTTTACTTATTACTTTGACATAGCATCTTATGTTATCAAAGTAATTGAGCATGGGAACAAGGCATCGCGGCGCAATTGAAGAGATCAATGCTCTCAACGCATTCATCAAGCTGCAGCGCGCCGGGGAATCAGTCTCTGCGCGGGTCCACACGGTCCTGCCCGATAATCTGACCATCACCCAGTTCGGCGTTCTCGAGGCACTGCATCACATCGGCCCGCTCTGCCAAAGCGAACTCGCCGAGAAACTGCTCAAGAGCGGCGGCAACCTTACTCTTGTAGTGGATAATCTGGAGAAAGCCGGTCATGTGCAGCGCGAGCGCGATCCCGCCGACCGCCGCTTCGTGGTCGTGAAGCTTACCCTGAAGGGCCAGGCGTTCATCGCAGCCCTCTTTCCCAAGGTTGTCGCCAACGTGACACGCGAGATGGCCGTTTTGTCATCCACCGAGCTCTCCGACCTTGGCCGTCTCTGCAAAAAAATAGGCCGCCAAGGATAAGATTTATTTTAACTTATACTTTAACATCAAATTATAACTATGAAAACAAACCTGACAGGTCTCCACCATATCACTGCCATCTCGTCCGACGTAAAACACAACATGCAGTTCTACACCCAAGTGTTGGGGCTGCGTTTCGTGAAAAAGTCCGTCAATCAGGACGACACCGGCACCTATCACCTCTACTATGGCAATTATACCGGTGCCCCGGGCACAGCCCTGACATTCTTTCCTTGGGCCGGGCTTCCCCGCGGCCGCCCCGGCAAGGGCCAGTCCTACGCCACCGCGTTTTCCGTTCCAGCCGGTTCTCTCGTGTTCTGGCAGGAGCGTCTGGCCCACCTGAAGGTTGCAACTTTCCCGGTCGAAACCCGCTTCAACGACCAGGTGTTGCCATTCCAGGATCATGACGGACTGCGCCTGGAACTGGTGGACACTGCCGAGTTGGACTCCCGCCCACCCACTCCTTCGGCCGAAATCCCGACCGGGCACGCCATCCGCGGCTTTCACAGTTCGACTCTTGCCCTGCACGAGGCCGCCCCGACCGCCGCGATTCTCACCGGACCGATGGGCTATCACCTGCTCTCTGAATCGGGTTACCGCTCCCGCTATACCGTCGCGAGCGGCGGCCCCGGAACCTACGTGGACCTGCTCACCGACCCCACCCTGCCCCGCGGATTGAACGGCGCCGGCACAATCCACCATGTCGCGTTTCGCACCCCGGACGACGCCTCGCAGGTGACGGCCCGCCAAATCCTGCTCGACGGCGCGCTCCACGTCAGCCCGGTGATTGACCGCGCCTACTTCAAATCCATCTATTACCGTGAACCGGGCGGTGTCCTCTTTGAGATCGCCACCGATCAACCCGGCTTCGCTATCGACGAGCCCGTGGAAACCCTTGGGTCGAAACTCTCTCTGCCGCCCCACCTCGAGCTTCACCGGACCGAGATCGAGGCCTCCTTGCCCAAACTCAACTGACATGTCCGCTCTCTCATACATTCACAGTTTCGTGCCCGGCACCAAGGCCGGGGCACCGCCTGTACTCCTGTTGCACGGCACCGGGGGCAACGAGAAGGATCTGCTCCCGCTGGGCCGTCAGGTCGCGCCGGGCTCGCCCCTGCTGAGTCCGCGCGGCGATGTCAGCGAGCACGGCATGCCGCGCTTCTTCCGCCGTTTCGCCGAGGGAATCTTCGACTTGGACGATGTCGTCAAACGGACCCACGCCCTCGCCGATTTCATATCCGCGGCCGCCGCCGAATACGGCTTGGATGCGAACCACCTGACCGCGCTGGGCTATTCCAACGGGGCAAACATTGCCGCCTCGCTGCTGCTGCTGCGACCGGAAGCGATAGCCCGGGCCGTGCTGCTACGCCCAATGGTGGTCTTACAACCGGAGCGCCTGCCCGACCTGACGGGGAAAAACATCAGTCTCATCTCCGGCCGTCACGATCCCATCGTCCCTGCGGATCACCCACCCCGACTGGCCGGCATGTTTCGACGCGCCGGCGCCCAGGTTGACCTGCATTGGCTCGAAGCCGGGCACCAGATGACTGCTGCCGACCTCACCCTGGCGATCAGTTTCCTGGCTCCCCAAGCCTAGGCTCGGGCGCGATTTTTCCTCTTTAAGATTCCCGCTGAAGGAAATACCCGGCAACCTGCCCGGCAGTGAGCAAAGCCAAAAGCCGGAAATCAAAAATTTCTTCCGCCCGCTGGGCCGCCATCCGCCTGTTCGCCATGGATGTGGACGGCGTCCTGACCGATGGCACCGTCGAGATTCACTCCGATGGCACCGAGTC
>JAYUBB010000243.1:0-12683 GCA_043741015.1 Opitutaceae bacterium
CCCGAACCCACCCCGCTCTACCTCGCCGCCGACCTCGCCGTGCTCGCCTCCCAGAGCGAGTCGCTGTCAAACTATCTCATCGAGGCCCAGCTGCACCGCCTGCCGGCTGTCGCGTACGACATCGTCGGCGTCGGCGAGTGCTTCGCGCCCGAACGCTCCGGCTATCTGATCAAGAACCTCGATCAGACTGCCTTCGTCGCGGCACTGGACCGGCTCATTCGCGAACCGGCCCTGCGGAAGCGCTTTGCCGAGCACGCCCGCCGTCACGCCCAGTCGCATTTCGTGCCCGAACGGCAGGTCCAGGCCCACCTCAACCTCTTTCGCGAGCTGACCAGGGCCTGATTGCAGCCGACCAGGCTCCTGACAGCGTTATGTCAGCAGACCCGGCCGGCCGCAGACGCTGATTTGCCTTCGCCGTATTCCCGCACTTTCTCCCTGTTGTGCCCATCACGCCCAGCCAAGTTCCCGAGTCCATTCGCCTGCGCGGCGTCCGCCAGAACAACCTCAAGGGCTTCGATCTCGATCTGCCGCTGGGCCGCTACATCGTCGTCACCGGCCTGAGCGGCGCAGGCAAGTCCTCCCTCGTTTTCGACACCCTGCACGCCGAGGGCCAGCGCCGCTACGTCGAGACCTTCAGCGCCTACACCCGCCAGTTTCTCGACCTGCTCGACAAGCCCAAGGTCGATTCCGTCGAGAATATCCGCCCGTCCATCGCCATCGAGCAGACCAACACGGTCAAGACCTCGCGCTCGACCATTGGCACGATGACCGAGCTGACCGACTTCTTCAAAGTCTGGTTCAGCCATGTCGCGGAGTGCCACGATCCCGCGACCGGCGAAAAAGTCGAGGACGACACCCCCGCGACCATCTGGACCAAGACGCTCGCCGCCCACCCTTTGCCGGGCGACGGCCCGGACAAACCCCGGGGTGGCAGCAGCCAGCAACAGGGTGCCGCGACCCTCCTGCTTTGCTTTCGCATCGCCAAGCCCGACAACCTGAACTGGACGGAAGTACTCACCAGCATCAGGGGTCAGGGCTACACGCGGGTGCTCGTGCCGGATAAAAAAGGCGTTCTTTCGCTGGCCAAGCTCGATGAACTGCTGGATCCGCCAGCTTCCACCCATCTTTTCGTCATCCAGGACCGGCTGCGGATCGCCGCCGAAAACAAATCCCGCTTCCTGGAAGCCATCGAGACCGCGCTGCATTTTGGGAAGGGCGAGGTTTTTCTCTTCGACGCTCAACCCCCGGCTCTCGGCCCCCAGCCTTTCTCCCCGGCCGGCCACTTCTCCCGCGGGCTGCATTCGCCGAAAACCGGCCGTACCTTCCGCCCGGCCAGCCCCGGCATGTTTTCCTTCAACTCCCCGCTCGGCGCCTGCCCCAAGTGCCGGGGCTTCGGCCGCATCATCGACATCGACTACCGCCTCGCCATTCCCGACCACTCGCTCTCCATCGAGGACGGCGCCGTCAGGCCGTGGGAAGGCGAGGTTTACGGCGAGTCCAAGAAGGACCTGCTGAAGTTTACCCGGAAACTCGGCATTCCGACCGGCATCCCGTTCGCGCAACTCACGGCGGAGCAGAAGGCTTTCGTGATCGACGGCTCGCCCGGCTATGATGGCGAGACCAAGGCCTGGCCGAAATACTGGTATGGGCTGAAAGGCTTCTTCCGCTACCTGGAGAAAACGACCTACAAAATGCACGTGCGCGTCTTCCTCTCGCGGTTCCGCACCTACAATCAGTGCCCGGACTGCGGCGGGGCCCGGCTCCAGCCCGAGGCGCTCTGCTGGAAGTGGCAGGGTCACACCCTGCCCCGGCTCTACCAGCTCCCGGTGGCGAAATTGCTGACCCTTGTGCAAAGCCATGGCGCCGCGGCGATCTCGCCGCGGTCCGACTCCTCCACCCACCAACGCGATCTCGCCCACGACTCGATCATCACCCGCCTGCGCTACCTCGCCCAGGTCGGCCTCGGCTACCTGACCCTTGACCGCACCTCACGCACGCTTTCCGGCGGCGAGGTCCAGCGGGTCAACCTCACCTCCTGCCTCGGCACCTCGCTCGTGGACACGCTCTTCGTCCTCGATGAGCCGTCGGTCGGGCTGCACCCGCGCGACATCGACCGGCTGCTCGGCATCATCCGCACGCTCACCGATGCAGGCAACACCGTCGTCGTCGTCGAACACGACGAGGCGATGATCCGCGCTGCCGACCATGTCGTCGAGGTCGGCCCCGAGCCCGGCGTGCGTGGCGGCGAAATTGTCTTTCAGGGCACCGTCGGCGGCATGCTGCGCTCCCCGCACAGCATCACCGGCGCGTATTTCTCGGGCCGGCAGCGCATCGATGCGCCGGCGGCACGACGCCCCGTAGCATGTCATTCTGGGCGCAGCGAAGAATCCAGCAGCACAGCCGCCGGCAAGCGCCGTGCTGGATCCTTCGCTCCGCTCAGGACGACAGGAGTGAAGACCAAGTGGCTTACGTTCACCAACGCCTCGAAGCACAACATCACGAACCTGAGCTTCCGCCTTCCGCTGCAACGACTGGTCTGCCTGTCGGGCGTTTCCGGTTCGGGCAAGTCCACCCTCCTCGACAACGTCATTCACCAAGGGCTGCTCTCCCAGCGCAGCCAGATGACTGAGGACCCGGCCGTGATTGAGTCCATCCAGAGTGACCTCGATTTCTCCGAGATCGTCCTCGTGGACCAGTCGCCCCTCAGCCGCACCCCCCGCTCCAATGCCGCACTCTATTGCGAGGCGTGGGACCAGATCCGGGAGCTCTACGCCATGACGCCCGCCGCCCAGGAGGCGGGCTTCAACGCTTCCAGTTTCTCCTTCAACAGCGGCGAAGGCCGGTGCGACCATTGCCAGGGCCTCGGCAGTGAGCGCGTCGAGATGCAATTCCTCTCCGATGTCTTCGTACCCTGCCCGATCTGCGAAGGCCGGCGCTTCAAGCCCGAGGTGCTCGCCATCCAGTGGAACGGCAAGTCGGTCGACAATCTCCTGCATACCACCGTCGCCGAGGCGCTGGATTTTTTTGCCGAAAAGGCTGCCATCCGCAGCCGGTTCGCCTCGCTGGACGCCGTCGGGCTCGGCTACCTGCCGCTTGGTCAGCCTTTGAATACCCTGAGCGGAGGTGAATCACAGCGGTTAAAATTAGTGAGATATCTGTCGGATTACGCTGGCGCGGGTTTCCAATCGAAAACCGAAAATCGAAAACTGAAAATCCCCACAGGCGCATTGCTCCTGTTGGACGAACCCACCACCGGGCTCCACCGCCACGACGTGAAGCGCCTGCTTGAAGTGCTCCAGCGCATCGTGGACGCCGGACACAGCGTGGTCGTGATCGAACACAATCTCGACGTGTTGAAGTCGGCCGACTGGATCCTGGAGGTCGGCCCCGAAGCCGGCGCCGACGGCGGCCTGATCGTCGCCGCGGGCACCCCCGAGGATCTCTCCCAGTCTGACACGGCAACTGCGGCATTTCTGCGCGAGGCCCTTAACCCGCTCAGTGCGGAACAATCTCTGGCCGCCGCCGAGGACGCGGCACCCTACCAGACCGGGCTGCCCATGACACCCGGCGAACTCACCGTGATCGGCGCGCGGGAAAACAATCTGAAGAACATCAGCCTCTCGATCCCGCACCGGCAGCTCACGGTGGTCACCGGCGTCTCCGGCTCGGGCAAGTCCACCCTCGCCTTTGACATTATCTTCGCGGAAGGCCAGCGGCGGTTCATGGAATCCATGTCGCCCTACGCCCGGCAGTTCGTCGAGCAACTGCCCCGCCCTGACATCGACCGCCTGACCGGCATCCCGCCCACGGTTGCCATTGAGCAGCGCATCACCCGCGGCTCGCGCAAGTCCACCGTCGCCACCATCACCGAGGTCGCCCAATACCTCCGCCTCCTCTACGCCCGGGCCGGGGTACAGCATCACCCTGAATCGGGCCGGCCGGTCACCCCGCTCTCTCCGAGTCAGCTCCGCCAGCTGCTGGAAAAGACCCTGGCTTCACCCAGGGCGAAAAAGGCCAAGCACCTTTACCTCTGCGCCCCGCTCATCCGCGGCCGCAAGGGCCACCACGAGCCCATTGCCAAATGGATCGAGAAACAGGGTTACGAGCTCATGCGCGCCGATGGCCGTTTGCTCCGCACCGATACCTTCCAGAAGCTCGACCGCTACAAGGAACACGACATTGAGGCCGTCGTGGCCGACCTCAATGCAGGGAGCGGGAAGCAAGGAGCAAAGAGCAGGAAATCCAGTTCAAATCATAAATGGCTCCACGATCAGCTCGCCACCGCTCTCCGGCTGGGAAAAGGTTCCTGCTTCATCGTGCTGCCGTCTGGCGATGTCCTGGGCTGGTTCTCCACCACGCGCACCGACATCGCGAGCGGTGAGTCCTTCCCCGAGCTCGATCCCAAGCATTTTTCCTTCAACTCCCCGCGCGGCTGGTGTCCGACCTGTCGCGGCCACGGCCGCATCTACGACTGGATGCTGAAGCCCGACGAGGACGAGGAGATGTCCGATGAGGTCGCCGACGCGCTCCGGGCCTTCGATCCCGACGATCCGGCCTCGCACGGCAAGGCCTGTCCCACGTGCCACGGCGAACGCCTCAACCGCATCGCCCGCGCCGTGAAGCTGCCGGTGAAGCGGACCGACCCGATCACATTGCCCGCCCTGCTGCGGCTCGTCCCCGACGAACTCATCGCCACCCTGCGTAACCTGCAGCTCGACGCCCGCACCAAGCTCATCACCCAGGACATTGTGCCGCAAATCGCCGAGCGGCTTAAATTCCTCGCACATGTCGGACTCAACTACCTTTCGCTGGAGCGTCCGACCGACACACTCTCCGGCGGCGAGGCGCAGCGCATCCGGCTGGCCGCCCAGCTCGGATCGAACCTCAGCGGCGTGCTCTATGTACTCGACGAGCCCTCCATCGGTCTGCACGCCCGCGACAACGACCGGCTGATCGACACCCTCCAGTCGCTCCGCGCCAAGGGCAACACGCTGCTCGTCGTCGAGCACGACGACGGGTTGATGGAGCGCGCCGATCGGATCATCGATCTCGGACCCGGCGCGGGCGTCCACGGCGGCAGCGTGCTGGCCAATGGCACGCCGGCGGAAATCAAACGCAACGCCGCCTCGCTCACCGGCCTGTTCCTCGCGAAGGGCATCCAACATCCGATACGAGGAACGTATCGGGAAATTCCCGGCGCCAAATCACCCGCAACAAAAGGCGCGGAGTGGTTGGAACTCACCGGCATCAACTATCGGAATCTCAGGAACCAGGTGCTTCGCCTGCCGCCCGGCCGGCTCATCATGGCCTGCGGCCCCAGCGGCGCGGGCAAGTCCACCCTCTTCCGCGACATCCTCCATCCCGCCGTCACCTGTGCGATCAAACAACGGAAAGCAAAACTGACTGGTAAGGAATTCGTGCGTCTCACACGTTTCGAAACCGAGTTCTCCGCTGCACCCTTCGCCGAACTTCGCGGCGCGGGCGGGTTCAAATCAGTCATCGAAGTGGACCAGGCGCCCATCGGGAAGACGCCGCGCTCCACGCCCGCGACCTACCTCGGCATCTTCGACCTGATCCGCCAGTTCTTCACGACCCTGCCGGAATCCAAGATGCGCGGCTACACGGCCAGCCGCTTTTCCTTCAACACTGCCGGCGGACGCTGCGAGACCTGCTCGGGCGCCGGCCGTATCAAGCTGGAGATGGCTTTCATGGCCGACTCCTACCTGCCCTGTGACGGATGTGGCGGCTCGCGTTTCGGCCCTGAACTGGCTGACATCACGTGGAAGGGAAAGAATGTCGGACAGGTGCTGCAACTGACCTTCGATGAGGCCGCGGTGTTCTTCGATTTTCATTCGCAGCTTTCACAGGTCTGCCGGCTCATGGTCGATTGCGGCCTCGGCTACCTGACACTCGGACAGAGCAGTCCGACTCTCTCCGGCGGCGAGGCCCAACGGCTCAAGCTCGTGACCGAACTGACCAAGGGCCTGCCCACCTACAAGGAGCGCTCCCGCAACATCACCGTGCGAAATCTCTACCTGCTGGAGGAACCGACCATCGGCCTGCACCTGAGCGACTGCGAGAAGCTCATCAATGTGCTGCATAATCTCGTGGATCACGGGCACACGGTGGTTGTCATCGAGCACCACCTCGACCTGCTCGCCGAGGCGGACTACATCCTCGAACTCGGGCCCGGCGGCGGCCCCCATGGTGGCGAGATTCTCTATCAAGGCGAGCTGGCCGGCCTGCTCAAGGTGAAGCGCAGCCCGACCGCGCCGTATCTGCGGGAGAAGCTGAAGCGGTAAAATGGAGGGTCCAGCTTCCGCTGGGCCGCGGCCCGTCAGGAGACGGGCCCTCCACCAATCCTACCCGACGCCCAGCGGCAGGCTCGGGGCGATTTCGAGGGCGAGGCCGGCTTCGTTGACCCCGCCTGTTTCCCGCTCGGCCCACGCCGCAAAGGCGATCATGCCGGCATTGTCGCCGGTATGCTGCGGCAGCGCGCGAAAGAAGGGTACATTGATCTGTTGCGCTACTTTCTCCAATTCGGCCTGGAGCGTCAGGTTGTTCGCCACCCCACCCGACAGGCCGAAACTGCGGTAAGCCCCGCGCTCCAGCGCGAGCCGCGACTTCCGCACCAAGGCCTCAAACACCGCCGCCTGATAGCTGGCGCAAAGGTTGGCCTTCCGCTGTTCGATCTCTTCGGGCGGCATTTTTTCGAGCTGGTAGCGCAAGCTCGTTTTGAGTCCGGAGAAACTGAACTCAAGCGTGGAGCGCTGCGCGACGGCCTTGGGAAAGGCGAAGGCGGCCGGATTGCCTTGCGCGGCGAGTTTCTCCACCTGCGGCCCGCCGGGATAGCCGAGCCCGAGCAGCTTGGCGCCCTTGTCCAGCGCTTCGCCCGCAGCATCGTCCATGGTCGAGGCGAGCAGCGTGATGCACCGCGATTCATTGATGGAGAACAAGGCCGTGTTGCCGCCGGAAACGAGCAGGCCGAGGTGCGGCAGCAGCTTGGCAAACTCCGCGTCAAAGCTGGCTGGATTGGCCGCGTGCAAAGCGACAAAGGGCGAGAAGGCATGGGCGCGCAGATGATTCACCCCCACGACCGGCACGCGCCAGGCCAGACCGAGGCTCTTGGCCGCAGCGAGGCCCATCGCGAGACAGGCCGCGAGCCCGGGACCGTTGGTCACGGCGATCCTCGTCACCTGCTCTGGTCGCACCGTCGCCAAGGCGCGCTGCAGCAGCGGACCGAAATGCTGCAAGTGCTCGCGGCTGGCGAGATCGGGCACGACGCCGCCGTAGGCTCCATGCAGGACGATCTGGCTGTGCACCCATTCACCGGTGATTCCGGTTGCGGGATCAAAGACGGCGACTGCCGTCTCGTCGCAGGAACTTTCGAGGGCGAGGATCATGGGTGGAGCCTCTCTTTGGGGACGGGGCTATCAGCCCTGCGAGGCAACACTCTCGCAGCCGGCAACCCGCGGGACTGATAGTCCCGCCTCCACCAAGGCACTGTCTGTCGCACTGTCATTTGGCTTCGGCCGCCAGCACGCCGGTCAGGACTTCCTCAGCGGCGGCAAGTTGCACGTCGGTAATCGGCTGGAAGTCGTCCTCCGACAGACCGGCGAGTTCCGACCGCGACTGTTGGACACGGAGCCGGGCTTCGTCGTCGGGACTGACCTCAAGTTCGACGTGCGGGGTGATGCCCTTCTCGTGAATCGTGATGCCGCTCGGCGTATAATAACGGGCTGTGGTGAGCCGGAGGCCTTCGCCGTTTTGCAGCTCAATCACGCTTTGGACGGAACCCTTGCCAAAAGTTTTTTCCCCAACGATGACCGCCCGCTTTGTATCACGCATGGCTCCGGCGACAATCTCGGCCGCACTGGCCGTGCCGCCGTTGACGAGGATCGCAACGGGGTAGGCGCGGTGACGGTGTCCACCCGGGGCGTAGTGGTTGTCGCGCGACTCCGGGGTGAGGCCCTGGGTGTAGACGATGAGCTCGTCCTTGTCGAAGAACTGGCCGCAGACCTCGATGGCGGCGTCGAGCAGGCCGCCGGGATTGTTGCGCAGGTCGATGACGAGGGCGCGCATCCCTTCCTTTTCCAGCCCGGCCAGGGCCGACTCGAACTCCTCCCCGGTGCGCTCGCTGAACTGGGTGATCTGCAGGTAGCCGAGGCGACCGGGGCGCAGGCTCGTAAGGCGGACACTGTCGAGGCGGATTTTCTCCCGCCGCAACGGGTAATCGATCGTTTTGTTCTGGTTTGGCCGGAACACCGTGAGCGTAACGAGGGAGCCGGGTTCACCGCGCACGAGCTTGATGGTGCTATCGAGGGTCGGAGTGACCAGCGGCTGACCGTCGATCTTAATGAGCCGGTCATTGCGCCGCACGCCTGCCCGCTCGGCCGGAGTACCAGGAATCGGTGCGACGATGACGACCTGGTTGTCCCGCTGTTCGACCTGGATGCCGACGCCGGTAAAAGCGTTGGTCAATTCCTCCTCCGTCTCGCGATATTCATCGGCGAGCAGGAACTTGGAATGCGGGTCGAGCTGGCTGACCATGCCGTCGAGCGCTGACCGGGTGAGGTCGGCGTAGCCGGAGGGCGCGGCGCCGACATAGTTCTCCTTCACCAGCTGGAGCACCTCCTTGAAGTAGCGGACCTGCCGGTCGCGCTCGCGGTCGGGCCACCAGCTCGGGGCACCGGCGTGCCGGGCCGAGAACTGCGCCAGCCCGAAGCCCGCGGCGACAGCCACAAGGACGAGCAACAGGCGTCTGAGCGGAAAGGACAAGTCGAAGGTGGAGTTAGTTGACGTGGGCGTCACCGGCGGAACTTAAAAAGTTTTTGGGCATGGCTTTCACTGGGCACAAATGCTTGGCTTGGCAAATGGCTTCCTCGTCAGACTTTTTTGAAATCTTCGCCGCAGAGCCCGATGCGGCCACGGGTGTGTCTTTTGCCCGTTACATGGAGCTGGCAATGTATCACCCGACGGCGGGCTACTATACCCGGGATTTCAAACGCGTCGGCCGGGACAACCGGGCTGATTTTTTCACCGCCACCTCCTTCAACCCCGTCTTTGGCGAGCTGGTCGTGGCCGCCGCAATCAAGCTGCTTGAGCCGGCGCGGCCGGCGGACTTTGTCTTTGTCGAGATCGGCGCCGAGCCCGGCGGCGGAATCCTGCGCGACATCCCCCACCCCTTCGCCTCCTACCGCACCATCTCGCTCGGCCAGCCGTTCACCCTGCCGGAGAACGCCGTGGTGTTTTCCAACGAACTGTTCGACGCGCAGCCTTTCCACCGGGTCGTCTGGCGCGAGGGCGGCTGGCGCGAGCTGGGGGTGGCCCTGCACGGCCGGCATCTCCGCCACGTCATGCTGCGGGAACTGTCCCCTGAACTCGCGACCCATGCCGACCGTCTGCCGAAACAGGCGGAAGAAAACTACCACATCGACCTGCCTTTGCGGACGGTGCCCATGCTGGAGCGCATCATCGGTCAGAAATGGAGCGGGCTGTTTATCGCCTTCGACTACGGCAAATACTGGCAGGAACTGGCAGAGAACATCCCCTCGGGCACCGCCCGCACCTATCATCGCCAGAAGATGGGCAACGATCTGCTTGCCCGCCCCGGCAAACAGGACCTGACCTGCCACATCTGCTGGGACTGGCTGGAAGACGGGCTGGGCCGGGCCGGCTTCGGGGAGTCTCGGGTGGACTCGCAGGAGAGTTTTTTCATGAGCTACGCTGCAGAAACATTGGCTGCCATCACCAAGGCCGAAGCGAGCAGTTTCAGCCTGCGCAAGCGGATGCTGATCCAGCTCCTGCACCCGGCCAACATGGGGCAGAAGTTTCAGGCGCTCCATGCTTTACGGAAATAATGCCATCCGGTGACCGAATCCCAAATTTCCCTTGCTAAGCGAAAGAGCCATCCTTTACTCCTGACCCTTTAACTCAAGAAACACCATGGCACGAATTTGCGCAATCACCGGAAAACGCCCCACCAGGGGCAAGATCATCAACCGTAAGGGCCAGTCCAAGAAGAGCGGCGGCATCGGCACGCACGTCACCAGCCTGACGACCCGCTTGTTCCGCCCGAACCTGCAGTGGATCAAGGTCAAGCTGCCCAACGGCGGCTCGAAGCGCATGTGGGTCTCGGTCAAGGCCATCAAGGCCGGTTTGGTCCAGAAAGCCTGAGTTTCCCGACTCTTTCCGACCCGCAGCCGCCAGCTGCGGGTTTTTTTATGCCCGCTTACGGTCCCGTAGTTTCTGGAGTATGAGGCCCAATTCCTCCCGCCCCTCGATTTTCATCGCCCAGAGTAGCGCGCCATAGACAGCGACAGCCATTGGGATTAGTCCGGCAATGACGGCGACATCGTGGACCTTGGTGGTCAGCGCAAGACCGGCGGCCAGCTTGAGTCCACCCCAAACGACCGCACCCATGACGACGCTGGCGACGGCAATCTTGCCGAGGTTGGGCAGCAGTGGGGCGAAGCCGAGGCCCGGCTGCTTGTGCGCTAACCGGGTCTGCAAGAAACACGCCTGCACCAGCACGGCCAGCGTGCTGGCCAGCGCCAGCCCGACCGTTGAAAGCCACTGCATCAACAGGAGGCTCAAGATGAGATTGACCGCAAAACTAAGGGCCGCAGCCCGCACCGGCGTGGCGGTATCCTTCAAGGCATAGAAGCCACGCAGCGCCACCGTGGTGAATGACAGGAACGGCAACCCCAGGGCATAGACCGCCAGCACGGGCGTCATCAAGGCCGTGTCGCCGGCGTGGAACGCTCCGCGTTGGAACAGCAGCCGCACGATCGGTTCGCTGAGCAGCGCGAGCCCCACCGCAGCGGGCACGTTGAAGACGAGCACGAGCCGCAGCCCCTTGTGGTAGTCTTCGCCGAGTTTATTCCAGTCCGCCCTCGCGGCATGGCGGGCGATGAGCGGGAACACCACGGTGGCGATGGCCACGGTGAACACCCCGATGGGCAGTTCCATGACCCGCGTGGCCAGGTTCAGGACCGAGGCGGCGTGGTCATTGAGCGACAATCCGATGAAACGCGAGACCGAGATATTGATGAGATAGATGGCGGAGCCGATCACGGTCGGCCCCATCAAGCGGACAATTTCCCGCACCCGGTCGTCGGGCTGCAGGTCAAAGCGGGGCCGCCAGCCCTCGCCCCACAACACCGCAGCGGGCACGGCCATCTGCAGGAATCCCCCCACCAGGACGCCGCCACATAGAAGATTCATCCTCGCCGCATCACCCCATGCCCACCAACCGCCGAGCAGCAGCGCAGTGATGCTGGCGAGGTTGAGCCAAACTGGATTCAACGCGGGCTCGCTAAACCGCCCGAGCACCTGGCAAGCCGCGCTAAAGGCGGCCGCGAGACAGACAAAAACCATGTAAGGGAAAAGAATCACCGCCAGATCGGCGCCAAGCAGGAGTCGCTGCACGGTATCGGCCTCCAGCCCCAGTCCACCCGAGAACCGGAGCAGAGCCCCGGCGTTGGCGCAGGCCAGCATGGCCAGCGCTACCAATGTCACCGTCACAACCAGCAGCCAGCTCGACACCTTGCTCACTAGGGCAAAGGCCGCGGCGCGCTGCCGGTGCTCAAGCTCGTGCGCCAGGGTCGGGATGAAAGCCGCGGTCAGCGCCCCCTCGCCGAGCAGCCGGCGAAAGATATTCGGGAGGGTGAAGGCCGAGAAATAGGCCGAGCTCAGCGCGCTGGTGCCGAATACGGCGGCGATGAAGCCCTCCCGGACCAAGCCGAGCAGCCGCGACACCACGGTGGCCGTGGCGACCGCACTGATGTTTTTCAGGTTCTTCGACATATACCCGATCTCGCCTCAACCAAAGAGGCAGAATACAATTTCCGCAGATAACGCGGATAAGCCCGGATGTTCTAAACCAATTTTATCCGCGTCCATCTGCGTCACCCGCGGAAACTGCCTTGGCTGGATGCAGGGTCACATTACTGCACGGTAAGCTTGAGGGTGTTGCCCTCGATGGTCACGTCGGTGAGTTTGGCCCACGCCGAGTTTACTGTATCCGGCGCTTTTTCCTTTTCGATCAGGGCCGACACCAGCGGGCCGGCTGCCGAAGGCAAGAGATGCAGGGGGCAGGAGCCGAGGTAGAAAGTGTGGGCTGAGTAGACGAATCTATCCCCGGATTTCACCATATCCCCCGTGGTCAACACCGTCACCTCCTTGGTGAGGCCATACCAATTGAGGACGCACTTGAGGCCGATCTGCAATTTGCCGGCCGTGATCTTGAAATTGGGTGTGCCGGGATTTAAAATACCATTCAAAGCGGGTTTGGCCCCCTCGGGCTTGGCCCCTGGCTTGGGCGCGGCAGGGGCAGGGACACCGGTAAAAGCTGAAACAGCCCACGCATTCAGCTCATCCTCAACGAGGGTGATGCTCGTACCGGCCACGAACTGCTTTTGCTTGGCCGCCCAGTTCTTGCTCTTGGCGTTGGAATCGGCGCCAGGGATATAATAGACGGCGCCGCGCACCGGCTCCTTGGGCATTTCCTTCATCTGCAGGACCGGCTTGAATACGAGATAGACGCAGGCGGCGAGCACACCGGCGGTGAGGCCAAGCACCGCACCCAGCGCCACCTCGGTGATGCTCGGGCCGTAGAGGGCTTTTTCGATTTTCTTGTCAGCCATGGTGGGGATTATTTCGCCGCGACAGTGGCCGCGGGC
>JAYUBB010000244.1:0-3984 GCA_043741015.1 Opitutaceae bacterium
GGGCAGAAAGGAGAGGTCCACGTCGAGTTCGCGGGCGGTCCAGTCGGTGATGGCGCCGATAAACCAGTCGCTGCCGCTGCGGCGGGCGGTGAGCACGTAGTCGGAGATGCGGGCGTCGAGCACGCGGGTCTCGTCCCACACGGAGGGGACGGCGCGGAGGAACTCCATGGCGTCGGCCTCGCGTTCGTAGTTGGTCGGAGTGTCGGCGAGCATCTGCAGCGGGCTCTCAAAGACGACATAGAGTCCGAGCTGGTGGCAGCGGGTGCCCTGGCTCGACGGCCGGTCGAAGACCGGGGCGAAGCCGATCCGGTTGGCGTTGTGCATGGCGCCGGGCGTGTAGTCCATCGGTCCGAGGAACTGGCGCGTGAAAGGCAGGGTGGCGTCGTGTTTGGGGGTGATGTGAGTGCTCCACTTGTTCCACTCAAGGCCGCGCACGCCCTCGGTTGAAAGCTGGTTGGGCCAGGTGCGGGTCATGAGCGCGGGCTGGATGGCGCCGTGGAAATCCGTGAGCAGGTGTCGCGCGGCGGCCTCGCGGTTAACCCGTTCGTAGAAGTTGATCATCGCCTGGTCGCTGCGCTGCATGAAGTCGACCTTGATGCCGCTGGCGCCCCACCGGGCGAACTGGTCGAGGGCCGGGATGAGCTGGTCGTCGAGCGACTTCCACACGACCCAGAGGATGATGCCGACACCCTTTTGCTTCGCGTAGCTCATCAGCGCCGGGATGTCCATGTCGGGGGCGACATCGAGGACGTTGCCGAGCTTGTACCAGCCCTCGTCGAGGACGATGTAGGCGAGGCCGTTCTTCGCGGCGAAGTCGATGTAGTATTTGTAGGTGGCGGTGTTCACGCCGGTCTTGAAGTCCACGCCGCTGAGGTTGTTGGCGTTCCACCAGTCCCACGCCACCTTGCCGGGCTTGATCCACGAGGGGTCGGCGACGCGCGAAGGCGAGGCGAGCAACCAGGTGAGCTGGTTGGTAAGCAGGTCGCCGTCGTGGCGGGCGATGCCGAGGATGCGCCAGGGGTAGGTGCGGGTGCCCCTGGTGACGGCGATATAATCGGCGGATTCGGTGACGCGCAGGTCGCGGTCGCGGGAGAGCTCCTCCTTGAGCGCGACGGGCGGGAAAGTGCCGGCGAGACCGCTGCCGTTGGTGCCCGTGAACCACAGCCCGGGATAATCCTCGAGATCGGACTCGGCGAGGGCGACCTTGATGCCGTTGGCGTCGACGACCACGGGAATGCTGGCGAGGTTCTTTGGCGCGAGGTCGCCGAGGGCGCGGGGCAGGAACAGCCGTTCGTTGTGCGACATGAAGCTTTGCTCCTCGGGGTAGTAGGCGAAGTAGTTGCCCGAGAAATTCAGCGTGACCTCCTCGGCGAACACCTTGACGCGGTCCGCGGGCAGCGCGGTCTCCCACCGGTAGGCGACACCCTCATTGTAGGCGCGGAAGGTGAGGGCATAGCCGCCGTCGAACTCAAGGCGCAGCTCGTTGTAGTGTTCGCGCACGGCGGCGGCCTTCTGGCGGACGACCGGGGCGAGGGTGGCGTCATGACTGCGGGGCGTGGCGGCCTTCAGCTTCGGCGCGAGGCCGAGCGTGATGTTGTCCACCTTGAGCGACAGGGTCGAGTCATGGAGCAGGGCGCGCTCCTCGTAGAGGACATCGTAGGTGACGCGTTCGACGACCTTGAGATTCACCGCGATGTTGCCGTCGGGGGACATCAACCGGGGTACGGTCGGGACGGCGGCCTGAGAGCCGATGAAGAGCAGCAGGCAGGCGGCGGCGGCGCTGCTGCGCCGGAGGCACGAAGGATGGGGGAATTTCATAGGGCGGAAAAATCAGCGGCTAGAGCCGGGGTTACGCGTGGTGATAACCGCGAATGATTCAGTTACAAGCCGGAGTGGATATCGCAAATCAACGAAGGGCTGGCGGCCTGGCCGGGGTTAAACTACCCATGGATATCCTTTCGCGCGCCGGCCATTGTTGCTTTGGGTCTGCCGTGGCTGCCTCCGGGCTGATGCAGGTGATCAACGCCGATTTTGTTCGGATCGTGCCCAAGCTGCCGGAGTGGGTGCCGGCCCATTCCCCTCTCGCGATCGTCAGTGGCGTGGTGCTCGTGCTGATCGGTGGCGCGATTCTCACCGGCTACCGGGTGCGGGCGGCCGCAGTCGCGCTGACGGTGCTGCTGCTCGGGTCGTTTGTTCTCCAGCGGGTGCCCGAACTCCGGGCGAATCCCGGGGCGGGCTTCGTGTGGACCAATCCAGCCAAGGTGCTGGCGCTGTTGGGTGGCGCGATCCTGCTGGTTGCGGGAACCGGGAGGGCGGCCACCCTGGCGGCTGGGTTGCTCGGAGTGTTTCTCCTGATCTGCGGCGTGCAGCATTTCGTCTATGCCGGGTTCGTGGACACGATGGTCCCGACGTGGATCCCGCCGGGGCTACGGTTTTGGACCTGTTTCTCCGGGGTGGCCCTGCTCGCAGGTGGGCTGGGAGTGATGGTGCCGCGCACCCGCCGGCCTGCGGCCATCCTGACCGGCACGATGATTTTCCTTTGGGTGCTGCTGCTGCACCTCCCGCGCAGCGTGGAGTTGAAAAACGCGTTCGAGCTGGCCGGGACGTTCGAGGCGCTCGCTGTGGCCGGCGTGGCCTGGCTGGTGGCGGGAAGCTGTCCCGCCCCCAAGACAAAATCGTCTTCTTAACCAGCCGGGATGATCTCGATCGCGTTGATCACGGAATTCTCAACCTGGTTCGTGAAGCTGATATCGAGTTTGCCGTCCTTGATCGCCACCTCGACGGTCACGACGTAGGCGCGCATGTCGCCGCCCGCCCTGGCCGTGATGTCGAAGTCCTTGAACTCCTGCCCCTCGACGTTGAAAGTGAACACGCGGTTGCCGACCCCGCCGATGCCTTCAAAGGTCTCCGCAAAGTGAAGCTTCACGGTATATTTGCCATTGGTGACCGCTTGCGAGAAGCCGCTCATGCCGTAGTGCTCGGTTTGGTAGAGGGACGGGGTCTTGGTGTTGGCCACAATGATGTCGCCCCGGTCGACGGTGTCGCCGCCGGCGAAACCCTGCTCGGCGAGCCAGACCACGCCGTTCTCATCCGTGTGCTTGGTCGTGGTGCCGGCGCGGATGCGGATGGCATCGGCGGCGGTGACCAAGGTGGAACAAAGGAGCGTGAGGGCGGTGAACGTGAGGCAGCGGAGGCGGGAGGACATGGGATTCAGGGGGTGCGGGGTTGAGGTTGAAAAAACATCAGGCGACGCCGGGGGCGATGCTGGCCGGAGGACCGGGCAATGCTAGCCAGGAAATGTCATTCGGCAAGCGCGGGCCGGTCAGGTCAGCCGGCGGCCAGCATCTGCGCGATATGCTGCAGGATTTCCGTCCGTCCGGTCTTCGTCTTGGAGGAGGAGGCGATGACGTGCGGGGCCGGATCAAGGCCGGCGAACACCGACTGGCGGAAAGCCGCGATATTGTTTTGCGCCTGCGAGAGGGAGAGTTTGTCGATTTTGGTGAAGACCAGCACGAACGGCACCTTGGTGCCGGCCATCCAGCCGATGAAATCCACGTCGAGCTGCTGCGGCGGGAGGCGCGAGTCGATCAGGACGAAGACACTGCGGAGATTCTCCCGGCCCTCGATGTAATCGGCGACCGCCTCGTTGAAGTCGGCGCGCTTGGTCTTGGCCACGTGCGCATACCCGTAGCCGGGCAGATCCACCAGGCGCCAGTTCTTGTTGATCGTGAAGAAATTTATCAACTGCGTCTTGCCCGGCAGGTCGGAGACCCGGGCGAGGTCGCGTTGCTCGGCGAGCAGGTTGATCAACGAGGATTTGCCCACGTTGGAGCGGCCGATGAACGCAAACTCCGGCAGCGCCAGACGCGGACAGCCCGGGAGGGAGGGGGCGCTGGTTTCGAAGATGGCCGACTTGATTTTCATGGGTCCGGGGGTGGCCCGCCATAGGGACAGACTTCCGGGCACTGGCGACCTTTAGTTTCG
>JAYUBB010000245.1:0-3978 GCA_043741015.1 Opitutaceae bacterium
GCCGAGCGCGAGGGCACGATCCATGTGTCAAACCTCATGCTCTTGTCCCGCTACGAGTCGTCGAAGCGCACCAAGAAGCCCGCCGCCGTTGCGGCCAAGGCCTGAGCCGGCAAGGGGACACCACCACTTTAATAAACCATCAAGCATCCGGCCCGGAAACCCGGTTCGCACCATGAGCAAACAACCCACACCTCTCCAGAAAATCTACGCCGAGACCGTCGCCCCGGCCTTGATGACCTCCCGCGGTTACAAGAACAAGCACCAGGTCCCGAAGCTCGAGAAGATCGTCCTTAACACCGGCATCAGCTCCGAGGCCGACAAGAACACGATCGCCGACACCGCCCGCGACATGGGCCTCATCGCCGGCCAGAAACCGGTGCTCAACCGCTCGAAGAAGGCCATCGCCAACTTCAAGCTGAAGCCCAACCAGGTCACCGGCTGCCATGTCACCCTCCGCGGCGAGGCCATGTGGCATTTCCTCATGCGCCTGCTCGCCGTGGCGCTGCCCACCATCCGCGACTTCCGTGGCGTGCCCAACAAGCTCGACGGCCAGGGCAACTACACCATCGGCATCACCGACTTCACTATTTTCCCCGAGATCGTCGTCGAGAACAACAAGCGCTCGATGGGCCTCGACATCACCCTCGTGACCTCCGCCGAAACTGACGACGAGGCCCGCGAGCTCCTCAAGCTCCTCGGCATGCCCTTCCGCCGCATCGAACCCGTGCCCGCCAAGACTTCCGCCGCCTAAACCCGTCACCGACCATGCCGAAAACTTCCGCCATCGAACGTAACAAGAAGCGCATCCGCCTCGTCGAGAAGCACGCCGCCAAGCGCGCCGAGCTGAAGGCCATCCTCGCCAACCCGGCGACGACCGACGAGGAATTCTTCGCCGCCCAGAAGAGACTCGCCAAGCTTCCGCGCAATTCCTCCAAGGTCCGCATCCGCAACCGCTGCTCGCTGAGCGGCCGGCCCCGCGGTTTCCACCGCCGCTTCGGCGTCTCCCGCATCACTCTGCGCGAACTCGCGCTCGCCGGCAAGATCCCCGGCGTCACCAAGTCCTCCTGGTAAACCACTTTCCCGCCGGAAGTCGGATATGATCCGACGGGCAATCCAACCAACATCCATCCATGACCGACCCAATCAGTGATTTTCTGACCCACCTTCGCAATGCGTCGAAGGCCGGTCTCGCGCAGTGCGTTTCCCCGCACTCCAAACTAAAGGAAAGCCTCGCCGGCATCCTCAAGGCCGAAGGCTTTATCCGTGACGTGACCACCGGTACCGACGAGCGCGGACACAAGACCGTTGTCGTCACGATGAAATACGTCGACAGCGCCCCGGTCCTCACCGGTCTCAAGCGTTCGTCCACTCCCGGCCGCCGTCTCTACACCGGCTACGCCGACATTCCCCGCGTCCTCAACGGTCTCGGTATCGCCATCATTTCCACTTCCAAGGGTCTCTTGAAAGACCAGGACGCCCGTCGCCAGAAACTTGGCGGCGAACTCGTCTGCACCGTCTGGTAAGGAGCCCCACCACCATGAGCAGAATCGGCAAAAAACCCGTTCAGATCCCCGACAAGGTCAAGGTCGCCATCTCGGGCACCACCGTGTCCGTCGAAGGCCCCAAGGGCAAAGTCTCCAAGACCTTCGCGCCCGTCGTGAAGATCGAGCAGCAGGACAAAACACTCGTCGTTTCCAAGACCGAGGAGACCCGCTTTTCCCGCGCCATGTATGGCACGGCCCGCTCGGTGATCGCCAGCATGGTCCAAGGCGTCAGCATCGGCTACGCCAAGGAACTCGAGATCCAGGGCGTCGGCTTCAAGGCCGCGCTGAAGGGCAAGCAGCTCGACCTCGCGCTCGGCTACTCGCACCCCATTCTCCATGACATTCCCGAGGGCATCAAGATCACGGTCACCGACCAGACCAAGCTCAAGATCGAGGGTGTCGACAAGCAGCTCGTTGGCCAGGTGACCTCCGAGATCCGCGCCTACTACCCGCCCGAACCTTACAAGGGCAAGGGTGTCCGCCTCGTGGGCGAGCACGCCGAGCGCGTCCGCCGCAAGGAAGGCAAGACCGTCGCCTAAACGCACCATCCACCATGAAGACCGTTTACAAAGCCCAGCTCCTCCAGAAGCGCAAATGGCGCATCCGCAAGAAGGTGACCGGCACCGCCGTCCGCCCGCGCCTCAGCGTCAAGTTCTCCGGCAAGCACATCTACGCGCAGGCCGTCAACGACGATGCCGGCTCGACCCTCGTGTTCCTTTCCACCCTCGATCCGGAAACCCGGAAATCGAAGGTGAAGGGCAACGTCACCGGGGCCAAGTCCCTCGGCTCCGCCTTTGCCGCCAAGGCCAAGGCCGCCGGCATCACCGCCGTCGTGTTCGACCGCAACGGGCGCCTCTTCCACGGTCGCGTCAAAACCTTTGCCGACGCCGCCCGCGAGGGCGGTCTGCAGTTCTAATCTCCGCCCATGAATTACAATTCCACCCGTCCGTCCTCCGGTCCCCGCTCGAACAATGATTCGGGCGAGCCTGGCATGTTTGAGAAAGTCGTCTTCATCAACCGCTGTGCCAAGGTCGTGAAGGGCGGCCGTCGCTTCAGCTTCTCCGCCCTCTCTGTCGTCGGCGATGGCAAGGGCAAGGTCGGCATCGGCTACGGCAAGGCCAACGAGGTCCCCGACGCCATTAAAAAGTCCACCGAGTCCGCCAAGAAGCGCATGGTCTCCGTGAAGCTCAAGGGCAGCACGATTCCGCACGAGGTGCTGGGTGAGTATGACGGCGGCAAGGTGTTCCTCCGTCCCGCCTCCAACGGCACGGGCCTCATCGCCGGCGGCGGCGTCCGCGCGGTCCTCGAGGCGGCGGGGATCCACAACGTTCTCACCAAATCGATGGGTTCCAAGAACCATATCGCTGTCGTGCACGCGACCCTCAACGGCCTGCTCAAGCTTCGCCTCGAGGAAGATTTTAAAGCGCTTCGCGCCTAATTAACCCAACTCCGAGTCGTTCCGCCAAAGTTGCGGGGCGGCGCCCCAAAAATCAGGAATTACCAAAATGCGTCTCCATAATCTCAAGAACGTCAAGGGTGCCGTGCACCGCCGGAAGCGCGTCGGCTGCGGTGAAGGCAGCGGCCACGGCAAGACCTCCGGTCGCGGTGGCAAAGGCCAGACGGCCCGCTCCGGCGGCTCCATTCGCCCCGGTTTCGAAGGCGGCCAAATGCCCCTCTACCGCAAGCTCCCGCACCGCGGGTTCAACAACTACGAGTTCCGCACGAGCTACGCCGTCGTCAATGTCGGCGATCTCGCCCGGCTCGACGCCAAGGTCACCGAGGTGAATGCCGAGGTGCTGGCCCAAGCCGGCCTCGTCCGCCCGGGTATCAAGCTGCTCAAGGTCCTCGGTGACGGCGAAATCAGCCGCGCACTCAAGGTCACGGCCCAGAAGTTCACCGGCTCCGCCAAGGCCAAGCTCGAGAAAGCGGGCGGCTCAGCGGTCGTCGCCTAAGCAGGGCAGGGCGGGCCTCCGGGCCCGTCAGTCCAAACCCCATCCAGATTTACTCCTAATGTTTTCCGCCTTCACGAACTCCATGAAGATTCCCGAGCTCCGCTCGCGAATTCTCTACACCCTGGGTTTGCTCTTCGTGGCTCGCGTCGGAGCACATATCCCGCTGCCAGGTGTCGACCCCAAGCCGCTGCAGCACTTCTTTGCCGACCAGACGGCGGCCGGTGGCGGTGGGCTCGTGGGCCTCTACAACATGTTCACGGGCGGCGCGCTGTTAAAGGGTGCGGTCTGCGCACTGGGCATCATGCCCTACATCAGCGCCTCCATCATTTTCCAGCTGATGACCGCCATCGTGCCGGCGCTCAGCCGCCTGCAGCAGGAAGGCGACGTTGGCCGCCAGAAGCTCACGCAATACACCCGCTATGCCACGGTGTTCATCTGCCTAGTCCAGGCGGTGCTGCTGATTGTCAACATGGAGAATCCCG
>JAYUBB010000246.1:0-3964 GCA_043741015.1 Opitutaceae bacterium
GCGGCGCGACCACCGCCTGTCGAGCCGCGTCCAGTGTTAGCACGGCGGGGCGGTTTGCCAAACCCCGTCAATCCGCCCATTAGTCTCCTCCTTATCCCATGAAATCCCGTCTGTCCCGCTGGCTCCCTTTCCGTCTGCCCGTCATCGTTGCTCTGGCCTTCGCCCCCACCCTCCACGCCCAGCCCTCGGGCGGTCCCTACGGCCCGCAGGCGCAGACCTACGAGGTGCCGAAGGATGCCGCGCACATCTACTACGTCGCGCCCGACGGCCGGCCCGACGCCACCGGCGCCACTCTTGAGGCACCTACTACGATTGAATCCGCTCTCGCCCGGGTCGTTACCGGCGACGCCATCATCATGCGCGGCGGCATTTACCGCACCGGCGGGCTCGTGTTGAACCAAAGCATCACGCTGCAACCCTATCGTGATGAAAAGCCCGTGCTCAAGGGCACGGAGATCGCCGGGAACTGGGTGGCGTTGCGTGACGGCCTCTGGCGCACCGCCTGGAAAACCCTGTTCCCCTGCAAGCCGCGGGACTGGTGGCAGCGCGACCGCGAGGGCAGCCGCACGCCGCTGCACCGCTTCAACAACGACATGGTTTTCGTGGACGGAGAGGCGCTGCGCTCCGCCGGTTGGGAAGGCGAGCTCGACGCCCACTCCTACTACATCGACTACGACGCCGGCCAGGTTTACCTCCGTACGGATCCGACCAACCGGCTGGTGGAGATCACCACCCGGGACAGCGCGCTCGTCTGCACCCCCAAGCCCGCCCACGGAAAAAATTCCGATCACAAGGGACCGGTCATTCGCGGCCTCACTTTCACCCAGTATGCCTACCGCGCCCTGGAGGTGGAGGGCAAACGCGGCTCCGTGCCCCCCACCGAGGAACCCACCGACGATCCCATCGGCGTGGCCGACCCCGCCACCTTCGGCAAGGAGATCGTCGGCACGACCCTCGAACACTGCACCATCACGCACTGCTCGCGCGTCGCCGGCTATTTCCGCGGCGACCGGCTGACGATCCGGAACTGCCTCGTCAGCGACACGAGCACCGAGGGCATCTACGTCATCGGTTCCTCCGACTGCCTGCTCGAGAGAAACATCATCGCCCGCAACAACGTCGAGCAGCTCACCGGCTATTACCCGTCGGCCGTGAAGATTTTCAACCAGACCCGCCGCGTCACCTGCCGCGACAACCTCATTCTCGACAACCCCAACTCCAACGGCGTCTGGTATGACGTCGGCAATGTGGACGCCGTCTTCGTCAACAACTGGGTCGAGAACTGCCTCGACGGCTTCTTCTTCGAAATTTCCCAGGGTGCCGTCTGTGCCGGCAATGTCTTTGCAAACTGCAACAAGGGCGTCCGCATTCTCAACAGCCGCCAGGCCCGGGTCTATCAGAACACTTTCGTCAACACGGTCGCCTCCTTCGAGCGCAACGAGCGCAGCGCCACCGCCGATCATTTCGCGTGGCATCCCGCCACCGGCCCCGACGTGGACCAGCGCGAGGGCCATATCTTCTCCGGCAACCTCCTCGTGGCCGACGCGCAATTTTCCAAGGCGCTCCTCCGCGCCGACCAGGCGCCGGTGCTCAAAGGCAAGCTCACGCAACCCCAGTTCGCCGCGATGGACCATAATCTCTACGTCCGCCCCACCGGCTCTGCCGCCCAGAGCCTTGTCGCCTGGAGTCCCGCTGCGGGCGAGACCAACCAGTTCGAGTTTAAATCCCTCGCCGAGCTGCGCGGCAAATTTCCGCAGTTTGAAGCGCACAGCCAGAGCCTCGCCTTGGAGCCCGGCAGCGTGCTCCGCAGCCCCGAGCTGAAAAACTATGCGCCCAGCCGTGCGCTCCCGGTCAAATCTCCGCTCCCCGCCGACATCACTGCGCTCCTCGGCTGGCCGCAGCCGGAAGCCTGCACCCCCGGTGCCTACCAATCAAGGCCGTGATTTGCCTCGGGCCTGCTGTTCTCCGTCCTTCATCTTCGGTCCTCTGCTTGCCTCGCCGAAGCGGAACGGCGTAGGCGGGTTCACTGGATGCTTGCCTCCCGCCCGGCGCTCAGCCGAAATGGCGGCGATGAGTGAGTCATCCCACCCCCGCCGCCTGCTCGGCCGCCAGCGCCTTCCGCGCTCGGCCACCGCGGCGTTCAGCTTGGTGGAGCTCATGATCGCCGTGCTCATCCTCAGCCTGCTTTTCTTCATGGCTGTGCCGACTTACCAGCGCATCCAGCGCAAGGCCCGTGCCACCACCGTGGCCAACAACTTCCGGGTTTTCGGCGCCGCGTTCCAGGCCTACGCCCAGCAAAACGGCTCGTGGCCCGCCGAATCCGCCGCCGGCGTGGTCCCCACCGGCGTTAGCAGCCAGGACATTCCCACCACGGTGTGGGCCACGGCCACGCCCATGGGCGGCAAATTCGATTGGGAATACAACCAGGTGCATCCCGGCGGCACGAGTCCCGGGGGCAAATGGCACGCCGCCCTCGCCATCACCGGTACAACCGACGCCCCGCTGATCATCGATGCCGACCTCATGCAGGAGATCGACGAGGCCCTCGACGACGGCGATCTCACCACCGGCAACTTCCGCAAGGGCTTTGGCGACTGCCCCCTGCTCATTCTCGAACCCTGATGGCCGGCCCTGCTTACAGTGTGACGCTCCACCACCTCGCCCCCGGCGCGGCCGCGGCCGGCTTGGGCTATCCCGACGAGCAGATGCCCGCGGTCACGGCCGCCCAACTTGTCGCAATGCTCCACGCCCTCAGCGCGGTCGCCGCGCAACTGTCCATTTACGAACCCTCCACCCCGGAGATCCGCATCAAGACCGACCGCGAGGTCTATGTGGTTCGCACGCGCTACCGTCGCCTGTGCTTCGTCGGCCGCGAGGCTCTGCTGCGTGGCGAGGAGCACTCCGTCGACTTTATCGTGGGCACGATCACCGGCATCACCGAGCCGGTGGTGAAGGCCGCCGCCCCGCGTGTTTTTGACCGGCCGGTCACGGCCCACCCCGCCGGCCTGCACCTCCCCTCTGCCGGCGTCGCCGACTGGGCCAAGGTCACCCTGATGCTGGTGTTGGTCGCCGGCTGTCTCGGTGGCGGCCTGTGGATGCTGCTGCGCCCCGCCCGCTCGCTCGCGCCCAAGTTCACCCTCATGCCTTCGCCGGAGTCCGTCACTCTCCTCAACCGCGTTGCCGGCGAATACCAGACAGGCAACCTGGAAGGCGACCGCCGCCTCATCATCGGCAATGACGGCACGCTGCGCATCGCCAAATATGGCGCCGCCCAGGCGATTGCCGAGGAGATCATCCGCACGGCCCGCGGTGCCCTGCAGGACGGCAAGCCCGCCCTCGCCACCAGCGACCCCTATGTGATGGTCATCAAGGATGCCGACAATGTCGTCCTCTACAGCCAGAATTATAAACGCGTCGTGCGATAAAATCGGCCCGGCCGATTTAAAGGCCTGAGGCTTGAGATCTGAGGCACGAGACCCCGAGCCGCATTCCCCTCAAACCTCATTCCTCACGCCTCATGCCTTCCTTGTCTCCCCGCCTCATCCTCCTCATGGGCGTCGCCGGCTCGGGCAAGACCACGGTCGGCCGCCAGCTCGCCACCACCCTCGGCTGGCCCTATCACGAGGCCGACGACTTTCACAGCGCCGCCAACAAGGCCAAGATGGGCCGCGGTCTGCCGCTTGACGACACCGACCGCGCTCCGTGGCTGGCCGCCCTTCGCGCCGCCATGGATGAATGCCTCTCCGCAAACCGGAGCGCTGTGTTCAGTTGCTCGGCTCTGAAAGAAAGTTACCGCCGCGTGCTCATGAACGGGGCGCCGAACGTCTCCCTCGTTTTTCTCGCCGGTGATCGCGAACTTCTCCGCACCCGCCTGCAGCAGCGCGCCGGCCATTACATGAAGCCCGCCATGCTGGACAGCCAGCTCGCCATCCTGGAGCCCCCCGCCGGCGCCCTCGTGCTCGAT
>JAYUBB010000247.1:0-3952 GCA_043741015.1 Opitutaceae bacterium
CACAGCTCGCACGCCACGGCCTTCGCCCAGGCCGGCCGGCCCGTGCCGGTCTTCGGCACGACGCACGCGGATTACTTTTACGGCGAGATTCCCGTCACGCGCAAAATGACGCTCAAGGAAATTGCGGGCGGCGCTTACGAGTTGGAGACCGGCAACGTCATCGTCGAACGCTTCAAGTCACTCGACCCGCTCGACTGCCCCGGCGTGCTCGTCAACCGCCACGCGCCCTTCACGTGGGGCGCGACCGTGGCCAAGGCCGTCGAGGTCGCCGTCGCCGCTGAGTGCTGCGCCCACCTGGCGCTGATGTCCCTCGCCCTCGACCCGAAGCTGAAGTCCATCGAGCCCGAGCTGCTCAACAAGCATTTCAAGCGCAAGCACGGCCCGGGGGCGTATTACGGTCAGGCGAAGTAACCCGATCCGGCTCCTGGAGTCATCACCACCCAGTCAGCAATTCATCGGGTGTTTTCATCGTCAGCACAAAATCGATGAGATTTTTTCCGGCCTTCGCGTATATTGTGCTCTTAAGGTGCTCGACAACGAGCTTTAGGGCAGCGCGAAGCTCCGGCTCATTAACCTTGGGGTGTGAGGTGCGATTCGTCGGGTGCGCAGTGGCCTTTGAACAGCCGGCCCAGACTTTGGCCAATGCCTTCGCGTCATCGCCCGGCGGAAAGAGTCGCATCTGGCCTCCGTCAATGCGCGTAATGAAAACATCTTTGTCTCGGTCATAGATCTGAGGGCGCTCTGGTTCCAAAGTGACACGTTTTGCGGAGACTCCAACGAACATAATAAGCCAGCGCATTGCGGCTAAGCGCCCTTCCCATATCGCGTCTCCCCTGCAACGATGGGCAATGGGGTCCCTTAAGTTGGCTGCTTCCGGGCTTACAGCCCATACCCCTGACATTCCGATTCCAGGGAGAACCGCCCGAATCCGTTCCGGGATGTGGTCAACTAACCATTGTTTCTGATCATCCGGAGAAAGCAGGGTCAATGAGTCATGGGCTGGACTGGAGGCTGTCATGGCATAAACGGTGGCTTTACGGTGCACTTTCGGAAAATATAGATCAGTAAACCAAGATCAGAACCACTGACTGTTGCGCCTTCGCGATCATGTCTTCGAATTTTGGTTTTGTTGCTCCTTGGCTTGGCTCTGGCGCATCGCTGTCCAAATATGGCTCCAGCAGGGCAAGGGCATAAGTGCTCTTGACGGCATAGTTCACGTTCTGAGGAATATCGCCGGTCGTTCGGACCGCCCTTAAGCCGAGTTTGCTCACGACTACTCCGATCAGATTTCCATTTTCATCCAGTAACGCACCGCCTGAATTACCGGGCTGAACCGGAACGCTGATTTGCCACGCCCGAGGGTCATCGCCAAATCCGTTCAGGCTGCTGATCTCCCCCTTGGTGACTTTCGGGCTAAAGCCCTGGAACCCTATATTTGGAAATCCAATCGTTGCCACCGTTTGCCCTAAACGAACTTTACGGGACAGGGCGATGGGCAGCGTGGGATAAGTACCGTTGTCGAGCTTGAGCACCGCAATGTCGTTGGCTTCATCGACGCGCAGCACCGTTGCGTTTCGCAGTCCCTGGGCCGTATAGATTTTTACGCTCGTTGCTCCTGCAGCCGCCCAAATGAGCGTTTTCGTGGTGCGCGCCTTCGTGAAGATGCGCGGTCTGCTCACCGATACCCGCGAGCTCACCGGGAAACTCGCCACGGTGGAAAAGGAACTGACCTCACGCCTCGATTCCCACGAGACGGCCATCTTTGATGTGCTCCAACGGATTATGCTTCCTGCTCGACCCGCCGACGGCAGAGATGTCGGCAAAGGAGATGGGATTTCACACCACGATGAAGCCTGCGTCTGAGAAGTAATGCAGGCCATTGAGGGTGGAGCGCACTGACCCCAGTGCGCTGGTTTGTCAGCCGCGCGGGCAAAGCGCGCGCCGGGTCAACGCGCTCCACCGTTTGGGTAATGGTTGACGAGATTCCCCTTCAACAGTGCAGTTGAAGGCGGTTTCCCCCTGAGCCACCCCCATGTCGTCACCCCTCCGCCACCTCTTCCGTTTCCAGGAAAGCGGCCTGCTGTTCGTCATCCTGGCGCTGGGCGTCCTGCTCACGGTGTTCAGCGGCACGGTGCGGATACCGAGCTTTGAGCTCGCGGCGGACGGCAGCCGCCAGCGGGTCTTCACCGTCAACGCCGACGGCGAACGCGTGCCGGCCTTCGTCGAGAAGAACAAGTTCCTCAACGCCCAGAACCTTGCCCAACTGGCCAAGGACACGAGCTTCATCGCCATCATGGCCGTCGGCATGTCGATCGTCATCATCGCCGGCGGCATCGACCTGTCCGTCGGCTCGATCTACGCTCTGGCCTCTGTGATTGGCGCGCTGACCTTCCAGCATTTCGGTCCGGCGGGCGCGGCCCCCGACACCGCCCCGTGGCTGGCCGTGCTGCTCGGGGCGATGGCCTGCGTGAGCACCGCCACCCTGTGCGGCCTGGCCAACGGCGGGCTGATCGTCTCCCTGCGCGTGCATCCCTTCATCATCACGCTCGGGGCGATGGCGATCCTCCGCGGCATCGCCTTTGTCGCGACCAAGGGGCAGTCCATCGGCGGTTTTCCCGCGCTGTTCCGCGAACTGGTGCGCAAGGAAACGAGCGGCGGCCTGAGCCTCGTGCCGCTCGGGGTGATGCTCGTCGTGCTGGTCGTGGGCTGGATTTTCCTGTCGCGCCTCGCCGCCGGCCGCCGGGTCTATGCGGTGGGCGGCAATGAACTCGCCTCACGCTTCAGCGGCATCCGCGTCGAGCGCGTGAAGCTCGGCGTCTATTTGCTGTCGGGTCTTGCTGCCGGCGTCTCGGCCCTGATCGCCCTCGGTTATTACGGCAGCGCCAGCTCGGGCGACGGCCAGGGCTACGAACTCAACGTCATCGCTGCCGCCGTGGTCGGCGGCGCCAGCCTGACCGGCGGCCGCGGCACCGCCCTCGGCGCCGTGCTCGGCGCGCTCATCATCCAGATGATTTCCAGCGGCATTGTCATTCTCGGCATCGACCAGAATTACAGCCAAATCATCATCGGCACGGTGGTGATCGCCGCCGTCGTGCTCGACAACTTCAATACCTGGCTGGCCAAACGCCGCCTGACCGCCAAGGCGGGCTGAAACAAACCATCGGATTTTTAACCGCGAAGGACACGAATTCACGCGAAGTGCCCGAACCAAAAAACCCAAACCCTGTCCCCCTTTCCTCCTTCGCGATCCTTGGCGCCCTTCGCGGTAAAAAAAATTCCAACCTCCCTCAATTAACCCCCATGAAAAAAATCGTATTCCTCCTCGCTCTCTCGCTCGCCCTCACCAGCCGGGCCGCCGAGCGCACCATTATCATCGGCGTTGTCGCCAAGTCCCAGGGCAATCCGGTTTTCCAGGCCGCCCGGGTCGGCGCCCAGGACGCCGCCAAGGAACTCAGCGCCAAGCACAAGATGAACATCAAGATCGACTGGCGCACGCCCAACGAAGAGGACGCCCAGAAACAGGCCGAGGCCATCGAGCAGCTCGTGCTCGCCGGCGCCGAGGGCCTGGCCGTCAGTTGCTCCGACGCCAACAAGCTCACCGACGCGATCAACCGCGCCGTGGACAACGGGGTGCCGGTCGCGACCTTCGACTCCGACGCCCCCGCCTCCAAGCGCTTCGTCACCTACGGCGTCGATGACATCGAATGCGGCAAGCAGACAATGGAGGAGCTCGCCAAGGTCATGCACAACAAGGGCATTGTCGCGGTCCTCGCGGGCAACCAGAACGCCCCGAATCTCCAGAAACGCGTGCAGGGCGTCCGCGAGGTCGCCGCCAAGTACCCCGGCATCACGATCCGCGACGTCTATTACCACAAGGAAACCGCGCAGGACGCCGCGGCCAAGGTCGAGCAGGTCATGCAGGCCAATCCCGACATCACCGGCTGGGCCATGA
>JAYUBB010000248.1:0-3943 GCA_043741015.1 Opitutaceae bacterium
ATCTGCTTTGCCTGAAAAGTCATCGAGACATCCGCATTCTGTCGCCCCGCCAATTTCTCGAACTGCTCGACGGTCGGTTGGACGGCTAGCTGCGCCCGCAAGCCCGGCCTCCACCACCCGGCTGCATGGGTCCCGTCTCTCCGTGGCCGATTCCCAGGTTTGCCCCGCCGGCCCGCACTGAATGCCGCCTTGCCATCCCGCAGCGCCCACCTAGCTTTCCCTCTATGCAAGTTGAAGTCGAACAGGAGCAAGATGGCCGTTGGATCGCCGAGATCAGTTCCATTCCCGATGCCATGGCCTATGGCGCAACCAAGACCGAGGCCGTCGTCAAGGTGGAGGCGCTGGTTCTCCGCATCCTAGCCGACAAGGTTGAACACGGCGAGGACACTCCCCAACTCGCCCAGGTGTTTTCCGTGGCGGTATGAGTAGTTGGGGTGCCCGCAAGGCCAGGTTGGTCCTCGGCGCCCTGTTCAGGATCGGGTGGAAGCTCAAGCGGCATTCAGGTTCGCACAAGATCCTTGGAGCGCACCGGTTGGCCTGATTTTGTCTTCGCCTTTCACGATGGGGAGGAAATTGGTCCCCGCATGCTCTCGCGTATCGCCTGACATACTGGCCTGAAACCTGAAGACCTGTAAACGATTCACACCCAGTTTCACCCGATGAAACCCGAAGACCGCTATCTCAAATTTGTCCGCTGGAGCGAGTCAGCCCAAGCGCGGTTGTTTCAATTCCGCCAGCGTTTTCTCCACGAGCACCGTGGCGTGCTCGCCCAGGACCTCGCCGGGAAAGAACTTCCCATAGGTCGCCACGACCTCCGTCAGCGACTTGGGCCGGATTTTCCCCAGCAGGAACCGGACCGCGCCTTCGTCCCCCGCTTGGCCGGGCAGGGGTGAACGACAGGCGCGCAATTTATGCGCCAATAGGTAGCCGGCGGCGGGCCCGGATACCCGCAGGCCGCGACCGAATTCATGGCCCGCCTGACGACGCTTTTCATCTTTCGGAGCGAGGAATTGCTTCACGCTTTCGT
Organism: Opitutaceae bacterium; assembly: GCA_043741015.1. Taxonomy (GTDB): domain Bacteria; phylum Verrucomicrobiota; class Verrucomicrobiia; order Opitutales; family Opitutaceae; genus Lacunisphaera. The sequence goes on from JAYUBB010000248.1 coordinate 1,028, forward strand.
TGAGCCAGTCCGCCGCCAGCCCCTGCTCGGTGGCGACCAGTGCAGCCAGTTCGTGCGCCAGTGCCGAGGGCCGCGCAACCGCGTCAGCCCGCCTGGTGGTCGAGGCCGCCTCGTAAACGAACGTGAACACCGCTCCGCCGAAGTGGGCCACCTCCAGCGTCAGCTTCCGGTCCTGGGCCAGCTCCCCAAGGCGGCTGAGTGCCCCTGTGATGCGTGTTTTGGTGAGTGGCTCGGGTGACATGGACGGAACGGTGTGTATCGGTTTATCCAAAAGCAAACCCAGCCTGCAGGAGGCCGCCGTGGTTGCGCCAACCCCGTAGGGCTGTACCTCTGTACAAAATCCGCGCAGTAACTGGGCTTGTCAGCCGTCATGCCATGAAGCAGGTTCAGCCATGTAAGGGCCCCTCTCCTTTCGGTCGCTAGCAGACATCGGGGAGCCAAGGATCTCCCGATAAAACAGTTTTCCCTTCCAATCATGATTAACTCAAATCCCCTCCCCACCCGTTCGGCCCTGCTCGCCCTGGCCTGTGCCTTCAGTCTCACACTCGTGGCAATTCCCTCTTTGCCCGCCGCCGATACCGCGGCGCCCAAGCCAGTGGCGGCGAACAAGGCTCCGAGCCTGCCCCTGACCGCCACCTTCTCCAAGGTGACCGTCAAGGAGGGCGCCCCGTTTGTCCTCAAGCTGAAAAACGATTCGAAAGTCACCCTGAAGGTCAGCGCGAAGATCCTCCTGAGCGTCGTGAACCATGCCATGGACAAGGCCCGCCTTCTGCCCGAACACGCCATTGAGGCAGGACAGGTCTGGACCATCACGGACTTGGCCTCGGACGACAAAGTGGTCGTCACCGCCGCCGGTTTTGCCCCGCTCGAGCTCAAGGTTCCCTTCAAAGGCTGATCGCCCGCGTCAGGTTCTGACTCCTCGGCGCATGATCAATCCCTCTGCCCTCTCCCGACGTGGTTTTCTGAAGACCTCCCTGGTCGCCTCTTCACTCTTTGTCCTGCCGCGCTTCGCCATCGGCCAGGCGGGTCCCGCCCCCGGCCGCCGGCTCAACCTCGCATTCATCGGAGCGGGTGGCATCGCCGAAATGGCCTTCAGCGGATGCGACGGTGAAAACTACGTCGCGCTTTGCGATGTTGACGACGCACGTGCAGCCGAGGCTTTCGCCAAATATCCCGGCGCCAAACGTTTCAAGGACTTTCGCGTCATGTTCGACCAGATGCACCGCGAGATCGACGCGGTCGTCGTATCGACCCCTGACCACATCCACTTCTCCGCCGCCTACCTGGCGATGCAGCACGGCAAGCCCATCTTTGTGCAGAAGCCGCTCACCCACGACATCTGGCAGGCTCGCACTCTGCGCCGGGCGGCCACCCATTTCAAGGTGATCAGCCAGATGGGCAACCAGGGTCATGCCACCGAGGGGATCCGCTACGTGAAGGAGTGGTATGATGCGGGGGTGCTGGGCGACGTGCGTGAAGTGCATGCCTGGTTTGACGGCCCCGATTTCGTGAATGCTCCCTACTTCCGCATTCCGAGCTCCTTTCCGCCGCCCACCGCTCCGGTGCCAGCGACCCTCGACTGGGATCTATGGCTCGGCCCGGTCAAGAAGCGGCCCTACAGCCCGGCCTATGGCCCGCTCACCTGGCGCGGATTCTGGGATTTTGGCTGCGGCGAACTCGGCGACTGGGCCTGCCACACTCTCGACGCACCCTTCTGGGCGCTCGACCTCGACGCACCCACCCGTGTTTCCGTCGTCAATCTTGAACCGATCCACGAGGGCTTCGTGCCGCGGTCCTCCCACCTCCGATTCGACTTCCCCGCCCGGGGCGCGCGGCCACCTGTCGCGCTGCATTGGTATGACGGCGGCCAGCACCCCCCGGCACCGCTCAACTGGGACCGTTCAAAACCCTTCCCGAAAAGCGGCATGCTCATGGTGGGGGACAAGAACACGCTCATGACCGGCGGCCGCCCCGACAGTCCGCAACTGCTGCTCCCCGACGCCCAGTGGGAGGAATTCCGGCGCAACCTGCCGGCGAAAACAATCCCGCGCGTCAAGGGAGGCCCGTTCCAGGAATGGATTCGCGCCATCAAGGGCGAAGGCCCCCTGCCCGGTTCCCATTTCGACTACGCCGCCCGGCTCACCGAGATGTCCCTTGTCGGCGTGATGGCCCAACGATCCAACCAGGACATTGAGTGGGATGCGACCAACATGCGCGTGACCAATCATAAGGGCTTTGAGCACATTGTCCGGCAGCCCGCCCGCCGGGGTTGGGATTTTGGCAAGGAAGTCTGGCCCGCCTAAACGCGACCGCGCAGGCGGCCGCGGCTGCTAACCGCACTCCACCCACTCGGGCCCGACCGGCACCGGCTTGAGCAGACTTATCCCGCCCTATTTCTTTTTCCACGAACCGCTCTCGTCCTGCACCCAGACGCCGGAGCGGCTGTTGCCGGCGATCTGCTTGGCCCGGGCGCGGCCGACCGAGTCAGGCGTGGCGCCGGTTTCCTTGGCGATCAGCGCATAGACGGCCTCGCGGTCACGGTTTTCCTCCGCCACCAGGCTGCCGGCGTCGGCCTGGCCGGCGGGACGCACCTCGAGCAGGCCGCGGTTGTTTTCGCCGATGGCTTCCGAGGTTTTCATGCGGTCGATGGCCGGCAAGCGCTGCTCCATCCGGCGGCGGAGGTCGGTGGCGCCCTCGGCGAAAGCCATGGTGGTGATGACGAGGCAGAGTCCGGCAAAGAGGGTGATGAGGCGGGCTTTCATGGCGGTGAGGATTTCGGGGTTTCGATGGTCGCGGATTTCTTGTCGAGGTCGCCGAAGAAATCCTCCAGCGCCTTCTCCACCTTCACGTTCACATCCACGATAATGTGGATTGGCTTCACTTCGATAGGCTCGGTCTTGACGTTGATGCAGCCGC